>NZ_VSLZ01000003.1:363672-727344 GCF_010747475.1 Halorussus sp. MSC15.2 | reverse complement strand
GAGACCCCGAAGAAGCTTCTTCTTTCTTCGAGTCAGATTGGTCCGACAGTGACTGTGTGGAGGTGGTCTGCGATGGCTGATTCTCGCCAATCGGGAGGTACTTCTCCACGTCGGTTCCGGACTCGCGTATCTTGTCACACAACTCCTCACCGGACATAAATTGGACGTTTAGGTCCTTGGCTAGCCGCCTAGCCTCTGTGGTTAGCTCGCTAGTGGTGACGAGTATCACTTTGTCGGCGTCGGTGACCTGCTGGTAAAGCGTGGCGTAGTTTCGCACTTCTTGACTCCCGATTTTGTTGTCCTCCGCGTACCTCTTGGCCTGAATCACGTGCTTTTCCTTAACTGGCGACTCTCTGGTCGCTATCACGTCAATTCCTCTATCTCGACTTCGCTGTCTCACGGTTGCGGAGTATCCTAGTTGCCGCCACAACTCAGCTACCAACTTCTCGAATTCGTGGGGGTCCATCTGGCGCAGTAGACCGAGAAGTTCCTCAGATGGGGGTGTCTTCGTCATCTACGCTCGTCTTGCAATTCCTCCGTCTAATCGATTCCCTCTCGTTTACAGAGTGACGAAAAATTCATGATTTTCTTACTAGGGGTCCGGAAGGCGGCATGTTTCTGTGGCTGACAGCACGAACGAGCGTAACGAGTAAACTGTCGGCCGCGAATCTCTACCGCGGATGGGTTCGACCTCGCGGTCCGACAACTCCGAACCCACCGCTCACTTCGCCGCTTCCATGCAGGTCTCGTGGACGATTTCGTTGTTCTCGTTCGGCCCGCGGCGCTCTCCCGGTCGGATAGGTTGGCCGCAGACCGCACAGCGGAGTTGCGCCTCCTCGCCGGTCTCTCCGATACCGAGCGTCTCGGACAGTTCCCCGGACTCGGCCGTCGCCCCATATCCGAGTGCCAGCGCGCCGACGCCCGCCAGCGCCCCGCTCAGACGCTTCCCCCGCTGAAGCGAGCGAATTGCGGCGACCGCCAGACCGGCGGCGAGAATCGTGCGGACGAGTCGGCTACGCTCACTGACGCTCTTGGATTGCTCCATACGGGCAATTCGGTCCCTGCGCCCTTGTAGTTCATCGCCGCGGACGCCCCATCTCGTTCGGGAAGGCGGCCGGACTACGTCCCGAGCCAAGGTTTTTACCTCGGATTTCGCTAGCAGAGGGTGATGGAGTCCCCGTTCGACGTGTTACGTATCGACTCCGACGCCGACGACGCCGAAATCGAACAGGCCTACAGGGAGCGGGTGAAGGAGGCCCACCCGGACCAAGGCGGGTCGGTCGCGGAGTTTCAGGCGGTCAGGACGGCCTACGAGAGAATCAAGGCGGGCTATCGACCGGACGAAACGACTACCGAGGGCGACCGAGCGCCGAGTCCGGGTTCGGCGGAGAACCACGACTCGGCGCAGGACCGCGGCCGAGCGCGGAACCGGGACCCGAACCGCGCGCGGAACCGGGACCAGACACGGAACCGAGCGCGAGACCCGAAGGTCGCCTCGGAGGTTACGTATCTCAACTACGACGTTCTCACCGACTTCGGGTGGGAGACCGACGACGAGGACCTGCTCCGGAAGGCGGCGGCCGAGGACCTCGACGAGGTGGACTACGGCCAGTTCGAAGTCCAACCCGGCCAGTCGCTGCTCGAAGCGGCCGAGGACCACGAGCACGCGTGGCCCTTCGCCTGCCGCGGCGGGGCGTGCGCCAACTGCGCTGTCATGCTGCTGGACGGCGAACTGTCGATGCCCGCCAGCCACGTCCTTCCCTCCGAACTGATGGAGCGCGGTATCCGGTTGTCCTGTAACGGGATGCCCGTCACCGCCGAACTGACGGTCGTCTACAACATCAAGCACATGCCGGAACTGGAGGACCTGCTGTTGCCGCCGGACCCGTTCGAGAGCGCGTACTCGGACTGAACTCGCGTCCCGGCCGTTCTCTACGGCGGTCGCGCCGCCCTCCGTCTTACTGCTCCGCGAAGTCCAGCACTACTTCCGACGCCTCGTAGTCTTCGACGAACGCGCCGTCCCCGCCGACGCTGTAGCGTCCGGCCCCGGTCTCGACCACTAGCGCGGCCTCCACCGGGAAGGAGTTGTTCGCGGGTTCGACCAGTCCCTGCCGCACCGCGACGACCTGCCCTTCGATTTCGCCCGGACCGTCGTCGCCGTCGGTCGGTTGCCCGCGGACGGTCGCGACCAGTTCCCTCCCCGTCCGGAGGTGGAGCGTCGCCTGCAGGACCGCCTGCCGGAAGTCGTCGTACGTCTCGGGCAGGTCGTGGGGGTCGGCGACGTACACCTGTTCGGCCATCGGCCAGTAGTTGCCGAAGAACGAGCCTATCATGACCGGGGCGAGTTGACGCTGGGTGAACGCGATGGCGCGTTCGCCGCTGTTCGACCGCGCTATCATCTCGGGCGGGGCGACGATGCTCCGGGTTCGGTCCGCGGTAATCATCGTGGGCATCGACTCCTCCCACGCGCGGGCGACCGTGGCGAGACCGTCGAGTCCGAGGTCCGCGCCGGGGTCGGCCCCCGTGACGACCAGCAGGACGAGGACGCCGCGGTCCACCGCGTCGCGCAACTCGTCGGCCACCTCCGAGAGGTGGTCGTGGGGAACCGACAACGTGACCTCCTCGTCGGTCTCCCGGATGAGCGCGGTGATGCGCTTGAGGACGGTCACGCGGGCCTTGATGACCTCGAACTCGTCGGACTGGGGCGCGACCCGCGAGTACCGGGATTCGAGCGCGGGTCGCATCTGCTCGGCGGTGTCGGTGAGCGCGTCCACGACCTCCTCGGGCGGGACGGCCCTGATTGTCGTCGGGACCGAGTGGTCGTTGACCGAGACGAAACCTCGCTCCGCCAAGTCCTCGCTGACGCTGTAGACGTACCGCTTGGAGACGCCCGCGTCGTCGGCGACGACGCTGGCCTTCGCCTCGCCGTGGTCGAGTACCGTCAGATAGATGTCTATCTCCTTGTCCGAGAAGCCGAACTCCCGGAGCAGTCGAGAGAGCGTCGGGTCGTCCATCGTTCACAGTTGGCCGGGGACGCCACTTAAGCGCCGCGTCTGACGCGACTACCCGGGTTCAGCGCCCGGTCCTCGCTCGTTCGCTCACCTTCGCTCAGACCTCGCTTTCGAGGACCACGGCGTCGGCGACTTCGACCGTCGTTCGGTCGCCGGTCTCGACGCCGTCTCCGACCACGACGGACTCGGTCAACAGGTCCGTCTCGCCCGCGGCCTCGCCGACCGCGACCTCGCGCGGTTCCTCGCCGAAGTTGAGGACGACGACCACCCGCGACTCGCCGTCGTCGCGGGCGTAGGCGACCGTCCGGTCGTCGCCCGGTCGGTCGGGACACTCCCACTCGACGCGCTCGACGTCGCCCGTTCGCAGGACCGACCGCTCGCCGCGGAGGCGCGAGAGCCGACGGTGGAACTCGGTGAGGGCCGAATCGCCGTCGTACCACTTCATCTCGCCGCGCTGTTCGGCGACGCCCCGTTCCTGCCCGTAGTAAATCATGGGCGCGCCCGGCAGGGTGAACGTCGCGGCCGCGGCCGCCGGGAGCGCCGCGCGGCCGCACTCGTCGAGGTAGCGCGTCTCGTCGTGGTTCTCGACGTAGCGGAGCAACAGCGACGACTCGGGGAACCCCTCGCGGCGGTTCGCTTCGAGCGCGTCGAACAGCGCGTCGGCGGAGGCCTCGCCCCCGCCGATGTCGCGGAGCGCGCCGTAGAGCGCGGTGTCGTAGTGAGCGTCGAACTCGTTCTCGTGGAACTGGGGGTCCCGCGGGATGGTCTCGTCCAGCAGGAAGAACTCCGAGTCTTCGGACTTCACCCGGTCGCGAACCTCCTTCCAGAAGCCGTGCGAGACGCCCCACGCCACGTCGGCGCGGAACCCGTCCACCAGCGGTGCCCACTCGTCCACCACGTCGAGCATCCACGACCGGACCGCCAGCGAGTCGTAGTTGAGGTTGGGGATGCGGGTCCAGTTGAAGTAGTAGGCTGGCGCGCCCTCGCCCGCCCAGTCCACGTCGAGGGTGTCGGTGGCGTCGCGGTCGGTCTCGGCGGGGTCGGCGGGGACGCGCTCGTAGTGGTCGGCGTACTCGGGCACGCCCGCCGAGTGCATCTGGAACGCGGGGTGGTCCCGCGAGGTGTGGTTGACTACGAGGTCGAATACGACTCGGATTCCGGCCTCTCGGAGGCGTTCGACCAGCGACTCGAACTCCTCGCGGGTGCCGAGGTCGGTGGCGGTGTCGAAGTAGTCGGTGACGTGGTAGCCGTGGTCGGTGGGACTCTCCACGACGGGGGTGAGCCAGAGGCAGTCCACGTCGAGCGATTCGAGGTACGCCACCCGGCGCTCTATCTCCTCGAACGTCGTCTCGACGGTCTCGCCCGTGAACCGCCGGACGAATATCTGGTAGACCGTGGCGTGGCGCGCCCACTCCGGCGGGTCGTTGGGCCGCGAGACGGTCACGTCGGTCGGATGCGCCGAGTCGCCCGTCTCTGCCGCGTCGGCCGGGTCTTCCGTCTCGCCCGCGGCTTCCGCCCCGTCCGGTCGTTCGACGACCACCGTGTCGGCGACGCTGTGGCGCTCGGCGACCGCGACGGCGTGGACGCGGGCGCGTTCGGGCAGGTCCGCGACCGGCACGCGGAGTTCGCTCCCGTCCCGTGTCGCGGCCGACTCGGCGAGGTCGTCGCGGTCGTCCAACCAGAACTCCACCTCCGGGTCGCTCCCGTCCGGGGCGGCCTCGGCGTTCGCGGTCACGACGAGCATCTCGCCCTCGACGTTCGCGTCGAGGTGGACGCGGGGACGCCCGGGACCGGGGACCGAGACCTCGACGGTGTGAGAGTGCTCGAAGTCGTCGTTGACGACGCAGATGCCCTCGTGGTCGCCCGGCGGGAGTTCGAATTCCGCGACGTAACTGTCGCCGTCGCGGACCATCCTGTCGCGGCCGAGCGTGTACTCGTTGAATGGACCGGTGAGCGAAACGGTCTCGATGTCCTCTGCCGGGAGCGGGAGGTCGGCTATCGGCGCGCGGAACTCGACTGCCTGCCGGGGGTCGGGGAACGCCCGGACGGTCTGGCGGTGGGTCCCGTCGGGGGCGTCCAGTTCGAGCGCGTAGACGCCGGGAACGTCCGGTTCGAGGTGGACGACCGCGCCGTCGCCGACGCCGGCATCGCTGTCGTCGGGTCGGTCACGGACGCGCCACGAGAATCGACCGTCGGCGTCCGGGCGGCGGGGAGCGAGTTCGACGGACTCCCCGACGTGAGCGAATCTGGGTGGGCCGGGTTCGTGCATACGCCAACCGGCCGGGCCGACGCACTTCACTGTTCCGTTACGTGTGTATCTGTGAACAACAATTACACCAAAGGTTATTAACGAAGCCGCCACGTTCGTTCCGCCAATGCAACTCCGCGACGCTCTCGACGATTTCAAACGTCACGAGGGCCACGACACGCACTTCCCCGGCGAGCGTCGGACGACGACCGGACGGTTCTCCGGGTTCACCCCCGCAGACGGGGACGGCCGATTGGTCCACGTGGACCGCGACGGCGGCCCCCGCGACTTCGGTTCGCCGCTCACGGGGCGCAACGGACTGGACACGTCCCGACTCGGTGTCCGTCGCGACGGCGACCTACTGTGGTTCGACGACTGCGAGACGGTCTCCCAGTCGTACGCGGGCGACACGACGCTCGTCGTCACCGAACACCGACTACCCGACGACGCCGGGGGCGAGACCCTCACTCAGTACGACCTCACGCTCGGGCGCGCGCACGTGACTCACGTCGAACGGGAGAACCCAGAAGAACACGAGGATGCAGACGAACGGGAGAACCCAGAAGAACACGAGGATGCAGACGCTGAAACGCTGGTCGGGTTCCTCGGTTTCGGACCCGACGGCCGCGATACCGGCGTCGCGCAACTCCGCCACGCCGACGCCGTCGAACTCTACCACGACGCCGAACACGACTACGTGGCCAGCGCGACCGGGTTCGACGCCGCGCGGGGGTGCGTCCCCGCCGACTTCGCGCGACTGCTCGACGCCGACCCCGTCGAGCGACCGCTGGCCGAGGAGGCCGGTCGCCGGGAGGAGGCGAGTCTGAGCGGCGACCTGCTCTGCGAACTCCCCTTCGAGGACGGCACGGCGACGCTCGTGACGCTCCTGACCGACGCGACCCGGACCGACCGCGAGGCGGCGCTCGACCGACTCGACGACGTAGTCGCCGAGTACGACGGCGCGGAGGCCCTGAAGCGGGCCGCCCGCGAGCGCGCGCCCCGGACCCCGGACGACCTGCCCCGGCGCGACGCGGTGGCGGCCGACCTCCGGGTGGTCGGCATGCTGTCGGCCCCGACCGGTCTCCGCATCGCCGGACCGGAGTTCGACCCCTACTACGCTCACTCGGGCGGGTACGGCTACACGTGGTTCCGCGACGACGCCGAGATATCGCGATTCCTCCTGCGCGCCGACCGCCAGTTCGACCTCGGACTCGACGACTGGCACGCCCGGAGCGCCGAGAGCTACTGCGAGACCCAACTCGCCGACGGGACGTGGCCCCACCGCGTCTGGCCCCGGAACCGCACCCTCGCGCCGGGGTGGGCCAACAGCCACCTCGCGGTCGGCGGCGACACCGACTTCAGCGAGTATCAGGCCGACCAGACCGCCAGCGTCGTCGCGTTCCTCGCGGACGCGCTCCCCGAACTCGACGACGACCTCGCCGACAGGACGACCGGGACGCTCGCGGACGCGCTCGACGGACTCGACCGGACCGTCGAGTCCGACGGCCTGCCGGTGGCCTGCCAGAACGCGTGGGAGGACGCCACGGGCCGGTTCGCCCACACCGCCGCGACGTTCCTCGAAGCGTACGCCGCGGTCGCCGCCGCCGACGGTGACCTCCCCGAGAGCGCGGCCGACCTGCCCGACCGCGCCGCCGAGCAGGCCGACCGCGTCTACGAGGCGCTCGACGACCTCTGGGTCCCCGAGCGCGACATCTACGGTTACCGACTCGTCGCCGAGACCGACGGCGACGACTCGCCCGACCGACTCGAACCGGGCGACGTGGACCCGCGGTGTGACTCGGGGTCGCTCGCGCTGGCGAGCGCGCACCTCGCGTACGCCCGCGTGAGCGAGGTGGACGACCGCCGCCTCGACCGGTTGGTCTCGCACGTCCGCACGGTCGTGGACGAACTCCACCGCGACCCGGCGGAGAGTTCGGTGCGCGGTCTCGCGCGCTACGAGGGCGACGACTGGCGGGCGCGCTCGCAGGACGACGAGAAGATATGGACCGTCTCGACCGCGTGGGGCGCGTTCGCCTGCGCGAACCTCGCGGCGCTGCTGGACGACCGCGGCGACCCCCGCGCCGAGGAGTTCGCGGCCACGGCCCGCGATTTGCTCGGACTCGTCCTCCCCGGTGGTGTTCTCTGTCCGGACGGGGCGCTGCTCCCCGAGCAGGTGTTCGACGACGGGACGCCCGACAGCGCTACGCCGCTGGGGTGGCCCCACGCGCTTCGGACGACGACGCTCGCACTGTTGGACCAGCGCGACGCGTCGGTGGAGGAACCGGCCGCGGTCCCCGAAGAGTAGGTCCTCTCCGAGAGACGGCGATTGCAGAAGAAGAGATAGTTCGCGTTCAGTTTCTCCGCGTCACCGCGTCGCTCAGACCGTCGGGGCCGCCGACTGCTCGGTCTCGTACAGCAGCGACTCGCCGTCGTCGGCGTCGAAGAAGTGGAGGTCCGACGCGTCGAACGCGACGTGAATCGACTCGCCCTGCTCCGGTTCCACGTCGGAGGCGACTCGCGCGATGAAGTCCTCGCCGACGCCGAGGTGGAGGTAGTTGTCCGACCCGACGGGTTCGATGACCTCGACCGTGGTCTCGACGGCGTTGCGGCCCGGTCCGGCGACTGACACGTCCTCGGGCCGGATGCCGAGTCGGACGCGGTCGCGACCCCCGACCGCGTCCCGCAGGTGCTCGTCGGTGAGTTCGTAGTCGAACCCGTCCTCGCCGAGGAGTCGGGTCGTCGCGCCGTCGTCCTCGACGCGCACCGTCAGGAAGTTCATGCTCGGCGACCCGATGAACCCGCCGACGAACTCGTTGGCCGGGTCGTCGTACACCTCCTTGGGAACCCCGGTCTGCTGGAGTTCGCCGCCGTTCAGGATGACGATGCGGTCGCCCATCGTCATCGCCTCCTCTTGGTCGTGGGTCACGTAGACCGACGTCGTCCCGAGTTCGTTCTGGAGTCGCTGAATCTCGGTGCGCATCGTCGTCCGGAGTTTGGCGTCGAGGTTCGACAGCGGTTCGTCGAACAGGAACACGTCCGGGTCGCGCACGATGGCCCGGCCCAGCGCGACGCGCTGTTTCTGGCCGCCCGAGAGTTCGTCGGGTTTCTTGTCCAGCAGGTCCTCGATGCCCATCATCTCGGCCGTCTCGCGCACCGTCTCGCGGCGCTCGTCCTTCGAGAGGTCGGTGCTCATCCGGAGACCGAACGCCATGTTCTGTTCGACCGTCTTGTGGGGGTAGAGCGCGTAGTTCTGGAACACCATCGCCACGTCGCGCTTGCGGGCGTGGACGTCGGTCACGTCCTCTCCGCCTATCGAGATGCGGCCCGAGGTCGGGCGTTCGAGTCCCGCAATCATCCGCAGGGTAGTAGATTTCCCGCACCCCGACGGGCCGACCACGGTGACGAACTCCCCGTCGTCCACGTCCAAGTCGATGTCCTCCACGGCCACTATCTGCCCGTTAGTGTACTCCTTTCTGAGGTCGTCCAGCGTTACTGTCGCCATCCTTCTCCGTGCGTACGTTCCCCACGGTTTAGTTCTTGTCCTCTTCGATGAATGTGTGACGCAATATTTCGTCGTTGTTTCGGCACGGGCCGTCCGGTCGTTCGAGTCGCCGCCCGAGTAAGACCGACGGTTTTACCGTGTACGACGCGACGGAGAGTACGAAACGACGGTTATCGGCGGTCGGTGGCGGTCTCACGAAGCGGACGTCTCGCGTGAAAGACCATGTGGAAACCCAAGGCTTTAAGTTATGAACAACTAATTCAACACTTATTCACCCCATGACAATGAATCGCAGAAAAGCCCTCAAGAGCATCGGTGTGACGGGCATTATCGGTGGTCTCGCGGGCTGCGCGAGCGTTCAGGAACAGAACGAGACGACGACGTCCGGCGACGGCGGCGACGAGACCACTGCCGGGGGCGACTCCGAGACGACCACCGAGTCCGGTCCCGCGGGGACCGCGAAAGCGTGGTACCGCCTGCAGGACACGGAGCTACAGGCCCGCAAGGACGCGTTGAAACAGTTCAACGACGACTCCAAGCACACCATCGAAGGGTCGGACGTCTCGGACCTGAAGAAGAAGACCACGAGCGCGATTCCGGCCGGACAGGGACCGCAGTTGTTCGACTGGGCGCACGACTGGGTGGGCGACTACTACCAGCGCGGGTTCGTCACCGACCGGAGCGACCAACTGAACGTGGACCTCGGAACCTTCACCGACGCCGCGGCCGAGGCCGTCCAGTTCGAGGGGAACGTGGTCGGACTCCCGTACGCCGCTGAGACGGTGTCGCTCGTCTACAACAAGGAGTTAGTGGACGAAGCGCCCGAGACCGTCGCCGACATGAAGTCGGTGATGGACGAACACCACGACCCCGAGAACAACACCTACGGCCTGAGCTACCCGTTCAACCCCTACTTCGTCAGCGCGTGGGCGCAGTCGTTCGGCGGCTACTACTTCGACCCCGAGAAGGACCCGATGCTCGGTCTGACCCAATCCGAGACCGTGAAGGGCATCCAGTTCGCGCTCGACAACTTCAAGCCGTTCATGCCGAACGACCCCAGCTACGAGGCGCAGGCCGCCCCGTTCTCGGAGGGTAACGCGGCGTTCGCCATCAACGGACCGTGGTACCTCACCACGCTGAAGGAGAAGGGCGTCGACTTCGGCGTCGCGAAGCTCCCCTCGCCGGAGGGCGGCGAGGTCCGGCCGCTCACGGGTATCCAGATGTGGTACTTCGCGAAGGCCATGGGCGAGGACAACGCCGACACCGCTGCGGCGCAGTCGTTCGTCGAGTGGTACACCACCAACGAAGACCTGCTCCAGAAGGCCGCGAAGAATCAGGGAAGCATCCCGGTCTTGGAGAGCCTCAGCGGGAGCGACGTCCTGCCCGACGACGTGCAGGCGTTCTCCCAGACCGTCTCGCAGGGCGTCCCGATGCCGACCCACCCGAAGATGGGGAAGGTGTGGCAACCGCTCAGAGACGCGCTCACGAAGGTGTTCAACGGGGACGCGGGCGTCGAGGAGTCGATGAAACAGGCCGAGAAAACCGCCCGAGAAAACTGGGAGTAGACCGAACCTATGAGTACTGCCTCTCGCGTCGCCCGGCGCGTCGAGGACGTGCCGTTTCTCGAACGAGAAGACGCGTCGCTGTTGCTCGTCCTCCCGGGACTGTTCGTCTTCTCGGCGTTCATGCTGTTCCCCATCCTCTACCTGCTGGGCATCTCGTTCACGAACGCCGAACCGTCGAACCTGTTCGCGGGCGAGGGCGCGCTGTCGGTGCTGACCTTCGGGGAGGCGGCGTTCGTCGGCGTCCGGAACTACGTCACGGTGCTGACCGACCCGAACTTCTGGAACTCGTTCGGCGTCACGTGGCTGTTCGTCGCCACGAGCGTCACGCTGAAGATAACCCTGAGCATCGGCGTCGCGCTCATCGTCACCGGCGACCGGGTCCGGGGAAAGCGACTGATGCGCTCGCTCATCATCATCCCGATGGGCCTGCCCGCCATCTTCACCATCACGGTGTGGCGGGGCATCTTCAGTTCGGCCGAGTTCGGACTGGCGAATCAGGTCCTCGGCGCGCTGGGCTTCTCGTCGGTGTCGTGGCTGAGCGACCGCTGGATGGCGTTCCTCGCGTACAACGTCACGGAGGCGTGGCTGGCGTACCCGTTCATGGTCATCATCACCGTGAGCGCGCTGCAGGACGTCTCGGAGGAACTCCACGAGGCCGCGAAGGTGGACGGCGCGGGCTACTTCGCGCGGTTCCTCCACGTCACGCTGCCGTCCATCAAGCGCCCGGTGCTGTTCGCGTCCATCCTCACGGCCGCCGCCTCGTTCCAGCAGTTCCTCATCCCGTACGTGTTCAATCAGGGCGGCCCGGCGCGCGCGAACGAACTCATGGTCGTCTACGGCTACCGCGAGGCGTTCACCTACTTCCAGTACGGACAGGGTGCCGCGATTAGCCTCGTCGCCATCGCGTTCATCGGCGTGTTCATGTGGCTGAACGTCAAGCGCGGCAAACTCGCCGACGGGGTGAGCGACGCGTGAGTCTGCTTCGCTCCGTCGTCCGGAACGTCAAGGACGACGCGGTCGGACTGGCGACAGCGCCGGTCGACACCTACCGCGAGGCGCGCTACACCGCCGAGGGCGTGCTGGCGGGCGACATCTCGCCCGTTCGACCGCTGAAGACCCTCGGCCTCACGGCGGGCGCGCTGGTCGTCGTCCTCGCGCTCCTGTTCCCCATCTACTGGATACTCATCTCGGCGCTGTCGGGGTCCGGCGGGTCGATACACTCCGTGGACGGCCTGCGGTTGTTCCCCGAGCAACCCTCGATACAACCGTTCGTCTGGGTGCTGGGCGACCTCATCGTGCCGAGCTATCGCATCGGACTGGCCATCCCGTTCACCGAGTCGGCGCTGGTGTTCGACACGCCCCAACTCACGTTCCTCGACGCGTCGGCGTACGGCGTGGACAACCCCTCGGACTTCAAGAAGTTCTTCTGGAACAGCCTCACGGTGGCTATTCCGACGGTCATCCTCTCGATGTGTCTGGTCGTGCCCGGCGCGTACGCGCTCTCGCGTCGGAAGTTCGTCGGTCGTCGGAAGATTCTGTTCGGCTACGTCCTGCTCACGCAGGTCGGCGGCGGACTGGGCATCGCGTTGCTCATCGGTCTCTACACCGTGTTCGTGCAGGTCGGCCTCAACGACAGCAAACTCGCGCTGTCGGTCTACTACGCGGCGACGGCCGTCCCGTTCAACACGTGGCTGCTGAAGACCTACATGGACGGCATCCCCGTCTCCTACGAGGAGGCCGCGGTCGTTGACGGCGCGCCCGCGTGGCGAGTGGTCGTCGAGGTCATCCTCCCGCTGTCGAAGGCGGGACTGGCGACCGTGTTCATCTTCACCTTCCTCACGGGATGGACCGAGTTCGTCGTGGCCCAGACCCTGCTCGGGACCGAGAACTACACCCTTCCGGTCGGCCTGTTCTCGCTGGTCTCGGAGTACTCGGTGCCGTGGGCGCGCTTCTCGGCGTTCGCGCTGACGTTCGCCTCGCCCATCATGCTGGTCTACCTGTTCGCCCAGCGCTACATCGAGGGCGGTCTCTCGTTCAGCGGGATGGAAGGGTAGCCTCCCTCGGTCCGACTCCTCTCGCTGAATCTCTCATTGTTCCCTACTCCTCCGAAGCCGAACGAACTAACTACCGCCTCTGTGAACCGCTCGCACATGAAAGCAGGCGTACTCGGTATCGTCCACGACGATTTCGAGGTCGTGGACTCGTTCTCAGACACGGTCGAGAGCGGCGACAGGGAACTGGAGCGCGTGCTTGACGTTCGGCGGGTCTTCTCGCTCCCGTCGGGTGAGGTCGCGTTCGAGGGTCGCGCGGCGGTCGAGCGCGAGGTGGACAGGACCACGGCCGAACTCGGCTTCGGCGAGGTCCGAATCGAGGAGACCCCCGGAACCGAAGTCCGCACGACGGAACTGGTCGGCGTCCCGGGCGAGTTCGTCGTCGCCGGAAGCGGTGAGGGCACCTTCGCGTTCGACCTCGTGAGCCACGACACGAAGGCCGACATCGAGCGGGCGACCCTCGACCTGTCGGCGTTCCTCGACGGCCAGACCGACGCCGAACCGTGGCGGGCCGGGTTCTACGACACCGACGGGAACTGCGAGAACGGGGTCCTCCACGGGACCGACCTGCTCGCCGACGACCGGACCGCCGGACTGCTCGACGGCGCCGAGTTCAACCAACTCGGTCTCGACTGCTCCTACGGCGACCGGTCGCTCAAGATGACCGCGGCCGAGAGCGGGTACGTCGAGGTGTACCGGCCGAGCGAGTTCGACACCGCCGACTTCCTCCAGTACCTCCTCGACGAGGTCGTCCCCCACGCGGAGTAGGTCGCTCTCGCTCGTCCGAACTCGGTTTCACTCGTCGCCGACGAACACCGTCTTCAGGCGACTGCCCCACTCCAGACAGCAGAGCGTCTGGCACTTCGCCGGGTCGAGGTCGCCGAACCTCTCGGTTCGGCGCGTCTCGTTCACGGCACCGCGGTCCCGCAGGTGCCGCCGCTCCCGTCGCGCGCCGAGTCCGCGTCGCAGTCGGCTAATCGTCTGTGACAGCGAGAGCGGTCGGCATCTCCGAGTATGCCTCGGCCTGTTCGGACACTGGCGTCCACTCCAAGTCCTCCTCGTAGTGGAAGGCGCGGTGGTCCTGCGTGGGATCGACGACTGTCAGTGATAGCCAGTCGTTGTCCAGCAGTTCGGTCAACTCTTCGTGGTCGGTCAGGACGCCGGCGACGCGTTCGACCGGCGCGTGGACGACCGTCGAGAGGCGGAGCGGCTGGTGGTAGGGTTCGTCGTCTGCGGCCATCAGCGACTGGAGCGGAAGCCCCGTCATCAAATCACCGCCGTTGCCCTGATAGACGCCGACGTTACCGACTGGGTTCTGGGTCACCTTCGACCCGCTCCCGTAGACGGCGTTGTCGACCGCCGAAAAGTAGTACTGGTTGTTAATCCACTGGGTGACGACCATCGGACCGGTGAGAATCGCTTCGAGTGCGTCACCGTCGGGGTCAGTCGACCAGTCGTAGGAGTGGAGGAACACGCGACCGTCGAGGTCGAAATCGCTCGTCAGTTCGCGTGGACCGACGACGAAGCCGGCGTTACCTGCCAGCCCCCACTCGGGACGCGTTTCGGCCCAGTCGGCGGCGCGGCGTTCCGTCTCGCCGACGCCTATCGAGCCGTCGGTCCCCATCGACTCGGCGCGCTCGGCAGTCGCGTTCTCTCGAGCCTTCGCGAGGTCCCTGCGCAATCGGTCGAGGTCGTCCGCGTGGCTCTCGGGCACGTCGTCCGCGAACAGTTCTACTTCGTCGGTCGTGGTGTTGTGCTGGCCACCGAGGAAAACCGTATCCTCGGGGATGTCGAACCCGCGGTCGCGGAGTTCAGTCTTGACAGCCTCGTCGTTACAAATCGTCGCAAGTACGCGGGCACTCGGGCCACCGGGGTTGCCGGCACAGGCACCACAGTCCAAACTCGAATCGTACGGGTTGTTTGCCGTCTCGCTAGCGTGGCCCGTGAAGACGACCAAGCGACCGAACTCGTCCCAGCCCATCAACTCGAAGGCGGTCGCGGCGTACTCGACCTTCTCGTCGTGGGTCAGCCCCACCGGCAGGTCGCCGGAGTAGGTGTCTCGGTGGGTGACCGACGGCTCACAGAACTCGTGATGGTCGGGAACTAGCTCGGTGGCGGCGTCGAACAGGTCGCGGACGCGTCCGGGGACGAGCGTGCGAGCCGCGAGCGAGAGACCGTAGCCACTTCCGGCGGTCTCGACGTAGGCGTAGGCGGTGGCGGCGTTGGCCTCCAGCGTCTCGACGACTTCGTCGGCGGCCGCGCGAATGCCGGACAAGCGGTCGTGGCGCGCCCGCGTCTCGTCGTCAGTCGGAACGTCGGTGATGTGATGCTGTGGGTCGAGAATCGGGGGGCAGGCGTCGACCGCAACGTCGGCGTCGTATCCCTGATACTCCATCGGGATGCCGAAGAAGCCAGCGTACCCGTGGGTCTCGTAGTCGCCCGTCGCTTCGATATGACGACGGATGATTTCCGAGCGGGTGTCGATACAGAAGACCAACTGGGCGTCCGGGCGGCCCGACGTATCGCCGTCGTCCATCGACTGACTCTCAGTTGCGACGGCCTCGACGAGGTCGTCGCGGTAGGTCGCTTCCCACGCGCGAAGGAACGCTTCAGCGAGTTCGTCGGTCGGGTTCGCGTTGATATCGTTCGAAGGCTCGACGTCAGCGCCGACAGCATCTAGCAGTGCCAGACGCACCGCGAGATACCCTTCCAGCGAAATCGGATACGTCGACTGCCACACGCCCTCGTCCTCGACGCGTCGCTTGATGAACCCGGTCCAGCCCGGGAGCGCGGCCAGTTGCTCCTCGAAGATGGACACCCACTGGCTCTCCGGGTACGACTCCAGGACCGCCTCGATGGTGTCGATTGGTGCTTCAGGTAGGTCGGAGACGAGTCCTTCGTCGGGGATTTGACCGTCGTGTTCCGCCACTCCCCGGAAGGCGGAGTAGAACCCCTCCTCGCGGTTCGGCATCGACCAGTGGGCGCTCTCCTCGTCGAGGAAGGCCGACAGCCACTTCGTCAGCACTTGGTCGACGTGGTCTGTGGCGGTGTCCGTGTCACCGTCCTCGGTGTCGGCCGTGTCGGCTATGCGGTCGAGTAGCGTCTCGGGGTCTTCTTCGTAGCCTGCCTCGGCGAGTTCTCTTTCGAGAATCTCCGGGTCTATCTGGCCGCGTTCCAACGCCTTACCGAACGTCTCTGCACTGGGGTAGCCACGGCCGCCCAACAGAGTAGCCGCCTGCTCGACAGCCTCCCCGAACGGCTGGTCTTCGAACCCCGAGAGGGGGTTGGCCGTCACGAACGAGTGGATGGGCCAGAGGGGTCCGACAGTGGTCGCGGCCTCGTCGATGCTGTCGCGGATGGCGGATTCAACGCTCATTGTAGTCCTCCGTGGAAGTCAATAGGGTGTTCGACGACGGTTGGGTGGCGTTCAGCAGTGCCACGTAGAGGCGCTGGCTGCGTTCGTGGATTCCGGTCTCGATGCCGACGTAGATGGCGACGAAGCCGACGGCGATGATGGCGTGGAGCAGCGTTAGCTCGGTCGTTGCCGTGCTGACCGTCAGCAGTCCCGAGACGGCTTCGTAGACCACTGCGTAGACGACGATGGCCGGGAAGAACACCAACGGAACGGTCCCGTAGCGGGCCAGCGTCGGAAGTGAGGTGTGCTGAATCGCGCTCCGGGCCGCGTGGAGCGTGGTGACGACCACGAAGAAGTTCAACAGGAGACCGCTGTCGACCTTCGCCCCCTTCCCCGTCAGCACCGCGAACACCACTCCGCCACCGAGTCCGGTTAGTAGTGCCACGACGACACCGACGGCGCTCGTCACGCGGCCTACCGTGTGTTTAGTGGTCTCGCTCGGCCCGGTGTGTTCGACCTGTTCGCCCGAACTGAGGAACTGGTAGGCCTTGTAGAAGCCGTGCAGGACGAGGTGAGTGACCGCGGCCCCGAAGAAACCGAGACCGACTTGCATAATCATGAACCCCATCTGACCGACCGTCGAACAGGCGAGCTTTCCCTTGACGTCGGTCTGGACCGACTTCAGGAGCTTCCCCCCCGATGGCACTGGCCCCGCCGACGGCGACCACCGCGAGCATGACCGCGGGGTCGACCGTGATGACCGGGCCGAAGCGGGTCAGCAGGATACCGCCTGCGTTCACGAACCCGGCGTGCATCAGTGCCGACGCCGGGGTGGGTGCGGTCATCGAGGAGAGGAGCCAAGTATGGAAGGGGATTAACGCGGACTGAATCATCGCCGCGAGCACGAGCGCGCTGGCGGCGATTAGCCAGACCGGTCCACCAAGCGTGTCGGCGGTCGCGCCGATTCCGGAAATCGTCGTCGCGCCGGTCGTCCACCACAACGCCGTCAGCGCGACACCGAGGATGGCACTGCTACAGAGGAAGTACTTGCGGGCGACCCCAGCAGCCGCCTGCGCCTGCTCCCATCCGCTGACAGTACCGATGAGTTCCGCCATCAGCAGTCCCATCGTCACCCACAGGACCCCGAACAGTGCGACGTGGTCGGCCGCGACGAGTGCCATCACGGTCGCCGTGAAACCGAACGTGGCGACGAAGAATCTCGTTTCGTGGGTGCTCCCGGCCATGTAGCGGCGCGAGTAGCTGTGAACGACACCGCTAAAGAACGTGACCACCACCCACATGAGAACGGTCAGGCCGTCGACGGCGAGCAGGCCGGGGATTTCCCACGCACCACCGAACCGGAATCTGGCGATTAGGACGGCGATACTCGCGGCGAACAGCGACCACACGAGCCACGTTAGTGCAACGGGCACGAACGGTGATTCGACCGTCGTGTCCGGGAGCGCTCCGACCGTCGGTTTCGAACTGTGTCCTGACATCGTTCTGCCCATCCTACGACTCGTTGTGGCACCCGGGCCGGTCTCACAGGGTACGCTTCTGGTCGTTTCTACCTCACCTTTTGAACAGACTGTCTGTTAAGTCTGTCTATATTCACACTCTGTTCGCAATTCGGAAATGATAGAACATTATGTTTCTCTGGGTGTCCGGTAGCGGAGTCGGGTCGGGAGACTTCGACCCGTACCGACGTGTCTCCGGGGCGACGAGGCCGGACCGTGGCCGGGCCTGTCGCACCGTCGAGGACGACCCGTCGGAGAACGAGACCGACTCGGTACAGGTATGCGTCGCGCGACCGAGCGGGAAACGCGTCCTCGACTAGGAATCGTTCTGTGCGTGGGTTTCGGAATCGAACCTGCCGAAGGGCGTCGTCTCGTGGCTCCGAACGAGGACTTCGTCGGCCACGGTGAGTCCCATATCGAGGAGTTTCTGTGCGACCGGTGTGATGTCGCTGTCGGACTCGCCGACGACGGTGACGAGGAGGTTCTGTTCACCGGTGACCAACTCCTGTACCGATACGACGCCGTCTATTTCGAGGATATCGGTGATGCGGTCACCACGCTCGGGTATCGAAGCAGTGCAGTACAGCAACATTCGGAGCGGATAGCCCGCTTTCTGATAATCGACGCTGGCGCTGTATCCTTTGATTATGTCGTCGGATTCGAGCTGCTGGATGCGCTTGCGGACGGTACTGTCCGAGGTGTCGGTCCGCTCCGCGATATCTCCGGACGACATGTTACGAGCGTCTTCTTGAAGTGCATACAGGATTGCTTCGTCGACGTCGTCGATTTCCTCGTCAGTCATACCAGTGTATCCGGAACAGAGGCACTTTACCTTTTGATGTTGGTCGTGTCACTCTCCGCGCGCCTGCGGGAGATTCAGGTACGCGAACACCAATTGCGGCCACGGTGAAAGCCCCATCGGCGTCGGTCCCTGCTGCACCGAGCGGTCCGACCTCGATTACTCACCCCCGGCACGGAGACGGTCGCCGACCGGTCGGTCGAGTTTGACGTCCACCGCCAAGTCGCGTTCGTCCGCGAGGCGGACGCGATTCCGGAGGGGTCCGTGACACCAGCTATCTCGGAAGTCTTATCCGTAAGCCGGTACTCTCTCAAATCGCAATGGCGAAAGGAACGGTCGACTTCTTCAACGACACAGGCGGTTACGGCTTTATCGAAACTGAGGACGCGGACGAGGACGTTTTCTTCCACATGGAGGACGTTGGCGGTCCGGACCTCGAAGAGGGACAGGAAATCGAGTTCGACATCGAGCAGGCTGACAAGGGTCCGCGAGCGACCAACGTCCAGCGACTCTGATTCGGACTTTCAGATAAACTAACTTACTTCGTTTATTTTCGCGCCGAGCGACGGCGTTAGCCGTCGTGACGACTGACACTGGCCGCGTCACGACCGATACTGAACTAGTTACGACTGATACCGGGTATCCACGAACATCCGACGACGTGACGTTTCGAGAGACATCTGAACCGGTCCCCGAACGTCTCGCAGACGACCGTTGGCGAGCGCGTAGACGACCGTCGGCGAGTGCTATGCCGAGAAAACCCGGAGCGAGGCCGCCTACTCGTCGAGTCGCTTCATCTCCTCGTCGGAGAGGTCGATAGCCGACGCGGCGACGTTCTGCTCGAGGTGGTCCACGCTGGAGGTGCCCGGAATCGGGATGGTGACGGGCGAGTGGTGGAGCAACCACGCCAGCGCGACCTGTCGCGGCGTGGCGTCGTGGTTCTCGGCCACGTCCTCCAGCACCGACCGCTTCTCGCCCAAGTCGCCGCCGCCGATGGGGAAGTACGAGATAAAGCCGATTCCGGCGTCCTCGCAGGCCTCCAGCACGTCCTCGTGGTCGCGGTTGCCGACGTTGTACTCGTTCTGGACCGTCGCCACGTCCACCACGTCGCGGGCCTCGTCCAACTGCTCGACGCTGACGTTGCTCAGGCCGACGTGGTCGACCAGTCCGTCGTCCTTCAGTTCCGCGAACGTCTGGACGCCTCCTCGAAGGAGGCGTCCACGTCGGGGGTGTGCAACTGGTAGAGGTCGATGCTATCGACGCCGAGTCGGTCGATGCTGGTGAGAACCTGATTTCGGAAGTAGTCGGGACCGCCGTGGGGAATCCAGTCGCCCGACCGGTTCCGGAGGAGTCCGGCCTTGGTCCCCACAACCGCGTCGTCGGGTTCGATGGCCTCGCGGATGATGCGCTCGCTGACCCCGGGACCGTAGGAGTCGGCGGTGTCCACGAAGTCCACGTTCATCTCGACGGCGCGCCGGAGGACCTCGCGGGCCTCGTCCTCGTCGTCGGGCCTGCCGATGATGTCCTCGCCGGTCAACCGCATCGCGCCGTACGCGAGTCTGTGGACCGTCAGTTCGCCGCCGATGTCGAACGTGTCGCTCTGGTTCTCGCTGACCTCGACCATACCGTCCGTGCGGCCGTGATTTCATTAGTCGTTCTGGTAGCCCTCGGTCTTGCGGGTAGCGACCGGGGCGACGCTTTTGGTGGTCGCGCACGAACTCGACTTCGAATGAGCGACGCCTCCGCGAGGTTCGACCTGTCGGCCGACTCCGAGGCCTTCGGCTACTCTCGTCGTCCATCGCGGCCGACCTCGCGGCCATCGCAGTCGTCGGTGTCGCGCTCGTCGCGGTCCAGTTGTTGCTCCCGGTCGCGGTCCACGACCGCCTCGCGTTCGACCACGCCGCGTTCGACCCCGTCACCCTGTTCACCGCGGCCTACGTCCACGCCGGAACCGGCCACCTGTTGAGCAACGTCGGCGGCTACGTCTCGCTGTCGATGGTCACGTACCTCGTCTGTCTCCACGCCGACCGCCGGGCGTGGTTCCGCCGGACCTTCCCGGTGTTCCTCGTGGTCCTCCCCGTCGCGGTCAACCTCACGAGCTACGCCCTCCTCGAAACGCGGTTCCCCGTCGCCTCGCCCGTCTCCCGCGGGTTTTCGGGCGTAGTGGCCGGGTTCGGCGGCTTTCTGCTGGTCGCGGTCGCGGTCCACCTCCGGCGGACCTACTCGCGCGAGACCGTCTTCTTCGTCGGTCAGTTCGCGGTCCTGCTCCTGCTCGGGGAACTGCTCTGGATTTACGCCGGACGCGTCACCGTCCTCGAAGGGACGGCGGTCACGGCCGGTCTCGCTCTGGCCGTCTCGGGTATCGCTTCCCGAACTCGCGGCCGGACGTACGGCGACGACCACTACCGACAGGTCGGGATAGACCTGTTGTACGTCGGTCTCGTGCTCGCGCTGTTGGTCTGGTTGGTCTTCGGTCTCTTCCCGGCGGACCCGGTGGCCGACGGGACGTTCACTAACGTCTTCGCCCACGGTGCAGGGTTCGTCGAGGGCGGCCTGCTGGCGGCGCTCACCCTCGTCGTATTCCGACCTTCGGACAACAACAAGTTTGAATAGACGCGCTTCCTACCCGTACTCACCATGATGGCGACTACGCACGCCCTGTTCGGGATGGCGCTCGGAGCGGTGGCGCTGTTCGTCGCGCCCGAGTTCGCTACCGCCGCGATATCGTCGGGTGCGGTCGGCGGTCTCTTCCCGGACCTCGACCTCGCGGGCGACCACCGGAAGGACCTCCACTTCCCGGTGTACTACTCGCTGCTGGCGCTTCCGGCGCTCGGACTCGCGGCCGTGGCTCCGACAGCCGCCACCGTCGCCGCGGCGGTCTTCCTCGCGTCCGCGGCGGTTCACTCCGCCAGCGACGCCCTCGGCGGCGGTCTGGAACTCCGGCCGTGGCTCGCCACCTCCGACCGGGCGGTGTACGACCACCGCCGCGGTCGGTGGGTCGCGCCGCGGCGATGGATTCGCTACGACGGTGCGCCCGAGGACCTGTTGCTGGCCGCGGTGTTCGCGGTGCCCGGCCTGCTCTACGTCGGACGACTGCAACTGGTCGTCCTCGCGTTTCTCGGGGTCTCGACCGTCTACGCCGTCTTCCGGAAACGACTGGTCGACGTCGGCGAATCGCTCGCCGACCGACTTCCGCCCGGACTCGCCGCGTACGTCCCGGTCGAGTGACTCCGTGCGAGGTGTTCCCGAGGGTCTCGGACCCGCACGACGCCGAATCGCACTACCTCGCATCGAAGGGTTTATCCGCCGCGTGACCCTCAGAATCCAGTAATAACCATGTCGGACAAACCCGCCTCGATGTACCGGGAGATTAGCAAGCAGCCGTACACCCGACGCGAGTACATCACCGGCATCCCCGGTTCCAAAATCGCACAGCACGAGATGGGCAACCTCGAGAGCAACCAGGACGACTACCCCGTCCAGATTAGCCTCATCACCGAGGAGGAGTGTCAGCTCCGTCACGGTTCGCTGGAGGCCTCGCGCCTCTCGGCCAACCGCCACCTCATCAAGGAACTCGGCCCGGAGAACTACAAGATGATTCTCCGCAAGTTCCCCCACCACGTCATCCGGGAGAACAAGCAGGCGACCGCGCGGGTGCGGACCGTGTCTCCGACGGGATGCGTCAGGCGTTCGGGAAGGTCGTCGGGACGGCCGCCCGCATCCCGCGCAACGACCGCATCTTCACCGCGTGGTGCCAGCCAGAGGACGCGCCCGTCGTGAAGGACGCGCTCCGCCGCGCCTACAACAAGATTTCGCCGCCGTGCCGCATCAAGGTCGAGAAGGGCGAGAAGCTTCTCGTCGCGTAAGCGGTCTTTCGTCGCCTTTTCCTGCGTTCTTCGCCCGTGAGCCGCTGGCTCGCCGGTCCCGTCGGTCGAGTCTCTCTCCAGCGCCGGCCGGTCGAGTTCGGATTCGCTCGGTCCATCCACCTTTTTACCCGCGCGCTCCCTCCGGTAGCGTATGCTGGACCTCGCGGTCGCCTACCGAGAGGAGACGTTCGAGCGCATGCGCGACCCCTTGGCCGAACGCGACGTCGCGGTCCACCACGTCCCCACGGAGAACCGGGCGATATCGCTGTCGGACCCGCCGTGGCGTAGCGACGAGTTCGACGCGGGGTTCGTCTACCCCTCGCGGGCGATGGAGGGCGGCGTCGCGGACGCGCTCCTCGACGTGCCGTGGGTCAACGACCGCGAGGCGGTCCTCACGTCGCGGAACAAGGCCGGTGTAATCGCGGCGCTCGAACGTGCGGGGATTCCCGTTCCGGAGACCGTCCTCGTCTCGAACCCCGCCGACGAGTCCGACCTGCTCGCGGCCTTCGACCGGTTCGACCCGCCGGTCGTGGTCAAGCCCAACTCCACGACGCGGGGCGTCGGCGTGGCGAAGGTCGGCGACGCCGACTCCTACCTCGGCGTGACCGACTACCTCGATTTGGTCCACGACTACCGCGCCACCGGCGATAAGTCGTTCCTCGTTCAGGAGTACGTCCCCGAGGCCACGGACTACCGCGCGATGGTCGTGGACGGCGAGTGCGTCGGCGGCGTCGAGCGCCGCCTCCCGGACTCGACCGACGACGGGGTGACCGACGAGACGCGCCCCAACCGCTGGAAGCACAACGTCCACCGCGGCGCGGTGGCGACCGGCGTGGACCTGCCGGCGAATCTCCGCACTCTCGCCGAGCGCACGGCCGAGGCACTCGACATCGACTACCTCGCGTCGATATTCTGGTCTCTGACGACCGCGCGGTGGTCAACGAGACCAACGCCCGGCCGACCATCGACGCCGAGACGAAGTACGACGCCGGGTTCTACGACCGACTCGCCGACCTGATTCGGCGGACGGCCGAGGAGTGACGACGTGACTCGACCTGCCTCGTTTCTATCGACGCACCTCGTGACGTGCCTCGAAAGAACGCTCCGTAACTACTCCCCGAAATCGAAATATAGCTCGTAGTGGTCGGCACATCCCGGGTTGAACTCGACCCCGCACTCCGGGCACTCGTGGGTCCCGTCCACGAACTCGCGGGGGGTCAACTCCGCACCGCAGACGCCGCACAGCACCGCCGACGCCGAACTCTCTACCGAAACTCGCTCGGCGTCGTGGTCCGCCGCGGCGTCGTGACACCGGAAGCAGGGGTAGTACTCGTCACAGCAGGCGAACCGCAGGGCCACCACGTCGCGGTCGGTATCGTAGTGGGCGCACCGCGTCTCCGGACCGACTTCGACGCCGCGCGCCGTCCGGCCGTGGATTTCGCGTTCCATGGCTCCGTCGTCCACCGGTCAGGGTTGCGGCAGGTCGATTTCCTCACCGTCGGCGTAAACCGTCGGTTCGCGGAGAATCCCGTCGAAGTGGATGGGGGCCTCGGTGTCGCCGCCGATGCCCGCGTCGTCGCCGATGGCGATGTGGACCGTGCCGCCCGCCTTCTCGTCCAGCAGGACGGACCCGACCAGTTCCGTGACGGCGACGTTCGTCCCGATGCCCAGTTCCGCGAGGTTGTAGGCCGCGTCGCCGACTTCCTCCGCGGCGTCCTCGACGCTCTGTCGGATTTCGTCGTCGGAGATGCGCGTGACCTGCCCGTCCTCCACGTCGAACTCGAGGGTCTGGCCCTCCTCCAGCAGACCGTGGGGCATCATCGTCCCGTCCACGACGTAGGTGCCGTCGGCCGTCTCGGGGCTGACGAACACCTCGCCCGCCGGGAGGTTCGAGAACCCGCCCGCCTCGTGGACGATGCCGGTGTCGTCCAGCCACTCCCGGTCGCCCGGTTCGAAGGTGATGTCGGTCCCTTGGGGCGACGTGACTCGAATCTCGTCGGCGTCGGCGACCTGTTCGAGCACGTCCTCGCAGTGTCGCGCGATGGTCTCGTAGTCGGCCTGCAGTCCGGTGGTGAACACCTCCTCGGTGATGCCGGGCAGGGTCGCGCCGCGAGCGCCCGCCTCGTTGGCCTTTCCGCGAGCGCGGGTGTGGCTCAGGCTCTTGGTCGTCGGCGCGAGGAACACGTCGCTGGCGGCCATCGCGGCCGAGACCGGCGCGGGCGGTTCCGCGCCGTGGGACGCGCCCGGCGGGAACCGGACGATGGTCGCGTCGTCGGTGACCTCGCTGGCCACGTCGTAGAGCGCCTCGCCGATGGGTTCGCGCTTGTCGTCGGTGACGATGCAACACGACTCGGTCTCTTCGAGGGCGAGACACTGCGTGATGGCGGTCTCGGCCGCGTCTCGGAGGCTCATGGTCGGGAGATTGGTCGGCGAGAGGTTAGGTCTTGTCTTCGTGAGCGGAGCGAACGAAGGCTCGAAAGATGCGGTTTATTTTTCGGTGTCTTCGCGAACGAAGTGAGGGAAGGCTCGACGGACGCGGTTTGTTCGTCGGTGTCTTCGTGAGCGGAGCGAACGAAGGCTCGAAAGATGCAGTTTATTTTTCGGTGTCTTCGCGAACGAAGTGAGGAAAGGCTCGACGGATGCGGTTTGTTCGTCGGTGTCTTCGTGAGCGGAGCGAACGAAGGCTCGCCGCAACTCGCCTCCCACGGTCGGGCACGACTCACCCGCCGGACGCCCCCGCCTCGTCCTCGCCGGCGTCCGGCGCCTCGAACGGCTTCAACTGTTCGGCCTCGGTGAAGGCGTACTCGCTGACGAGCAACGTACTCGTCATGCTCGTCAGTCCGCCCGCCGCGAACAGCATCGCCATTATCACGAACTGGTACTCTGCGGCGTAGATGGGGTTCGCGCCCGCGAGAATCATCCCGGACATCATCCCCGGGATGTAGACGAGTCCGAGGCTCTTCAGCGAGTCAACCATGGGGATGAGCGAGGCCCGGACGCTCGTCGTCGCGTAGTCGGAGACGACCTTCCCCGGCGGGACGCCGAGCGAGAGGACCGCCTCGATTTCCTCGCGGTTCGACTGGATTTCGCCCTTGAACCGGTCCAGAGCCAGCGAGTTGGTCTTCATCGCGTTGGCGATTATCATCCCGCCGACCGGGATGAGGTTCCGTACCGTCGCTTCTATCGCGCCCGCCGCGAGCATCGTCGTGATGACGACGCCCGCGCCGAAGAGGATACTGACGAGCGAGACTCGGAACACTCCCGGAACGCCCTCACCCCGGTCCTTCGATATCCACGCCGCTATCACTATCATGGCGAGGACGACGCCGCCGCTCCAGACGAACGGCACGGTGAACAGGACGCCGATGAACGCGCCCATCGCGACCACCTGCACGAACCCCCTGACGAACGCCCGGCCCAGTTCGGATTCGAGGTCGAGGTTCCGGAGGTACGAGATGCCGAGTACGAGCGCGGCGAGTGCGGACGCGACCCCAACCTGCGCGAGTCCCCGCAGGACGACCGGGTCGCGGAGCTGTTCGAGGAGGTTCACGCGACGACCTCCCGGACCGGCCCCGCCGCGGTCACGCGCCCGTCCTCGAAGACGGCGACCCGGTCGGCGAGTCGCCTCGCCTGCTCGCGGTCGTGGGTCACCAGCACGTACGTCAACCCGAACTCGTCCCGGAGGTCGGCGAGCAACTCCTCGACTCGCGTCTCGGAGGCCGCGTCCAGACTCGACGTGGGTTCGTCGAGCAACAGCACCTCCGGCCGGTTCAGGACGCTCCGAGCGATGGCGACCCGCTGCGCTTCGCCGCCCGAGAGGTCGTCCACCTTCCGCGGTCCGTACCCCGAGAGGTCTACTTGGTCGAGGAGGGTATCGACTTGTCCGTCGTCCACGGACTCCCCCCGTAATCGCGGACCGACGGTGACGTTCTCGCGGACGGTCCCGCTACGGAGCGCGGGCCGCTGAGGGACGTAGCCGACGCGGTGACGAAGTTCCTGCGGCGGAACGTCCCGATAATCCGTCCCGTCGAGGTAGACCGTGCCCGCGGTCGGTTCGTCCAGTCGGTTGAGCAGTCGGAGGAACGACGACTTCCCGGCCCCCGAGGGACCGAGTACGCCGAGGACGTCACCCCCGTCCACCGACAGCGAGACCGAATCGACGATTCGGTCGCCGCCGACCTCTCTCGTGAGGCGCTCGGTTTCGATTACAGCGGTCATGGTCGTAGATTGTCGCCGAGATTGTTTGTATCCCCGTCCTTCCGGCACCGGGGCGGCCGCCGACAGAGGATTACTCGGAATGGAGTTAATTCCCGCGCAGGAGGCTCGAAACCATTATGCGCGTCGGCGTCGGAAACCCACGTACATGCTACGGGTCGGAGTCAACGGATACGGGACCATCGGCAAGCGAGTCGCGGACGCGGTCCGCGCGCAACCGGACATGGAAGTCGTCGGCGTCGCCAAGACGCGACCCAACTTCGAGGCCGAACAGGCCGTCGAGAAGGGCTTCCCGCTCTACGCGGCCGTCGAGGACCGGGTGGACCAGTTCGACGAGGCGGGGGTCGAACTCGCCGGGATGGTCGAGGAACTGGTCGAGGCCAGCGACGTGGTGGTGGACGCCTGTCCCTCGGGCATCGGCGAGCAGAACAGCGAGATGTACGACGAGTACGACACGCCCGCGCTGTATCAGGGCGGCGAGTCCGCCGACTTCGTGGACACCAGTTTCAACGCCCGGTCGAACTTCTCGGACGCCAACGGTGCCGACCACGTGCGCGTCGTCTCGTGTAACACGACGGGCCTCTCGCGACTCGTCGCACCGCTCCGCGAGGAGTACGGCGTCGAGAAGGTCCGCACGACGCTGGTCCGGCGCGGCGGCGACCCGGCCCAGACCGGCCGCGGTCCCATCAACGACATCGTGCCGAATCCGGTCACGCTCCCGTCCCACCACGGGCCGGACGTCCAGACCATCTTTCCGGACCTCGACATCGACACCCTCGGCCTGAAGGTGCCCGCGACGCTGATGCACATGCACAGCGTCAACGTCACCCTCGAATCGGACCCCGACGCCGACGAGGTGCGCGACCTACTCGAAGGCGAGTCGCGCCTGTTCGTCATCCCCGAACACTTCGACATCGACGGTGCGGGCAAACTGAAGGAGTACGCGCAGGACGTAGGTCGCCCGCGGGGCGACATCTGGGAGAACTGCGTCTGGGGTGAGTCGATTACGATGGAAGGCGACGACCTCTACCTCTTTCAGGCCATCCATCAGGAGAGCGACGTGGTGCCCGAGAACGTGGACGCGATTCGCGCGGTCACGAACGCCGCGGACGCCGAAGAGAGCATCGAGACGACGAACGAAGCGCTCGGAATGGGCATCTGAGGCCGTCGTCTCGTACGGCGTTCGAAATAATGCAAGTTAGTTAGCGGGGACGATTCGCCGGATGGACTCCGTTTAGTAGGTTATCGGACTCATATCCATTATGTAATTTAACCTATTACCATTTATATTTTTGCGCCGGTTAGATAGAGGATTCGAGGTCCGGCAACGAGACCCGGGTGCCAAAGGCTTTTGCCCGCTTGCATCCTATCGTCGTGCATGCGAAGAGACGACCGCGACGACCCCTTCGACGACCTCTTTCGGGAGATTGAGCGCATGATGAACGAGATGATGGGCGACGACTTCGACATGCGCGTCGAGCGCGGCGAGAACGGCGGCGGACAGACCGGGTTCGGTACCGAGACGCACGTCGATATCCACGAATCCGACGAGGTCGTGCGAGTTATCGCCGACCTCCCGGGCGTCGAGAAGGCCGACATCGACCTGAAGTGCGACGGCGAGACACTGACCATCAGCGCGGCCAGCGACCACCGCGAGTACGACGAACGAGTCCGACTGCCGGCGCAGGTGGACGAACACTCCGCCACGGCCACGTACAACAACGGCGTCCTCGAAGTCACGTTCGACAAGTCCGAGGACTCCGCGGACATCGACGTTCAGTAACGCTCGCTTCCGGGAGACGCGCTTCAGGGGTTCGGTCTTAGCGTTTCGGTCGCCGTATTTCTTCTCTCTGGGTCCCGTACTAGCCTTCCGTCTCCGGACGTGGATTCCTCCATCGGAACCGCGAACAGGAAACTCCACGCGCTTTTACGCGCGGACGACGTAGGCGACGGTATATGAGTGAAACTGCGGAGCGCGTCGCGGTGACCTGTCCCTCGTGTTCGCCCGACGTGGAGACGGTCCACGAAGTGCTGAAGGAAGGAAACGGACAGTCCACCGTGCGCTGTACGGAGTGTAGTCACGTCCACAAGACGACGATAGAGACCGAGGAGGACGTCGAGCGCGACGTCGTGGTGTCCCAAGACGGCGAGTCGTTCACCGCCACGGCCGAGGCCCCGCCCGAGGAGACGGTCGCGGTCGGCGAGGAGTTCGTCCTCGAAACGCCCGAGGCCATCATGGTCGTGCGAATCACCGACCTCCAGTTGGAAGACGAGAAGCGCACGGACGAGGCCAAAGTGGAGGACGTCGAGACGTTCTGGACCCGCGCCGTGGACAACGTCCGGGTCAACGTCACCATCAATCCGAACGACGGCCGACGCGACGAGTCCCGGAGCGTCAAGATGGACGTGCCGGGTGACCGCGAGTTCGAGGTCGGCGAAGTCGAGGAGTTCGCCGACGAGGAGTTCGAGGTCAAGTCCATCGCGCTGCGAGACGACGCCACGGGCTACCACTTCAACCCCCTCGGCGAGGAGGGCGACGTCGCCATCGCAAAGGACATCAAGCGACTCTACGGCGACGACCGAACGTCGTCGGCGTGGTCGGCGTGGTGAAATCAGACCGGTGAGATAGCATGTTCGGGGGAGGGGAAGACGACCGCGAACGAGACGCCAGCGACTACGAACGCGCCCGCGAGCGGATGGTCGAACGACTCGCCGGTCGGGAGGACCTCGACGAATCGACGCTCGCCGCGCTGCGTGCGGTCCCGCGCCACGAGTTCGTCCCGCCGGCGCGCCGGGACCGCGCCTACGAGGACCGACCGCTTCCTATCGGAAACGACCAGACCATCAGCGCGCCGCACATGGTGGCGGTGATGCTCGACCTGCTCGACCTCGATTCGGGCGAGAGGGTCCTCGAAATCGGCACCGGGTGCGGCTACCACGCCGCGGTCACGGCCGAGGCGGTCGGTCCGGAGAACGTCTACAGCGTCGAGTATCACGAGTCGTTGGCCCGCGATGCGCGACAGCGACTCGACCGACTCGGCTACGGCGACGTCTCCGTCCGCGCGGGCGACGGCCACGAGGGGTGGCCCGACCACGCGCCCTACGACGCCGCGTATCTGACCGCCGCGCCGTCGGACTTCCCGGAGGCGGTGGTCGAGCAGGTCCGGCCGGAAGGCCGACTGCTCGCGCCGCTCGGGACGACGAGTCAGCGACTCGTCTTCGCCCGCAGGCGTCCGGACGGGTCGCTCGCTCGCGAGACCCACGGCCGGGTGCGGTTCGTCCCGATGCAGGAGGACTAAGCCCCGGCCGCACCTCTCTCCGGTATGGACTACCGCGAAGCCTTGCTCCTGTGGAGCGCCCGCGAGACGGGCGTCCTCGACGCGGTCACGACCGACGCCGGGACGCCCGCCGAAGTCGCGGCCGAGACCGGCGTCACCGAGCGCGCGGCCCGCATCGTCCTCGATGCGATGGTCGAACTGGGGTATCTGGATGTCGTCGAAGGGACGGCGAGCGCCGAGGGAGACGAGCACGGCGAGGGCCAGTACGAGATTACGAACCGGGCGCTCGGGTTCGTCGCAAAAGCGGACGTGCGCTCCATCGGTTCGGTCCCCCACACGCTCGACTGCGTGGACCGATGGATTCGGCTTCCGGAGACGATGCGGACCGGCGACCCGCCGGACGCCGAGTCGGTGTCCGAGGACTGGACCGCGAACTTCGCTGGCGCGATGGCCAGCGTGGACGACGCGACGGTCCGGGCGAGCGTCACGGCCGCGGTCCACCGGAATCCCGACGCAGAGCGCGTACTGGACGCCGGGGGCGGACCGGGCGTCTTCGCCAAGGAGTTCGTTCGACGCGGCTTCGACGTGACGCTGACGGACCGCCCCGAAGTCGTCGATATCGACCGCCGGTTCCTCGAACACGAACCAATCGAATTGGTCGAAGGCGACATCACCGACCGACTTCCCGACGGTCCCTTCGACCTCGTCTTCTGTTCGCGCGTGGCCCACGGTCTGAGTCCCGACGAGAACCGCCAGTTCCTCGCGAACGCCTTCGACGCGCTCGAACCCGGCGGTGCGGTCGTGCTGACGGACACGGTTCGGGGTCGGGCCGAAGACGCGGCGCTGTTCGGCGCACACATGCTCGCCCAGACCGACGGGGGCGACACCTACACCGAGACCCAGTTCACCGAGTGGTTGCGCGAGGCCGGGTTCGCCGACCCCGAAGTCCGGGACCTACCGGGCACCCGATTACAGGTTATCGCCGGACGGCGGCCGGGCAATTGAAGTCGTTTCGACGCCACGGGGGCGTATGGAACTCGCGGTGTTGCGCGACGACATGGTCGATAGCCTCGAACACCCCTCGAAAGGGGTCGTCTCCAGCGAGAGCGTCAGCGCCGCGATGCGAGCAGTTCCCCGCCACGAGTTCGTCGCGGACGACCGACTGGCCTACGCCGACCGTTCCTTCGAACATCTGGGGACGCGCGTTCTCGCACCGAGTACCGCGGCCCGCCTGTTAGAAGCCCTCGACGCCGAATCCGGCGACTCGGTCCTCGTCGTCGGTGCTGGCGTGGGGTACACCGCCGCGGTCCTCGCGGAAATCGTGGGCGAATGCAACGTCCACGCGGTGGACATAACCCGGAAACTTGTGTTGGACGCCCGGAGCAACCTCGCGTCAGCAGGTTACGAGGGCGTCTTCGTGGACTGCCGCGACGGAGCGGACGGCCTGCCGGAGTACGCCCAGTTCGACCGTATCCTCGTGGAGGCGGCGGCGGCCGACCCGCCGCGCCCCCTCGTACAACAACTCGCCTCGGACGGGCGACTGGTCATTCCCGTCGGCGTGGGCAACCAGTCGTTGACCGTGATAGAGGGAGGCGAGGTGGGCGACCGGGAGGGCCGCCCGCTCGGCACCGTCGCGTTCACGCCGCTCCTCGTGGAGGGCGAAGAGGCCGGGTCCATCGAGCGCAATCGGACCGTCCGCGAAGACCGCGAGCGCGCCGAGCGCGCCCGCGAGCGCCGGACCGGGTGGGAGCAGGACTGGATAGATTGGGACGGCGACGGGAGTCTGTCGGACTGAGCGGTGCGCCGCATCGCGGCCCGTCACTCTCGATAATCACCGTCAGCCCTCGATGACCAGTATCGCCGTATTCTCGCGTTCGTCGGCGTACTCGCTCCCGGCGGGCGGTTTGATACTCACCTCCAGCGTGCCCTCCTGCTGATTCGGCGCGAGTCCGGGGTCGAGCGTGAGACTGACCTCCCCGTCCTCGCCGGTGGTCCCAGTCACCACGCCGTCGAGGGTCGCAGTTCCGCCCGTGACGACGACTGTCGCGTTACTGACGGGCTTGCCGTCGGGGTCTACCACCGCGACATCTATCTCTTGCTCTCCGGGACCGACCACGTCCGGGGAGGGTTTGGCGTCGAGTTCCGTGACTGTCAGACCGCTCAGTCCCGAGAGCATGTTCATCATCACGCCGAGACTGGCGACCCCGACCACGAGCGCGATGACGAGTCGGATGGGCAGGCCCTCGATGGCGCGCTCGTCGTCGCCGAATCGGTCGAGGAGGTCGGAACGCGGACAGTCGGCGCGGCCGAGGTAGCCGAGTCTGGTGGGCATGGTCCGGGTTCGTCCCCCTCTCGGATTTAAACCCTCGGGCGTCCTCCGGAGCGATGGACGCACCTCGCGGTACGGGACCGACCTCGCGAAGGTTCAAGTACGAGAGGGGGCCGAACCCGGACTATGCCTCACGTCCTCGGCCGCCGTGACTCGGGCGAAGACCGCCCGGACGCCGCCTCGGGCCACCTCGGCGCGTACCGCGCCCGCGACGGAAGTTCCGGCGCGCGAGTCCGCATCGACCTCGACGGTCCCCACGCAGGACTCGTCGTCGGCAAGCGCGGCTACGGCAAGTCCTACACGCTCGGCGTTCTCGCCGAGGAACTCGCCCGTGCCGAGGGGGTCGCCCCGGTCGTCGTAGACCCGATGGGCATCTTCGGGTCGCTGGCCGACCTCGGAGCGGAGGTGGTCCCGGCCCCCCGCGTGACCGCCGACGCGCTCGCGCCGCGGGCGTGGTGCGACCTGCTCGGACTCGCGGCCGACGCTCCGGCGGGCGCGTTAGTCTGGCAGGCCGCCGCTGCCCGCTCGACCCTCGCCGGGATGCGCGAGTTCGTCGCCGACGCCGACACCAAGGCCGACCGCGCGACGCGCCGGGCGGCCGACAATCACCTCGCACTCGCCGAGTCGTGGGGCGTGTTCGCCGCGGACGGTCTGACCGCTAGCGAGTTGCTCGCGTCGCTAGTGGACGCCGGGACGAGTGCCGGAACCGTGCTGGACCTCTCCGGTCTCGACTCCGAACCGGCGAACGCGGTCGTGCGAGCGGTCGCTAACGACCTCTACGACCACTGCGTCACCGAGAATCCGACTCGACTGCCGTGGTTACTGATAGACGAGGCCCACGCCTTCTTCGAAGGAGTGGCGGCCCCGGCGCTCCGGACAGTCATCACGCGCGGCCGCCAACCCGGTCTCAGCCTCGTCGCGGCGACACAGCGACCCAGTGCGCTCCCGCCGGTCGCGATTTCGCAGGCCGACCTCCTGCTGGCCCACCGACTCACCTCCCGGGCGGACCTCGACGCACTCGCCGCGGCCCGGCCGTCCTATCTCGCCTCCTCGTTCGAGGACCGTCTGCCCGGCGCTCCGGGCGAGGTCCTGTTCGTCGACGACGCGACCGAGAGCGTCCACGCGGTCCGAATTAGGGAGCGCCAAACGTCACACGGCGGCGGGAGTCCGAGCGCCACCGACCGCTGAACCCCACTCCGAAAACCGTTTGCTCGTCGGTGCGGTGGTCTCCGACGAGTACCGAATGTCGGAGACGGACGCAGGTTCGGCGAGCGAGAGCGAGACAGCATCGCGGACAGCGGACGCTAATCCGGCGAACGATGATTCGACGGCCGAGAGCGCGGAAACGGAGCACGTTGGAACTGAGGACGTCGAAGCCGAGCAGTCCGGGACGCCGGTTCACGTTCCAGCACTGAAACGGCTTCAACCCCTCGTACTTGTCGCAGTCGGCGGGTTCGCTGGGGCCGTCCTCCGGCACGCCGTGGCTGCGGCGCTCCCGAGTGGCTTTCCGTGGGGCACGCTCGCGGTCAACGTCACGGGAAGTTTCGCGCTCGGCGTTCTGCTCTCCGAGTCGCCGTTGGCGGGCCGAATTAGTTCTGAGACTCGTCTGGTCCTCGCCACCGGGTTTCTCTCGTCGTTCACGACGTACAGCACCTTCGCGCTCCAGACGACGACGCTCTCGCCGAGTTGGGCGGTCGTCAACGTCGGTGCGAACTACGCGCTCGGATTCGCGGCCGTGGTGTCGGGACGCGCCGCGGTCGGGGAGGTGACGGGATGACTCAGGGGGTGACCGTGTGAACACCGCCCTGCTGGTCGGTGTAGGCGGCGTCCTCGGTGCGCTCTCGCGGTTCGCAGTCGGGTCGGTGCTCTCGCCCCGGACTCGGAGTACGCTTGCGGTGAACGTCCTCGGGAGTTTCGCGCTCGGCGCGCTCACTGTCGGACTCGCGGACGGGACGGCACTGCTCAGCGTATTCGGAATCGGTTTCTGTGGCGCGTTCACGACGTTCTCCAGTTTCGCCGTGGAGACGGTGGAACTCTACGAGGGCGGCGCGAAACGCGAGGCAGTCGAGAACGCGGCGGTGAACTTGGTCGGCGCGCTGGTCGCGGTCGTCCTCGGCGGTTGGGTGGCGACGGTGTTCAACTAAACCACGCCGTCGAACTAACGCAGGAGGTCCCACGCCCACAGACCGACGCCGAAACCGGCGAGGACGACGCCGAGCGTCGAGGTAACTGGCTCGGGGACGAGAAACAGTAGTACGCCGACGAGGAGCAGCGCCGGAACCAACTCCTCGTGCAGGAACTCGTCGCTCTCGTCGGAGTTCGGTTCGTCCGTGGCCACACGGGAGAGACGGCCGTCTCGGAGTTATCGCTTGCGGGTGACTGTCTGGTCGCAACGGGCATCGGCCGAACTACTCAGATTCACGAGCCACGATAGGTGTCTCTCGAACTCGGAGACACACGACACAGTAAGCCGATTGCTTGTGAGTGTGAGTTCGAGTAGAAGGACGCCCGAGGCCGGACTTGAACCGGAGCGAGCCGGTCCTGCTCACTCCGTTTCGCAGGCGTGCGTCTCGCAGGATTCAACTCCCGCAGTCGGTTCGCTGACGCCGGACTCGCTCGTCGCCGATGCTCCTCGCTCGTGAACCGGCGTCAGCAGAAAACGCCCGAGGCGGGATTTGAACCCGCGTCACGACCGTGACAGGGTCGTATGATGGGCCACTACACCACCCGGGCCTTCGTACGCATCTCCTTCTTCCGGCCGTTGTTATTAATGGGTGTCGGTTCCGTCGGCCATTGTCAGGTACTGACACGCCACGAATAGTCCGGTTCCTAACGAGAGTTATCCGAACTGTTCCGACAGAGCGTACTCGTTGGCCCAATTTATTCTCGACTCCGGAGCCTTCGGATGGGGGTCTTCGACTCGTAACCGCATCTCACCGTCGCCCGTCTCCTCTATGGGGACCCAATACACCGAATCGGTATCGGCGGAGTACACTGCGTACGCGTCGATTTCCTCCGACGTGTAGTCCGAGTCGACGCGGCCCTCCGAGTTCACGACCGACGTGTAGAGATTGAACCGGACGGTGCCGTTGGTCCAGTTTCCGGTTTTACATTGTACTCGGTGGAGTCGGTCTCCGTCGTCGGCCACGAGGTCGTATCGGTCGTTGTCTCCGAACGGGACCGAAACCGAGGCACCGACCCGCATCAGTCTGGCGAGAATCGTCACCTCCGTTTCGTCACCCTTCCGTGACGTATTCATCGTGTGGCGAGGGTGTGCCGTCTTCGTATTTAAACGATAACCGTAACCGGTCCGTCCTGCGTCGTAGCGAGTCTTGGTGTGTCCGTGTTCCGGAGAACGCACCTTCGAACGGTCACTCTATAGGTAGCCGTTCCCTAACCTCGCTCTACTAATGTACGTGGACGTCTCTAGAAGATTTAGGTGTCAGTTACAGTACGCTGACTGCTGTCGAACGTGAGTTCGAGTAGAAGGACGCCCGAGGCGGGATTTGAACCCGCGTCACGACCGTGACAGGGTCGTATGATGGGCCACTACACCACCCGGGCCTTCGTACGCATTCCTTCGTTGTCCCCGGTTGGACTTAAGGCTTCTCAAACGAACCGGTCACGTCACGGTGTGCCGTCCGCCGGTCACTGAGACACGTGCCCCCGCCCCAAACGATTTAACCCTTCGCGAAGTCGATGACGTTTGTGGGCACTCGCCCGGAACCGCGTTCCGACGGGGTGGGTCGGACAGCTAGCCGTGCGCGGGACACTTAGCAAGCCTTAAATGAGTTCCCTGTGTATTGCCCTGTAGTATCTCGTGATAGCCATTTCTCCCTTTCGCCAGACAACCCACCACACATGGTAGACGTAAGCCAACACGACATGGTTCCGGACCACAGCATCGTCGACGACGAGGAGTTAGACGACGTGCTGGAGGAGTACGACATCAAACCGACCGACTTACCCAAGATACAACGCACCGACGCCGCACTGCCGGACGACGCGGAGGTCGGTGACGTCATCAAAATCGTGCGCGATTCCCGAACGACAGACACCGCGACCATATACCGACTCGTCGTAGAATAATAATGAACAGAGAAGACCGACGCGAGATTTCCCGAGAGTACTTCTCGAAGGAACGACTCGCAGAACACCACTACCGCTCGTTCAACAGCTTCCTGAATCGCGGCATGCAGGAGGTCGTCGACGAGAAGGGAACGATAGACACCGACATCGGTGACAAGGAAGACGAAGAACCCGTCCACGTCGAACTCAGCGACGTTCGCATCGTGACCCCGCGCGTGCGGGAGGCCGACGGGAGCGAGGAACTCCTGTACCCGCAGGAAGCCCGCCTCCGGAACATCACCTACGCCGCGCCCGTGTTCATGGAGATGTCCATCGTGAAAGGCGAGGGCGAGGACGAGCGCGTCGTCGACTCGACGGAGACCAAGGTGGGCCGCATGCCCATCATGGTCGGCTCGGAGAAGTGTAACATCGCGGGCTTCTCCGACGAGGAACTCATCGAAATCGGCGAGGACCCCGCCGACCCCGGCGGCTACTTCATCGTCAACGGCTCCGAGCGCGTGCTGATGACGAGCGAGGACCTCGCGCCGAACAAGATTCTCGCGGAGTACGACACCAAGTACGGCGACGAGATTCAGGTCGCCAAGACGTTCAGCCAGCGCCGGGGCTACCGCGCGCTGGTGTTGGCGGAGCGGACCCGCGACGGTCTGCTCGAAGTGTCGTTCCCCTCGGTCTCGGGGAGCGTCAACTTCGTCACCCTCGTCCGGGCGCTCGGTCTCGAATCCGACGAGGAAATCGTCCACCGCGTCTCGGACGACCCCGAAATCGTGAAGTTCATGCTCGAGAATCTGGAGGAGGCCGACGTCCAGACCGAGGAGGAAGCCATCGAGAAACTCGGCAAGCGCGTCGCCTCCGGACAGGGCAAGAACTACCAGCTCAAACGGGCCAACTACGTAATCGACCGTTACCTCCTGCCGCACCTCCACGAGGAGGGCGTCGAGGAGGAGGACGTGCGCATCAACAAGGCGTACTACCTCTGCCGGATGGCCGAGGCCTGCTTCGAACTCGCGCTCGACCGGCGCGAACCCGACGACAAGGACCACTACGCCAACAAGCGCCTGAAGGTCTCGGGCGACCTGATGAAAGACCTGTTCCGGACCGCGCTCAACAAGCTGGCCCGGGACGTGAAGTACCAGTTGGAGCGGGCGAACATGCGTAACCGTCAGCTCTCGGTCAACACCGTGGTCCGGTCCGACGTGCTGACCGAACGACTCGAACACCCCATCGCTACGGGGAACTGGGTCGGTGGCCGCTCGGGCGTCTCCCAACTGGTGGACCGCACCGACTTCATGGGCGTGCTGTCGCACCTGCGGCGTCTCCGCTCGCCGCTCTCGCGGAGCCAGCCCCACTTCGAGGCGCGCGACCTGCACGCGACCCAGTGGGGTCGCATCTGTCCCTCGGAGACCCCCGAGGGACCGAACTGTGGGCTGGTGAAGAACTTCGCGCAGGCGATGGAGCTCTCCCAGAACATAGACGACGAACAGGGCCTGAAACGAGAACTGGCGTCGATGGGTGTCGAAGGCATCCCCGGTATCGAAGGCGTCGAACCAACTGCGAGCGCGGACGACTAACATGAGTCAGGGACGAGAAGCGAAAGTATACGTGAACGGTAGTCTGGTCGGTACCCACCCCGACCCGGAACAGCTCGCCGAACAAGTCCGCCACGCCCGCCGCCGCGGCGACGTGAGCGAGATGGTCAACGTCTCCATCAAGGAGCGGACCCGCGAGGTAATCATCAACGCCGACGCTGGGCGCGCCCGCCGACCCCTCCTCGTCGTCGAGGACGGCGAACCCCTCGCGACCGAGGAAGAGGTCGAGGCGCTCAAGAACGGCGACCTCGAATTCGAGGACCTCGTCGAACGCGGCAAGGTCGAGTTCATCGACGCCGAGGAGGAGGAGGACATCTACGTCGCGGTGGACGAGGAACACCTCACCGAGGACCACACTCACCTCGAAGTGGACCCGCAACTCATCTTCGGTATCGGTGCGGGCATGGTCCCGTACCCCGAACACAACGCCTCGCCCCGGATTACGATGGGGTCGGGGATGATTAAGCAGTCGCTCGGGCTTCCCGCGGCCAACTACCGCATTCGGCCCGACACGCGTCAACACCTCCTGCACTACCCCCAGCTCTCGATGGTCAAGACCCAGACTACCGAGCAAATCGGGTACGACGAGCGACCCGCGGCACAGAACTTCACGGTCGCGGTCATGTCCTACGAGGGGTTCAACATCGAGGACGCGCTCGTGCTCAACGGCGGGTCGGTCGACCGCGCGCTCGCCCGGTCGCACTTCTTCCGGACCTACGAGGGCGAGGAACGGCGCTACCCCGGCGGACAGGAGGACCGCTTCGAGATTCCGAGCGACGACGTGCGCGGCGCACGCGGTGAAGACGCGTACACCCACCTCGACGACGACGGTCTGGTCAACCCCGAGACCCGGGTGGACGAGAACTCGGTTCTGCTCGGCAAGACCAGTCCGCCCCGGTTCCTCGAAGAACCCGACGACATGGGCGGTCTCTCCCCGCAGAAGCGTCGGGAGACCTCGGTTACCATGCGCTCGGGCGAGTCCGGTGTCGTGGACACGGTCACGCTGATGGAGGGCGAGGACGGTTCCAAGCTCTCGAAGGTGTCTGTGCGCGACGAGCGCATCCCCGAACTCGGCGACAAGTTCGCGTCCCGACACGGCCAGAAGGGCGTCGTCGGTCACATCGCCCCGCAGGAGGACATGCCCTTCACCGAGCAGGGCGTCGTTCCCGACCTCATCATCAACCCCCACGCCCTGCCGTCCCGGATGACGGTCGGCCACGTGCTGGAGATGATTGGCGGCAAGGTCGGTGCCCTCGAAGGTCGCCGCGTGGACGGGACGCCGTTCACGGGCGAGGACGAGGAGGAACTCCGCGGCGGACTCGAAGAACAGGGCTTCAAGTCCTCCGGTAAGGAGATTATGTACTCCGGCGTCACCGGCGAGAAGATTGAGGCCGAGATTTTCATCGGCACTATCTTCTACCAGAAGCTCTACCACATGGTCTCGAACAAGCTCCACGCCCGCTCCCGCGGGCCGGTACAGGTCCTCACGCGCCAGCCCACGGAAGGGCGCGCCCGCGAGGGCGGACTCCGCGTCGGGGAGATGGAGCGCGACGTTCTCATCGGTCACGGCGCGGCCCTGACCCTGAAGGAACGACTCCTCGACGAATCCGACCGCGAGTGGATTTACGTCTGTGCGAACTGCGGCATGAGCGCGGTCGAGAACGTCGAACAGAACCGCGTCTACTGTCCGAACTGCGACGAGGAGACCGACATCCACGAAATCGAGATGTCCTACGCGTTCAAACTCCTGCTGGACGAGATGAAGGCGCTCGGCATCGCACCGCGACTCGAACTCGAAGACGCTGTCTAAACCATGTCAACAGGACAAACACCCAAGGAAATCGGCGAAATCAGCTTCGGGCTGATGGACCCGGAGGAGTACCGAGAGATGTCGGCGACCAAGATTATCACCGCCGACACGTACGACGACGACGGCTTCCCCATCGACATGGGGCTGATGGACCCCCGACTGGGGGTCATCGACCCCGGACTCGAATGCAAGACCTGCGGGAAGCACTCCGGGTCGTGTAACGGCCACTTCGGCCACATCGAACTCGCCGCGCCCGTCATCCACGTCGGGTTCACGAAGCTCATCCGACGACTGCTTCGGGGCACCTGCCGAAACTGCTCGCGCCTCCTGCTCACCGACGAGGAGAAGGAGAAGTACGAGTCCAAACTCACCCGGACCCGCGAACTGGGCAACGACCTCACCGACGTGACCAAGTCCGCCATCCGGGAGGCCCGCAAGAAGGACCGCTGTCCCTACTGCGGGGAGGTCCAGTACGACATCAACCACGAGAAGCCGACGACCTACTATGAGGTCCAGCAGGTCCTCACCAGCGAGTACTCCGAAATCATCGCGTCCGCGATGCAGGGCGACGAGGAGGAGGACCGCGAACCGATGGCTCCACAGGAACTGTCGGACCTGACCGACATCGACCTCTCGCGCATCAACGACATCATGTCGGGCGAATTCCGCCCGCGCGAGTCCGACCGGAAGGCCATCGAGAAGGCCCTCGACATCGACCTGACCGAGGAGGACATGAACAAACTGATGCCCAGCGACATCCGGGACTGGTTCGAGGACATCCCGGACGAGGACGTCGAGACGCTCGGCATCAACTCCGACCGCTCGCGACCCGAGTGGATGATTCTGACGGTGCTGCCGGTACCGCCGGTCACCGCCCGACCGTCCATCACGCTCGACAACGGGCAGCGCTCGGAAGACGACCTGACTCACAAGCTGGTGGACATCATTCGCATCAACCAGCGGTTCATGGAGAACCGCGAGGCGGGTGCGCCCCAACTCATCATCGAGGACCTCTGGGAACTGCTCCAGTACCACGTCACCACGTTCATGGACAACGAAATCTCGGGCACGCCGCCCGCCCGCCACCGCTCCGGACGACCCCTCAAGACCCTCAGTCAGCGGCTGAAGGGCAAGGAAGGTCGCTTCCGCGGTTCGCTGTCCGGCAAGCGTGTCAACTTCTCGGCGCGGACCGTCATCTCGCCCGACCCGACCCTCTCGCTGAACGAGGTCGGCGTCCCCGAGCGCGTGGCCCGCGAGATGACCCAGACGATGAACGTCACCGAGCGCAACAAGGAAGAGGCCCGCCGCTACGTCGCCAACGGTCCGGAGGGCCACCCCGGCGCGAACTACGTCAAGCGGCCCGACGGCCGCCGCCTGAAGGTGACCGAGAAGAACTGCGAGGAACTCTCGACCAAGGTCGAGGCCGGTTGGGAGGTCAACCGTCACATGGTGGACGGCGACATCGTCATCTTCAACCGCCAGCCCTCGCTCCACCGGATGTCCATCATGGCCCACGAAGTGGTCGTGATGCCGTACAAGACGTTCCGCCTCAACACCGTCGTCTGTCCGCCGTACAACGCCGACTTCGACGGCGACGAGATGAACATGCACGCGCTCCAGAACGAGGAGGCCCGCGCGGAGGCGCGCGTCCTCATGCGCGTGCAGGAACAGATTCTGTCGCCGCGCTTCGGCGAGAACATCATCGGGGCGATTCAGGACCACATCTCCGGGATGTACCTGCTCACGAACGAGAACCCGCAGTTCAACGAGACGCAGGCGCTGGACCTCCTGCGGGCGACTCGCATCGACGAACTCCCCGACCCCTCCGGACACGAGGACGGCGAACCCTACTGGACCGGCCGGGACATCTTCTCGGAACTGCTCCCGAGCGACCTCAACCTCGAGTTCACCGGCACGGTGGGCGACGACGTGATAATCGAGGACGGCCAGCTCGTTCAGGGCACCATCGCCGAGGACGAGGTGGGCGAGTTCGGCGGGAAGATTGTGGACACCATCACGAAAGTCTACGGCAACACCCGCTCGCGCATCTTCATCAACGAGGTGGCCGCGCTCGCGATGCGCTCCATCATGCACTTCGGGTTCTCCATCGGAATCGACGACGAGTCGGTCCCGGAGGAGGCCCAGAACCGCATCGACGAGGCCATCGACAACGCATACGACCGGGTCGAGGAACTCATCGAGACCTACCAGAACGGCGACCTCGAATCCCTGCCCGGCCGGACCGTGGACGAGACGCTGGAGATGAAGATTATGCAGACGCTCGGCAAGGCCCGCGACTCCGCGGGTGACATCGCCGAGGAGCACTTCGCCGACGACAACCCCGCCGTGGTCATGGCCGAGTCCGGCGCGCGTGGGTCGATGCTCAACCTGACCCAGATGGCCGGGGCGGTCGGCCAGCAGGCGGTCCGCGGCGAGCGAATCAATCGCGGGTACGAGGACCGCACCCTCAGCCACTACAAGCCAAACGACCTCTCGGCGGAGGCCCACGGCTTCGTGGAGCACTCCTACACCGGCGGACTCGACCCCCGGGAGTTCTTCTTCCACGCGATGGGCGGACGCGAGGGACTGGTGGACACCGCGGTCCGGACCTCCAAGTCCGGCTACCTCCAGCGCCGACTCATCAACGCGCTCTCGGAACTCGAAACCCAGTACGACGGCACGGTTCGGGACACCTCCGACACCATCGTCCAGTTCGAGTTCGGCGAGGACGGGACCAGTCCCGTGAAGGTCTCCTCGAACGACGAGAGCGACATCGACGTCGAGCAGATTGCCGACCGAATCCTCGACGAGGAGTTCGGCAGCGACGAGCGCAGACAGGAGTTCCTCGGCGAGAAACTCCCGCCGACGAACCTCTCGGAACACGTCGACGCTCGACAGGCCCAGAGCGACGACTGACGCCACAGCTTCCAACCAACTCACCGAAACCATGACCGACTACGACGTATCCGAAGACATCGAGGCCGTCGTCGAGGACACCGACCTCCCCCGACGGCTGAAAGACGAGGTGTACAGCACCGTGGAAGCCCGCGACGGCGTCACCGCCGAGCACGCCGACCAAATCGCTCGCGCCGTCGAGAACCGGCATCTCGACACGCGCGTCGACCCGCTCGACCCCGTGGGGACCGTCTCCGCACAGAGTATCGGGGAACCCGGGACCCAGATGACGATGAACACGTTCCACTACGCGGGGGTCGCGGAGATTGACGTGACGCAGGGTCTCCCCCGACTCATCGAGTTGGTGGACGCTCGGAAGACCCCGGACACGCCGATGATGACCGTCCACCTCGAAGACGAGTACGCCACCGACCGCGAGAAGGCCCACGAGGTCGTCTGGCAGATAGAGGCGACTCGGATTCTGGCGCTGGGCGACATCTCGACCAACGTGGCCGACATGGTGGTGTCCATCGACCTCAACGAGGACACCCTTGAAGAACGGATGATAACGCCCGACGAAATCGCGGGCATCATCGAGGACGAACTCGGCGTCGAGACCACCCAGCAAGGGGCGGTCATCGAGTTCGGCCCCGACGAGCCGAGTTACCGCGACCTGCTCCAGTTGGTCGAACAGCTACGGGACATCGTGTTCAAGGGCATCGAGGACATCTCCCGAGTCGTCATCCGGAAGGAGCAACTCGACGACGGCGAGGAGTTCATCCTCTACACCGAGGGGTCGGCCTTCGGCGACGTGATGGAGATAGAGGGCGTGGACGCCAGTCGGACCACCTCGAACAACATCCACGAGATTCACAAGAACCTCGGCATCGAGGCGGCCCGCGAGGCCATCATCGAGGAGACGATGAACACCCTCGAAGAGCAGGGTCTCGACGACGTGAACATCCGCCACCTGATGCTGGTCGCCGACATCATGACCAACCGGGGCGAAATCGAGTCCATCGGTCGCCACGGCATCTCGGGGAGCAAGGAGTCGGTCCTCGCTCGCGCGGCGTTCGAGGTCACCGTCAACCACCTGCTCGACGCCGCCATCCACGGCGAGGTGGACGACCTCAACGGCGTGACCGAGAACGTCATCGTCGGGAAACCCATCAAGCTCGGCACGGGCGACGTGGACCTCCGGATGGGGTCCTCGATGAGTTCCGAGCCGGAAGCCTCCGACTGAGAATGGTCGTCACGCTCTCGGACACGGCCCGCCAGTTCATCGCCCTCTTCGAGGACGAGACCGGCGCGACCGCCCGCGACTGCGTCGTCTTCGAGGACGGGGAAGACGGCGACGAGCGCGTGGTCTTCATCGTCAAGCCCGGCGACATGGCGCAGGCCATCGGGTCGGGCGGCGAGACCGTCCGGAACGTCGAATCCCAACTGGGCAAATCGGTGATGCTGGTCGAAGACGCCGACACGCCCGAGGCGTTCGTGGCCAACGCGCTCGCCCCGGCGGCGGTGTACAACGTCACCGTCAGCGAGGACGACGAGACGGTCGCCTACGCCGAGGTGGACTCCGAGGACACCGGCGTCGCCATCGGCGAGGACGGCCGGAACATCGCGGCCGCGGAGAGACTCGCCAAGCGCCACTACGACATCGACGACATCCAGTTGACCTGAACGCGGGTCTCGTCCGACCGCGTCTCGATTTCTCACAGTCCGATTTTCGCGTTTCGATTCCGTCCGGCGGTTCGGTATCGTGTCGCTCCGCACGCAGCTCCGGGTAGGTTCATCTCCGTCGAGCGCCTCCCAGACGCCATGCCTACAGTCCGGACGAACGACGTCGAAACCTACTACGAGCGACGCGGCGACGGACCGCCGCTCGTCTTCGTTCACGGCGCTATCCTCGACCACTCTCAGTGGGACCCCCAGGTGGACGCCTTGAGCGACGAGTACACCACTATCGCCTACGACGTTCGAGGCCACGGCCGAACCGGCGGGTCGCCCAGAGACGCCTACTCCATCGACCTGTTCGCCGCCGACCTCGACGCGCTCGTCACGGCGTTAGGTCTCGACTCCCCCGTCGTTTGCGGACTTTCGACCGGCGGATGCATCGCTCAGACGTACGCGGCCGCTCGCCCCGACCGATTGGCCGGACTGATTCTGGCCGATACGTTCACCCCCGAACTGTTCGACCGACGCGAGTGGCTCCAGCGGTCCGTCGCGCTGCGGGCCGCCGTCCCGCCGGTCCGTCTCGTCGGCTACGAACGGGTCGAGCGCGCGCTGGTGTGGCTCCAGCGGCGATTCCACGGCGAAGGGGTCAGCGGCGACTACGAGAAGATAGAGCGGCTCCGGAGGGACGGTCCGAAGATGGAGACCGAGGAGTTCGCCAAGGTCGTCCACGCCGTCGCGGCGTTCCACGAGACGGCGCTGGACCTCTCGGCGATTACCGTCCCGACGCTGGTGCTGTACGGCGAGAACGAACCGCCGTTCGTCCGGCGACACGCGCCGAAGTTGGGTGCGGCGATTCCGAACGCAACGGTCCGGGAGATTCCGGGCGCGGGTCACGCTTCCAACCTCGACAATCCGGCGTTCTTCACCGACGCCGTGCGCGAGTTCCTCGCCGGGGTTCGTCCGTCGGAGGCCGTTTCTGCGGACGATGCACGTACCGAGGACGGGCGGCGAGACGACCGCTAAAATGTTGCCCCAGCAACAGTTCTACGCCTGTGGAATCCGCTAACTGCGCGGCTGACTCCCGCAAGTTAGGTCGTTCTCCCCGTAACGTATCAGAGAAACGTTCGAAGACGCCCCGCTGATTCGGCGGCTCTACCGCCGAAAATACTGCCGACCAGCGGTCGAGAGCCACCGTCGGCCGCTCGCTCTGATGGCTCAACGCCGAAATTTTAGGTTCGAGAGCCGTGTTTCCGAGGGAAAAACAGTTTGTCGATAGTGGTGATGGTTCCGTGGGGATGGGAATGGAACTCAATGACACGGTATCGGACGACGTACCGGACGTGGACGAGCGCGACCGGCGCAACTTCCTCAAGATACTCGGCGTGACCGGGGGCGTCGGCGCGGCCTCGGAACTCTCGCTGTCCGACCTTCGCGGAGCGGTCGGCGAGGGGTCGGCCGACGAACTGGCGACGTACGGCGAGCGAATCCGGGCCGACCTCGCGGGCGGACTCGACGGGGGACGGCTCTCGGGGTCGCTCGCGGGTATCGAGGCGGGCATCGCCGAACTGCCGGAACTCCGGGCCGCGGGCTTTCCGGCCGAGCAGGGGACCGCGTATCAGGAGGTGGCCGCGCCCGCGTGGGACGCCTACGACCACCTCGCGGAGGTCGGCTTCTTCGCGGCGGCCGAGCGCCACCTGCCGGAGTTCACGCCCGACCACGTTCGAGCGACCGCCGCTGAGTTGATTCGGGCCGAACCGCTGACCGCGGCGCTCGCCGACGCGGGTCTCACCGAACGCGAGCGCACGGCGGCCGTCGTGGACGTCGTCAACGAGAACGAGCGACTCGCACACTGGGTCTCGACCGCCAGCCTCCCGGCCGACCCGGAGGACTACGACCCGGAGAACGTGGCACCGCTCCACCAGCGAGCGCTCGGCGGGGCGCTGCTCTGGATAGACGAACTCGACCAGCAACTCTGGCAGCGGGAAGTGTTACTGACCGAGTCCATGCTCGACGACGGCATCTGGGACGTGAAACAGATGCTGGGCGGGGTCCACATGTTCGTCTCCGCGGCGCGGGACCTCGCCGGTCCCGAGGAGTTGACCGACAGCCAACTCGCCGCCGCGCTCGCGGGCGGGTCGGCGATAGCGATTCGCGGACAGGAGGCCATCGAGGCGGACCTGTTCAGGATAACCGACGAGACGCGCGCACCGTTCGGAGGTGACTGACCATGAGTATCGACCAACCGCACGCCGACGTACGCACGACCGAAGACGGAACCGTCGTCCGGTATCTCGCGGACGGCCCGGAGACGATTCGACAGAGCGACCAGCAGATTCCGGAACTCAACGTCACACAGGAGATGCTGCTGGATTCGGGCGACGACCCCCAGAGCTGGCTGATGTACGGCGGTGGCTACCGCCAGCAGCGGTTCACGTCGGCGGACGTGATAACTCCGGAGAACGTCTCGGAACTCTCGCTGGAGTACACCATCAAGACCGACGAGAAGGGGAAGTTGGAGGGGACGCCCATCGTCGTGCCCTCGGACCCGCCCATCATGTACCAGACCAACGGTCCCGACGTGGTGCGGGCGGTCAACGCCCGGTCGGGCGAGGTGCTGTGGGTCTATCGGTTCGCGCCGGACCAACAGGGTCCCGACGAGAAACCGCCGCTCACCTGTTGCGGCGTGAACAACCGCGGGGCCGCGGTGCTGGGCGACACCCTCTACATGACGACGCTGACCGCCGACGTCGTCGCGATAAATCGCTACACCGGCGAGCAGAAGTGGCTGTACAACTCCGCGCCGACCGGGCAGGGGTACTCCGCGACGTGGGCACCCGTCGTCTACAACGGGAGCATCCTCAACGGAAGCGCGGGCGGCGAGTACGGCGTGCAGGGGTTCATCGAGTCCATCGACGCCGAGACCGGCGAGCGGGAGTGGCGCACGTCGATGCTCCCGAAGGAGCAGTGGGTCGGCGACGCGTGGAAGAACGGGGCGGCCACGAACTGGATGACCATCACGGTCGACCCGGACACCGACACGCTGTACGCCAACGTCGGCAATCCCGTCCCGACGTGAACGGTATCGTTCGGCCGGGACCGAACCCGTACTCGGACGCGGTCGTCGCGCTCGACACGAACAGCGGCGAGGTCCAGTGGTACTTCCAAGAGGTCCAGCACGACTGGTGGGACTGGGACGCCTCTCAGCCGCCGATTCTGTTCGACGCCGAGGTGGACGGCGAGACGCAGAAGGTCGTCAGTCACGCCGGAAAGACCGGGTGGAACTACCTGCTGGGGGCCGAGGACGGAAAGCTCTACGAGCGCAGCCGGGAGTTCTGCCAGCACCTCAACATGTGGTATCTGCCGCAGGACAACCTCGAAGACACGCCGTGGGTCATGCCCTCGGCCGACGGCGGCGGTGAGTGGAACCCGGCGTCTTACAGCCGTGAGACGGGGAACGTCCACGTGAAGGCGATGAACTACCCGAGCAAGTTCCAGTGGGACGAGGTCGGCGAGTGGGAGTACCCTTCGACGTACCTCGGCGGGAACTTCACCGTCTACCCCGCGATGCAGGACCCCGGTCCGGCACCCGACGAGTGGACTCAGCAACTCACGTACTTCTCGGCGGTGGACCCCGTGAGCGGGGACGTCGTCTGGCAGGACCGGTGGGAGAACTTCTCCCTCGGCGGGTCGATGAGTACGACCACCGGTCTCACCTTCGTCGGCAACGGGGACGGCGAGTTCATCGCCTACGATTCGGAAACCGGCGAGCGACTCTGGCAGTACCAGTTCGACGCCTCGGTCAACGCCTCGCCGATGAGTTGGTACGACCCGGGCGTCGGCAAGCAGTACGTCGCTGTTCAGGCGGGTGGCGGCGGCCTTCGCTCCGTCAAAGACGGTCGGACCGTCGGCGTGTTCTCGCTGGAAGGCTAACCGTCACGAATCATTTTTCGGGCCGTGAGCGAATCTGCTGACCGAACCGAACCTAAGCGGCGCGTAAAACAGCTCGCTGAGACGCGCTCAGATTCCGTAATCGGCCCCGCTTGAGCGATTTGCGGCCGTTACGGCCGCTCGAAAGAGGGAGGCTTAAGTAGCTCGGACGGATAGCACACGCCATATGGCGAACGGCAAGTACGCAGCGAGAAAGTTGAAGAAGGACCGCCAGAATCACCGGTGGTCCGACTCCGATTACGCCCGACGCGAGCGCGGTCTCGGGGAGAAGTCCGACCCCCTCGAAGGCGCTCCGCAGGGACGTGGCATCGTTCTCGAGAAAGTGGGCATCGAGGCCAAACAGCCCAACTCCGCGATTCGGAAGTGCGTCCGGGTCCAACTCATCAAGAACGGCAAGCAGGTCACCGCCTTCTGTCCCGGCGACGGTGCCATCTCGTTCATCGACGAACACGACGAGGTCACCATCGCGGGCATCGGCGGCGCGAAGGGTCGCGCGATGGGCGACCTCTCCGGCGTCAACTACAAGGTCGTGAAGGTCAACGGCGTGAGCCTCGAAGAACTAGTCCGTGGAAACGCTGAGAAGCCGGTGCGATAACTATGGCAGCAGAAGACCAACCCGAACCCGACAAGCCCGCGGGCACGGACGAAGAGGGAACGGCAGTCGCGAGTCTGTTCGGCGAGTGGGACATCACCAACATCGAGTACGACGACCCCTCGACCGAGCGCTACATCACGATTACGCCGGTCGCACACACGATGGGTCGCCACGCGTCCAAGCAGTTCCAGAAGAGCGAAATCTCCATCGTCGAGCGTCTCATCAACCGCCTGATGCAGACCGAGGAGAACACCGGCAAGAAGCAGAAGACGATGCAGATTACCCGCGAGGCGTTCGAGATGGTTCACGACCGCACCGACGAGAACCCGGTTCAGGTTCTCGTCACGGCGGTCGAGAACGCCGCCCCGCGCGAGGAGACCGTCCGCCTGAAGTACGGTGGTATCTCGGTCCCCAAGGCCGTCGACGTGGCGCCCCAGCGCCGGGTCGACCAAGCCCTGAAGTTCATCGCCGAGGGCGTCTACAGCGCGTCGTTCAAGACGCCGACCGACGCCTCCGAGGCGCTGGCCGACCAACTCGTCGGCGCGGCCAACTACGACGTTCAGACCTACGCTATCAACCAGAAAGAAGAGAAAGAGCGCGTCGCGGCCGCGGCCCGCTAAGCGGTTTCTTCTCTCTCGTCTTCTGCACCTCCAACAGTCGCGACGCTCCGCACACCGCGTCGCCCGACCGCGCATCGATGTTTTTAGGTGGCCCTAAAATCACGCACCCGTATGGGCGGACCATCGACCGGGCGGACGCGACGACAGTTCCTCGCAGTCGTCGGTGCGGCCGGACTCGCCGGCTGTGGCAGACTCGCTGAACGACGTAGCGGCCCCGAGTACGAACTCAACCACACCGCCGAGGAGTGGTCTCGATACGACCCCGGGTGGGAGAAACCGGCGTCGTCGCCGCTTTCGGCGTCGATATCGCCGGAGGTGTTGGTCGAGAATCTGGAGATTCCGTGGGACCTCGCGTTCGCGCCCACGGGCGAACTGTTCGTGACCGAGCGGACGGGCCGCGTCCACCGGTTCGACGGCGGCCAACTCCACCCCGTCGCGACGCCCGACGAGGTCATCGACGCCGAGGCGATGGCACCCGGTCCCGACGACAAGCCCCACTGGAAGACGTGGTTCGTCGAGGGCGGCGAAGGCGGGATGCTCGGCGTCGCGGTCCATCCGCGGTATCCGGAGGCCCCCTACCTCTTCGTCTACTTCACGGCGACGTCCGACGGCGACACGGTGAACCGCGTCGTCCGATACGACGTGGAGGCAGACGACCCGGCCGGAACGGGTCGAACCATCGTGGACGACATTCCCGCGGGCGGCGTCCACAACGGGGGCCGAATCGCGTTCGGTCCCGAGAACTACCTCTGGATTACGACCGGAGAGGCCGGCGAGGGTCCGCTGTCGCAGGACACCTCGTCGCTCGCCGGGAGCGTCCTCCGCGTGGACACCGTGGGCGAACCCGCGCCGGGGAACCCGGACCTGCCGGGCGACGACCCGGACCCGCGCGTCTACACCTACGGCCACCGGAACCCCCAGTGCATCACGTGGCTCCCCGACGCGACGCCGATTATCACCGAACACGGACCCGACGGCCACGACGAGGTGAACCGCCTCGTCCCCGGCGCGAACTACGGGTGGCCGGACGCGCGGACGGGACCGGAGTACGAGGCGAATCCCGCGTTCCACCGACCGCTCGTGAACACGACGGAGTCGTGGGGTCCCAGCGGCGGGGTGTTCTACACCGGGGAGGCCATACCGGAGTGGCGGAACCGACTCGTCTTCGGGTCCCTCATCGGCCAGCGCGTCAACGTGGTCTCCTTCGCCGACGACGCCGCGTCACTCCCGCCGGTCTCGGACGACCGCGGCCTGACGTTCGACGCGGCGTGGCACGACGACGCCTACGCCGCGAGCGCCCACTGGACGCTGACCGACGTACTCGGTCGTGTCCGGCACGTCGAGCAGGGACCCGACGGTCACCTCTACGCCGTCACGTCGAACCGCGACGGCAGACCGAAGGGCGACACGTTCCCGCGCCAGCGGGACGACGTGCTCGTTCGGTTGACGCCGACGGCGTAACGCCCCGGAAGTAGAATCGACCGCTCCGAGCAGTTGTTCGCTCTCCGGCCGAACCGCTCGGGTACTCCGAGTTCGGTCGGTTTCGGTTCGCCTTCGCCCCTCGCTCGGACGGCTCGATTTGGCTCACTCCCCGCCGGACGCTCCGACCAGCACGAACGTGCTCTCGGTATCGCCGTTGTGAATCTGGCGGGTCGCCTCGGCCGGAATTCGGACGGCCTCGCCCGCGGTCAGTTCCACGTCCTCGCCCTCGATGGTGACGGTGGCGGCCCCGTCTATCAGGACGTACACTTCCTCCTGTCCGTCCTCGGCGTGGTCGTGTTGCTTGCCCGTCCATCCGGGGTCGGCGTCGAGGATGGACACGCCCAGTTTCTCGCAGTCGAGGGGGTCCCGAAGGAAGCGCAGCCCCTCGCCGACCGGTTCCACGTCGCGGGAATCGACTTTAGTGTACGACATCGGCGGACGTACGGTCGGAGGGGTGTTCAGTTTGATGCTGGCGGCACTCTTCGGAGTGGAACACAGACTCGAACAGTGGTCCGGCGACGATTCCGGCCCCCGAATCGTATAAGGTAGTGGGATTAGAACACCGACATGTCATGGACGAAGCACTCGAAGTTCTGGACCTCGTCGCCGACTCAGGTCTCGACGGCGTCGTGACGTGGCTCCTCCGACTGCTCGGACTGCTCGTGCTCCTCGCGGGCGTCGGCCTGTGGCTGTTCGCCGAAGTCGGACTGCTCGTTCCGGCCCTGCTCGTCGGCGGTGGTATCGTCCTGTTGGTCGCGCCGAGCGTCCTGCTCGCACTCGCCGAAGTCGTGTAACCGACGACTCAGTCCGCCGCCTTCTCGCCACCGCCGACCGCGTACTCGCGGGTCGCGTCCACGAGCGACCGGCGGTACTCGCTCTCGCCGGGGTCGGGACCCAGCGACGCGAACCGGTGTTTGAACTCCGCGAGACCGACCTCGGGCGCGTCGTTCGCGGCCGCGTGCGCGAGGTCGTAGAGTCGGTGGTCCGAATCGACGAGGTCGTGACGCTCGACCAGCGCGAGAGCGAACGCGGCGTTGACCGCGGTCATCTCGGGGTCGGCGGTGCCGGTGAGTCGCAGGCCGTCGCGCTTGCGGGCCACCTCGTCCCGACTCCGGGCGGGTCGGTCTGCGACCGCGGCCGCGAGTTCGGATTCGAGGAAGGAGACGAGTTTGTCGGTCGGGCCGACCCGGAGCGTGATGTCGTCGGCGTAGATGTCTTTCATGTGGTTGGCTATCTGGTAGCAGTGGGTGACGCGCCTGCGCTCGACTGACTTGCCCGACAGCGCGAGGAACAGGACTTCCTCCGTGGACTGAGTGTGGGAGGGGTGGTCCTCCTCGTGGCGGGCCATGTGAGCGAACTCGTGGAGCGCGAGTTCGCGGGCCATCGCGCTGGTCGCGGCCTGTCGGGAGATGTTCAGCACGTGGTCGTCGGGGTGGGCGGTCCACGTCCGCTCGTCGGGGTTCTCCCGGACGTGGACGTGGACGGGCGAGTCGAGGTCGTGCTCGGTCTCGAAGAGGTCGCGGGCGCGGAGAAACGGCGCGGCCGGACCGGGACCGTGGACGTGAACCTCCATGCGTAACGGTCCCAAGGCTTCGGTCGGTATGACTCTTGCGCCGGTTGGCAGTGCTTGACGGTTTTCCGGCGGAGCGTACGGTGGTTTCGATATCGGCAAACGCCGTGAGTGCTTACCACCACCGAACACATCGCTCGTGGCGCGAACTCACGAGAGTCAGACTCGCTTCGCGCGTGATTCACCTCGTCAATCGCTCACACGCTCACTCGTGGCGAAACACTACGCTTTTCAACTTCCTTCGGGTAGAAGACCCATAATGGGAAGACGAAAGAAGATCGTCGAACAGTGCGAGCGACTGATGGACGAACCGGAGAACATCCGGAACATCGCTATCGCCGCACACGTCGACCACGGTAAGACCACGCTGACGGACAACCTTCTGGCCGGTGCGGGCATGATTGCCGACCAGGGTGAAGCGACCCAACTGATGATGGACACCGAGGAGGACGAGCAGGAACGCGGCATCACCATCGACGCCGCGAACGTGTCCATGACTCACGAGTACGAGGACACCGACCACCTCATCAACCTCATCGACACGCCGGGCCACGTGGACTTCGGTGGCGACGTGACCCGAGCGATGCGCGCCGTCGACGGCGCGCTCGTGGTGGTGGACGCGGTCGAGGGCGCGATGCCCCAGACCGAGACGGTCCTCCGACAGGCGCTCCGCGAGGGCGTCAAGCCCACCCTGTTCATCAACAAGGTAGACCGCCTCATCTCGGAACTCCAAGAGGGTCCCGAGGAGATGCAGCGCCGCCTGCTCAGCGTCATCGACGACGTGAACGAGCTGATTCGCGGCATGACCGAGGAGATGGACGACATCGAGGACTGGACGGTCTCCGTCGAGGAGGGCACCGTCGGCTTCGGGTCCGCGCTCTACAAGTGGGGCGTCTCGATGCCGTCGATGCAGCGCACCGGGATGGACTTCGGCGATATCATGGAACTGGAGCGCGCCGACAAGCGTCAGGAACTCCACGAGCGCACCCCGCTCTCGGACGTCGTGCTCGACATGGTCTGTGAGCACTTCCCGAACCCCATCGACGCCCAGCCCCGTCGTATCCCGCGCATCTGGCGCGGCGACGACTCCTCGGAACTCGCCGAGGGGATGCGTCTCGTCGACGAGGAAGGCGAAGTCGTGCTGATGGTCACCGACATCGGTGTGGACCCCCACGCCGGCGAAATCGCCGCGGGTCGCGTCTTCTCCGGCACGCTGGAGAAGGGCCAAGACCTCTACGTCTCCGGGACGGCCGGAAAGAACCGCGTCCAGAGCGTCGGCATCTACATGGGTGGCGAGCGCGAGGAAGTGGACCGCGTCCCCGCCGGGAACATCGCGGCGGTCACCGGTCTCAAGGACGCCATCGCGGGTTCCACCGTCTCCAGCGTCGAGATGACGCCGTTCGAGTCCATCGAACACATCTCGGAACCGGTCATCACGAAGTCCGTCGAGGCGAAGAACATGGACGACCTGCCGAAGCTCATCGAGACGCTCCGGCAGGTCTCCAAGGAGGACCCGACCATCCAGGTCACCATCAACGAGGACACCGGCGAACACCTCATCTCCGGGCAGGGTGAGCTTCACCTCGAAGTCATCACCCAGCGCATCGAGCGCAACCAAGGTATCCCGGTCAACACGGGCGAACCCATCGTCGTCTTCCGCGAGGCGATTCAGGAGCCGACCGACGTCATCGAGGGCATCTCGCCGAACCGTCACAACCGGTTCTACATTCAGGCCCAGCCGCTCACCGACGAGATTATCGAGAAGATCCAGCGCGGCGACGTGTCGATGGACATGCCCGAGCAGGAACGCCGCGAGGCGCTTCAGGAAGCGGGCATGGGCAAGGACATGTCCCAGAACGTCGAGCACATCCACGGGACCAACATCCTCATCGACGACACGAAGGGTATCCAGCACCTCAACGAGACGATGGAACTCGTCATCGAGGGTCTCGAAGAGGCGCTCGACGACGGTCCGCTGGCCGCCGAACCCGTACAGGGGACGCTGCTCCGTCTGGAGGACGCGAAGCTCCACGAGGACACCATCCACCGCGGTCCGGCGCAGGTCATCCCTGCGGTCCGTAACGCGGTCCACAACGCCCTCGTTCAGGGCGAGGTCCGACTGCTCGAACCGATGCAGGACGTCCGCATCGACGTGCCCAACGAGTACATGGGCGCCGCCTCCGGCGAGATTCAGGGTCGCCGTGGCCGCGTCGACGACATGTACCAAGAGGGCGACCTGATGGTCGTCGAAGGCATCGCGCCGGTCGACGAGATGATTGGCTTCTCCTCGGACATCCGGAGCGCCACCGAGGGCCGCGCCTCGTGGAACACCGAGAACGCCGGCTTCGAGGTCATGGCCGACAACCTCCAGCGCGAGACCATCATGGAGATTCGAGAGCGCAAGGGCATGAAGCTCGAACTGCCCGAAGCTATCGGCTACTTCTAACGCTCCGCGTCTCTCGCGCCTCTTTTCTTCGCTCTGCGTCTGTTTCTCACCGCGTTCAGGCCGACCCTGAGTCACGACGCCGCTCGCCGTAACTCGCGTAGGCGGTGTATAATCAAGCCATTTGGTAACGCACGTCTCGTTCCCGGATATGCTCTCGGTCGTCACACTGGTGTGGGTCGGTCTCGTCATCTTCCTCTGGGTCGGCGTCGTCGCTGGCATCTGGGCACTCGTGTCGGCGAGCAGCGACTCCCCGCCCGAGGTTTCGAGGACGCCTACCAACGAGTAGTCGCTCCGTCGTTCGCCTCGGCCGACGACCGGTCCGAGTCGCGTCTCTGATTGCGTTCGGCGCAGGACGGCCCTGCCTCGAAACACTGGTGAGTATTGCGACCGCCTGAAGCCTTATGCTCACCCGCGCGTGAGAGAGGACCAAGATGAGTGACGACGCGAGCGCCACCGACCTGCGGGCGTACACCGTCCGCCTCGAACTCGTAGACGAACCCGGTGAACTGTTGGGCGCGCTCGAACCCATCGCGGCCAACGGCGGCAACCTGCTCTCGGTGTTCCACGAGCGCGGGTCGCTCACACCGCGAGGACACATCCCGGTCGAGGTGGACCTCGAATGTCCGCCCGACCGGTTCGACGCCCTCGTCGCCGACCTCCGCGAGGCGGGCGTCAACGTGATTCAGGCGGGCGCCGAACGCTACGGCGAAGAGGTGTCGATACTGCTCGTCGGCAACGTCATCGAGACCGACTTCTCCGAGACGCTCTCGTCCATCGAGTCGAAAGCCGACGCCTCGGTCTCCGACGTGTCGCTGTCCGCGCCCGGCGGAACGAGCGAAGTGGCCAGCGCTCGCCTCCGACTCGCGACCGAGACCGGCGCGACCGGCGAGGTGGTCACCGCGGTGCGCGAGGTGGCCGACAGGAAGGACCTTCGCGTGGTCGAACCTCTCGCTGAACTGGAGGGGTCGGCGTGAAACTGGCAATCCTCGGTGCAGGTGCAGTCGGCCGGTCGGTCGCCGACCTCGCGGGCGAGTACGGTCATCGCGTCACGGCGTTCGCCGACTCGACCGGCGCGGCGGTGGACGACGACGGCATCGACGTTGCCGCGGCGCTCGCCGAGAAAGACGAGAGCGGGAGCGTCGGTCGATACGCCCCCGAGGACGCGCTCGACGCCGAGTACGACGTGCTGGTCGAAGCGACGCCGACGACCCTCGGCGACGCCGAACCCGGATTCGGTCACGTGCGCGCGGCGCTCGAACGCGATAGCCACGTCGTGTTGGCCAACAAGGGACCCGTCGCCGAGCGGTACGCCGACCTCCGCGAACTCGAACGCGACAGCGAGGGGAAGGTCCGATTCGAGGCGACGGTCGGCGGCGCGATTCCGGTCCTCTCGACAATCGAGAACTACGGTCCGGACACCATCTCGGCGGCGCGCGGCGTCCTCAACGGGACCGCGAACTTCGTCCTCACGCGGATGGCCGCCGAGGGACTGGGCTACGAACACGTCCTCGCGGAGGCTCAGGACCTCGGCGTCGCGGAGGCCGACCCCTCCTTCGACGTGAACGGCACCGACGCGGCGCTCAAGTGCGTGATTCTGGCGAACGTCCTCGGCGACCGCTCGGGCGACTCGTCGCGCGGCGGCGCGTACTCGCTGGACGACGCCGACGTCGAGGGAATCGCGGAACTGCCGGGCAACGCCCTCGAACTCGCGGCCGAAGACGGGCGGACGATTCGACTCATCGGCGAGGCCACGCCCCGGGGCGTCCGGGTCGGACCGCGACTCTGCCCGAGAACGGAACCTTGGCCGTCTCGGGCACGCGCAACATCGTCCAACTGGAGACCGACCACGCGGGCCGACTCAACCTGAGCGGTCGCGGGGCGGGCGGTCCGGAGACGGCGACCGCCGTCCTCGCAGACGTGAATCGACTTCGGGACTGAGTCGTTCGGCGACTCCGACGCCGGTTCGTTTCGGTCGCTACTCACGATTGATTTCCCGGCGTTCCCCCAAAATCGTGCGATGGTCTACCAATAACCGCGGTACGGCGCCGGGGTGGGTAGCATACCGTATCGAAATGGTTTTAACCGCTTCTGCCAAAAGATTCCGACAGAGCGCGTCTGCGCGTGAGATACAAATGAGCGAAGACAAACCGCACCAGAACTTGGCCATCATCGGCCACGTTGACCACGGAAAGAGTACGCTGGTCGGGCGACTCCTCTACGAGACGGGGAGCGTACCCGAGCACGTCATCGAACAGCACAAGGAAGAGGCCGAGGAGAAGGGCAAGGGCGGCTTCGAGTTCGCCTACGTCATGGACAACCTCGCCGAAGAGCGAGAGCGCGGTGTCACCATCGACATCGCCCACCAAGAGTTCGACACCGACGAATACTACTTCACTATCGTCGACTGTCCGGGCCACCGCGACTTCGTGAAGAACATGATTACGGGCGCGTCGCAGGCCGACAACGCCGTCCTCGTCGTCGCCGCCGACGACGGTGTCGCGCCCCAGACCCAGGAACACGTCTTCCTGGCCCGCACCCTCGGTATCAACGAACTCATCGTCGGCGTCAACAAGATGGACGTCGTCGACTACAAGGAGTCCACCTACAAAGAGGTCGTCTCCGAAGTCAAGGACCTGCTCAAGCAGGTGCAGTTCAACACCGACGACGCCGAGTTCATCCCGATTTCGGCGTTCGAGGGCGACAACATCGCCGAGCGGTCGGACAACACCGACTGGTACGACGGCGAGATTCTGCTCGAGGCCCTCAACAACCTCGAAGCCCCCGAACCGCCGACGGAAGCCGACCTCCGACTCCCGATTCAGGACGTCTACACGATTTCGGGCATCGGTACGGTCCCGGTCGGACGCGTCGAGACGGGCATGCTGAACACGGGCGACAACGTGTCGTTCCAGCCTTCCGACGTGGGCGGCGAGGTCAAGACCATCGAGATGCACCACGAAGAGGTGCCCAGCGCGGAACCCGGTGACAACGTCGGATTCAACGTCCGCGGCATCGGGAAGGACGACATCCGCCGTGGCGACGTCTGTGGTCCCGCCGACGACCCGCCGTCGGTCGCCGAGACGTTCACGGCCCAGATTGTCGTGATGCAGCACCCGAGCGTCATCACCGACGGCTACACGCCGGTCTTCCACGCCCACACGGCGCAGGTCGCGTGTACCATCGAGTCCATCGACGCGAAGATTGACCCCTCGTCCGGCGAAGTCGCCGAGGAGAACCCCGACTTCATCCAGTCCGGTGACGCCGCGAAGGTTACCGTCCGACCGCAAAAGCCGCTCAGCATCGAGCCGGCCTCGGAGATTCCGGAACTCGGTAGTTTCGCTATCCGCGACATGGGCCAGACCATCGCGGCCGGTCAGGTCCTCAGCGTCAACGAGCCATAACGCATGCAGCAAGCACGCGTCCGACTGGCGGGAACCAGTCCCGAAGACCTCGACGACATCTGTGACGACGTTCGCGAAATCGCGAACAAGACGGGTGTCTCGCTGTCGGGTCCCATCCCGCTACCGACCAAGACGCTGGAGGTACCCACCCGCAAGTCCCCCGACGGTGAGGGGACCGCGACGTGGGAACACTGGGAGATGCGCGTCCACAAGCGTCTCATCGACATCGACGCCGACGAACGCGCGCTCCGTCAGCTCATGCGGATTCAGGTTCCGAACGACGTGAGCATCGAAATCGTCCTCGAGGACTGAGCGACGAGGCGTTCGCCTCGTTGCTGTCAGTTCGAGGAAGTTCGCACCCGCCGTTCGACCGGCGGCCCTTCTCAATTTCTTCGCTTCGACCAGCCGCGCACGCGCGACGCAAACGCTCCCCGGTCTTTTTGACCGCGCCGGACGAATCGGCGTGCGTGCAGCGGCCGAGACGAGCGGTTCGACGACGTTTCGCACCGACGACCAACCGGTCTCTCGCTCGCGGGAGGCGTCCGTCGTGAGCTACCGGTACGACGAACCCGAGGGTGCCGAGCGCGAACGGTCGGGAGGACTCGCCGCCAGCCCGACGGTCCAGACGCTCGCGGTGTTCCTGCTGGTCTTCGCCGTCCAGACCGTCGTCGGGGTCGTCTCCAGACGACTCGCGGTCGGGTTGTTCGTCCTCGCGCCGCCGGTGTCGGTCCGGCCGTGGACTCTGCTCGCCAGCGTCTACGCTCACGCGAATCCCACACATCTCCTCTCGAACGCCGTGGTCCTCGTGCTGGTCGGCTTCGCCGTCGAGCGCGTGACGTCCACGTGGCGCTTCCACGTTTTCTTCGCCGGCGTCGGGATGCTCGCGGGTCTCTCTCAGGTGGCGGTCACGGGACTACTCGGTCGGCCGACTCCGGTTCTCGGTGCGAGCGGTGCGGTCTTCGGTCTGCTCGGTTACTTGCTCGCGGGCAACCCCGTCACCGACGCGGTGTTAGGACGACTTCCGCTGAGTCCTCGGGCGCGCGTCGCGCTCCTGTTCGCGGTGGCCGCGGGCGCGACGCTGCTCACCGCCGCGCCGGGCGTGGCGCTGGTCGCTCACTTCACCGGCTTCGCGCTCGGTCTCGTTGCCGGCCGGGTCAGACTTCTCCGAGTGTGACGCGCGGACGTTACTCGTCGCGGAAATCGGTCCGCCGCGCCCGCCCCGAAACATAAGGTTCTAATAAGTGGGCGCGTTACGAACTACTGCGTTCGAGGGCTCGTAGATCAGCGGTAGATCGCTTCCTTCGCAAGGAAGAGGCCCTGGGTTCAAATCCCAGCGAGTCCACTTTCTTTCGTTCACTTCGTTCGTTCCAGTCAGCGGACTCGCTGACTTCGCGAACAACCCCCGTTCGCTCAGTCCCAGCGAGTCCATCAGAGTTTCGCGACGCGAGGAGGTCATTGCTAGTCGCGTATTCGCAATTACTCCGGGTTCTTCGGCGGTCTCACACGATTGCCCAAAGCGTCACGAGCGAGGGTGACAACGAATCTGGCGCGTCGGCACTCCGAACGGAACGCCGATTGACTCTCGTTGTTCCGTCCTGCTGACTCTGATATCTATGTAACACACTTACCGTAGGAGCGGGGGAAAGCGACCGACTGTTCGCGGTCGGAACACCGAATTTTACAAGTCGTCGAGCATCTCCTTCTTTTTTCTCTCGTACTCGGCGTCGTCTATCAAGCCCTCGTCGTGCATTTGAGAGAGTTCCGCCAAGCGCTCGGTAGTTGAGGGCGTCGTTTCCGTGTTCGACGCTCCTCCTTGCAAATCGTACATGCGCTGTCGAATGTGCTCGGCGGCGGATTGACGCCTCGAAGGGAACATGGGAAATGTAGCCTTTTGCCCACCAGAGTGGATGACTGTTAGATTATCCTCGGTCCGTATTTCGCTTATTTTCTCGAACGGGACTCCGTAGTGGTGTTCGGTGGAATAGAAAAACACTCGACGGTCGGTTACGACTGTCGTCTTCATCCATCCTTCTTTGTACCGGGGTAACTCTCCTATTTGATGCGGCCCTTCTTCGTATCGCTCGATGAAGTGTGGTTGTTCTCCCTCGTCCAGATGAGAGAGGATGGAACGATACTTCGACTTCGACAGTAGTCCCGTTCTGACTTTGCCGCTATCAGTCAGGAGTTCTTTACCGACGGAATCGCCTTTTGCGGCTTCCACTATATTGTCGATATCTGTCTCTTCTCTCTCCATAGTGAAACAAATACTAAGGAGAGTACAAAAACTTCCCCCAATAGTAGTAATTACTCTCCGAGTAATCAAAACTAGACAACACGAAACGGACCTCCGACGAATCCCTTCTGTCTGGTTGTCCATTTCACTCAGTGGACTGTCCCCGGTCGGGGTAGTCCGAGGTTCGTCACGGTTGCTGTCGCCGGGCCACCAAACAGATGGGACGGTTACCGCGGGTGGCTCCGGCCCGTGATATTGCCCGGCCTTCCGCTTACAGTGCGATGCGACCCGTCGGATTCAACTCGTCTCGGGCCACTACGACTCCGTCGGTCACGAACAGCGCGACAGTGACCGGTCTCCTCAGGAGTTCTCCGAGTCTGACACTCCTTCCCGACGAGCGACGCAGAACGCGACTCCGCCGAGTGCACGTCCCCTTTCGCTTACGAGTCTTCCCATGTCGGGAGTCCTCCTTGCTCTATCCACGCCTCGACCGCATCGCCGAGGTCGAACAGGCTATCTCTCGCAGAGGCTTCGATAGAGACGAACACGCCGAAATGCCCGGCGACTGGAAATTGGAGCGCAATCGCATCGTCCATCTCACAGATGATTTGTCGAACCTTCCCCGCGTGGGTTACGTCCGCCAGTTGCTGCTTCCCGAGCGCGAATACGATGAGTTCCCGCCGAAGCGTCTCTATCTCTGCGGGCGTGTACTGTCGGTCGAGGTCCTCGCGGAGGTACAAGTGTTCGAACCCGGTCTCTGTGTAGACTGCGGCTATCCGTAGCGCGTCGCCGACTTCGCTTCGACATCGCTCCGTAAGTTCGAACGACTGAGTCATACCAACGGTACGGTCTCCTCGCCATTGGTTGTGGTTGTTTACCACGCCCGGGGAACGGTCGAATGGAAGATTAGATTCGAACGGTCGGTCTACTGACCCCCACGTTCGCTTCCGATGCGATAGGACCCTCGACCGCACTGCGAGTGTGAGAGTCGGTCGGACCGCCGACCCGCTTCGACCGAAGCGTCCGACCGTGAACTATCCTACCGCGTCACTCCGAATCCAACCCCGTTTTGAAGCGCGTGAACACGTCGCCGAGACCCTTCTTCCCGTTCCCGCGACCGCGGCCCCTGCCCGACCGTCCGTGGGTGATACTCGAATCCGTGACGCTCCCGGTCCGCTGAACCGACAGCGTCGCGGTCGGGCCGTCCTGCCCGACCGTCAACTCGTAGTCGCCCGCTTCGACCACCTTGGAACGGAGCGCCAACACGTCGTCGGGCACGACTTCGAGCGCAGAGAGGTCGAGTTCGACCTCGACGCGCTCGGTCTGTCCGGGGTCCAGCGAGACGCGCTCGTAGCCCATCAGTCGGCGTCTGGGCTGGAGGACCGACCCGTACGACTGGGTGTTGTACACCTCGACGACGTGGTCACCGGCCGCGTCGCCGGTGTTGGTCACGTCCACGCGAGCCGTCACGCTCGACTGCTTCGACGGGTCCGAGACGCTCCCCGGTGAGACCGACACGGTTCCGTACTCGAAGTCGGTGTACGAGAGTCCGTGACCGAATTCGTACAGCGCCGTGTTGTCGGTCCCGCTCGTGGTCGTCGGCGGCGCGCGGTCGTACTGCACCGGCACCGTGCCGACGTTCCGGGGCCAACTGAACGCGAGTTTGCCCGACGGGTTGTACTCGCCGACGAGCGCGTCGGCGATGGCGACGCCGCCGTCGCTCCCCGGTTGCCCGGCGAACAGCAGCGCGTCGAGCATGTCGTGTGTCTCGGGCGACCCTCGCGGACTCCCGGCGAGCATGACGCCGACGATGGGGGTGTCGTCGCCGGTCTCCTCGTTCACGGCCGTCAGAAGCTCTCGCTGCGCCTCGTCGAGTTCCAAGCCGTCTCGGTCGCCGAACCCCTCGTTGTGCGGTCCCTCGCCGAGGACGACCACGACCGCGTCCGAGTCCGGCGCGGCCGACCGCACCTTGCGCTCCTGTTCGTCGGTGAAGTCGAAGTTGCCGTTCGCGTCGGTCTGCTCGCCGGACCACCATCGCTGGTTGTCGAACGAGGTCGGGACGTGGGTGACGTTCGCGAACCGGTCGCGGAGTTCGTCGGTCACGAGATTCTGTCGCGGGAACGGCCCGCCCTCGCTCGGTCCCTGCCAGCCGAGCGTCCACCCGCCGTGTTGCATCAGCGGGCGAGTGTTGTTGCCGTTCTCGTCCACGCCGGGACCGGTGAGGAGGACGTTCTCGCTCCCCGACAGCGGGAGAGCGTCGTCGTTCGTGAGGAGGACGAGCGACTCCTTGGCGAGTTTCTCGGAGGTCTCCTGCGCCCCGCCCAGCGCGTCCGATAGCCGGGTCTCGTCCACCGTCGGCTGGTCGAACAGGCCGAGGTCCGCCTTGAGCGCGAGAATCCGCCGGACGGCGTCGTCGATGCGCTTGCGCTTTATCTCGCCGTCCCGAACGAGGCTGACGACCGTGTCGATGTACTCGACCGGACCCGGGGCCGTGCCGCCGTCGCCTATCATGTACATGTCGATGCCGGCGTTGATGGCCTCCTTGGTCGCCTGCCGGAAGTCGGGCGCGTAGTCGTGGTTGCTCAGCATCCGGTAGATGTCGTCCCAGTCGGAGACGATGACGCCCTCGAAGCCGTACGCCTCTCGCAGCACTCGGGTGAGTAGCCAACTCGACGCGTGAGCCGGTTTCCCGTTGATAGCGCCGCTGTTGACCATCACCGTCCCGGGTTCGGCGTCGAGCGCCTCTCGGTAGGGCGGGAGGAGGTTCGTCCGGAGGTCGCGCAGCGAGGTGTCCGCGGGCGCGCGGTCGTTGCCGTTGTTGGGAATCGAGTACCCGGCGAAGTGCTTGACCGTGGACGTGAGACGGTCGGCGCTCTCCAGCGCCTCGACGCGCGCCCGGGAGACCTCGCCCTCTATCGTCGGGTCCTCGCTGATTCCCTCGAAGAACCGGCCCCAGCGCGGGTCGCGCTGGAGGTCCGTCGTCGGCGCGAACGTCCAGTGGGCACCCATCGCGGCCGTGGACTCGGCGGTGTGTTTCTCGGCCTTTCGGACGAGGTCCGCGTCCCGCGCCGCTCCCATGTTCATGCGCTGGGGGAGCGCGGTCGCGCCTTCGAGCAGTCCGTTTCCGTGCGTGGCGTCCACGCCCCAGAGGAACGGGATGTCGTGGGGCGCGTTCTCCAGATTGTACTCCTGTAGCGCGTTGATTCCCTTCACGACGGTCTCGCCGTCGAAGGACGGCGGCTCCGCCCCGCCCGACAGGACGCTCCCGACGCCGAGGTCGGTGAAGAGTTCGCCGACCGTGTCCACTCCGAAGTTGTCGGGCACGTTCGACTCGTCGGGGTCGGGTTCGAACGAACCGATGGCCACCTGCGTCATCTGGGCGACCTTCTGTTCGAGCGTGAGTTCGCGGAGGCGTTTCTCGACGTTCACGCCGGTTCGTGCGGCGACGCACTCCGCGCTCGTCCCCACCGCCGCGCCCCCCCGCGGCGGCCCCGGTGGCCTTCATGAACGTTCGCCGGGACGACTTCGACGCGGGTACGCCGTCGTCCGCCGAACGCTCTGATTCGTTCTGTTCTACTTCTGTATCGGATGAATCACTCGACATGAGTCTGTAACTAATATAATTCACACTTGAGTTAAGATTTTTGTAATCATAATTGATAGGAGTGAAATGGACAGTCTTTCAGCTCCGGCCCGGTCTCGACCCCGACCCGGCCCGCGAATCCGGCGCATCGCTGAGGGGCGTCAGACGCGCGTCGTACGGCGAAACACAGGCTTTACCACACATGAACGTAAGGAAAAGCACGATGAGTCTCAGGTGTTCGCTCCTCGGTCACAGTTACGGGGAGGCAGAAATCGAACGGGAACGCGAGGAGCAGGGCAGCGAAGTCGTGGTCACTGTCCGGGAGTTCGAGGAGTGTGAGCGGTGCGGCGACCGGAAGGTCGTCACCGAGAACAAGGAAGTCACCGCGCTCGACTCGCCCACCCCGGACCTCGAATCCGCGGAGTCGTCGGCGGGGGCGAGCGCAGGGGCCGGTGGGGGTGCAGACACGAACGCGGAGTCCGACGTGAGTGTCGCTCCCGAAGCGAGTGCCAGTCCCGACGTCGGAGTCGATGCACCCGCGGACGGAGACGACGCCGAAATCATCGGGGGGTCGTCCGACTCGGACGAGTCGTCCGAGTCGGTCGCATCCTCCGCGTCCACGTCCGCCGACGCTACGGACACCGCCACTGATACCGCGGACGACTTCGACTCGTCGCAGTCCGCGGCGGACGACGACGGCGTCATTCTGGACGACGACGACGAGGACCCGACCGAGGGCGACCGCACGCCCGGCGAGTGGCCCGACGCCGAAACCACCCACCCGGCGGAGACCGAACGGAGCGGGTCCGGCGAGTGGCCCGCCGTCGGCCGAGAGGACGAGGGATACGACGCCGAACCCGACGACGGTTCCAACGCCGACGTGGAGTTCGGCGGCGGACTCACGCCGGAGTCTGCGTCGGGCGTGGCCGACGACGAGACGGAAGAAGTCGAGTTCGTCAACGCCGACGGCGACACGCTCCGGGCACAGGACGGTGCCGAGCGCACCACCGAACTCTCGTCGGGCATCTCCGCTGGCGCGGAAGCGCCCTCGCTCTCGGGTCCGGCCGACGGTCCCGACGTGGACGCCGAGTTCGTCTGCCCCGAGTGCGACTACCGCGCCAGCGTCGCCGGGTCGTCGCTCCGCGCGGGCGACATCTGTCCCGAGTGCGCTCGGGGGTACCTCGCGCAGGAATAGAAAGACGGATTAAAGCGAACGAAACGTCGGATTCAAGAAGGAGAACGACGCGAAAAGGGTTTACACCATCCTGTCCAAAGGGAGATTACCATGAAAGAGTACAAGATGCGACGCGGCGAACACCTGGAGGACCGTATCCCGGACATGGAGGCGAAAATCGAGGAGTACTTCGGTGAAATCACCGGCACCGAGGAACACAACGGACACGAACTCTACGTGGTCGGGGACCCGGACAACCCCGTCTTCGAGAAGATTCTGGCCGGTGCCGCCGAGTACAGCGGCAAGAAGGACAAACTCGCGGTCCACTTCGAGGAGCGCGACGCCGAGGAGGTCATCGCCGAGGGGAACGCCGACGCGGCGGCCGACGCCGTGGACAAGAAGAACAGTTTCCTGCTCGAAGCCACCGGCCGGGACGCCAAGGCCCGCCGCGAGTCCATGAAGCGACAGGTCGAGGACGACGCCGAGACCCCTGACGGCGTCTCGTAATCCCGGAACTCCGGTCGTACCTCTCTCTTCTCTTCGATAGCGTTACTTTCGAGCGGCCGCTATCGGTCTCTCGATGACCTATCGACTCAGCGAGGCGGTCCCGTCGCCCGACGAGTACGTCGCGCTCCGCGAGGAGGCGGGCATGGGGCGACGAACCGAGACGGCCGCCGAGCGCGGTCTGGGGAACGGCGTCCACGCCGTCACGGTCCGCGAAGCGGCGACCGGCGAACTCGTCGCCATGGGTAGACTCGTGGGCGACGACGGCTGTTTCTACCAACTGGTCGATATCGCGGTCGCCCCGGACCATCAGGGCCGGGGTCTCGGGACTCGGGTCGTGACGGCCCTGCTCGACCACCTCCGCGAGAACGCGCCCGAGTCGGCCTACGTCAGCCTCGTCGCCGACGTGGACGGGTTCTACGAGCGATTCGGATTCGAGGACGTGGCTCCCGACTCGAAGGGGATGTCGCTGACCGTGGACGACCTCTAGCGACGCCCGTGACGCAGAAGCGAGCGGCGACGCCTCAGAAGTGGTCGCTGTTGGGCGACCCCTCGCCGCGGCCGCCCCGGCCGCCCTCGTTGCGGTCGATGCCCATGACGCTCTCGGGTTGGTCGATGTCCCAGTTGCCGGTGCCGTCGTCGGCGACCCGGACGGTCACGTCTTCTATCTCCTCGAAGTCCTTCGCGAGGTCTATCTTGATGTTCTGGGCGGTCCGCGGACTGATGGCGCATCCCGAGCAGGCACCGCCGAGTTCGACGACGATTTCGCCGCTGTCGGGGTCGGCCTTCTGGACGGCGCTCTCGCCGCCGTGCATGCTGATGATGGGCATCTGGCCGGTGAGCCACCGCTCGACGCGCGCCTTCAGAGAGTCGTCGTCGGTCATTGTGATGGAGTAGGGGCGACGGGGTGGTAGGACTTTGGGTTCAGTTCCGGGTCTCGCGCCACGCGCCCGCCCCGAGGAGCGCGGCGAGTGCGGCGGGAACCCCGAATCCGGGGACGCCCCCCCGCGCTCGAATCCGAGTGGGACTCGTTCGTGGTGGTTTCGCCGGAGAAGGCGGCCTGTTCGGTCGTCGTCTCGGTCGGCGTTGCCGTCCGAGTCGTCGATTCCTCGGCGGTCGGCGTTAGCGACGGTGGGTCCTTCTGTGGGCTGTTCGTGGCGTCCTCTATCGGGAATGTGTAGAGACCGCCTTTCCCGTTCGACCGGCGGCCCATGCTACTGGCGACGAAGAACTGCGGCGTCGTCCGCTTGGCGGTCCAGAAGGAGGTCTGCTCGGGTTCGCGCCACCACGCCAACCGCTCGGGGTTCGCGGGGTCCGAGATGTCGTGAATCTTGACGCCGCCCTGATACCACGAGGTGAACAGTCGGTCGCCCACGATGTCGAAGTTGTGTGAGGTGGTCCACGTGCCGCCGACGGTGGGGTCGGGCGAGGGCGGTGCGTCGATGGTCGAGAGTCGCCTCGGGTCGTCCACGTTCGAGACGTCCCACAGTTGGACCGACCCCGGACCGCCCTGTCCGTCCGCTTCCCACGCCTCCTTGTTGATTCCCAGCAGCGTTCCGTCGTCGTTCGCCATCGCGTAGTGGGCGTTACCGGGGAGTCTGATGACCTGCGCGCGCGCCTGCTCGGCCGGAACGCCCCGGAGTTCTTCGAGAGGTCGGCCCCCGATTCGGGTCAGGAACTGCGGGTTCGCGGGGTCGCTCACGTCCACCACGTACGTTCCGGCGTCCCAGTGGGGGAGGTACGCCCGACCGTCCTGCACCCACACGTCGTGGAGCGTCCAGAGACCCGAGGGGACCTCGGTCCACGTCTGGTCGCGGTCCGCGGGCGACCAGCGACCGACCTCCTCGGGCGTCCCGTCGCTCACGTCCACCATGACGAGCGCGTTGGTCTCGCTGCCGTTGCCGGTGAGATAGACGATACCGTCGCGGACGAAACAGTTGTGAATCGGGAACTCGGTCTCGTAGAACGCGACCTGCTGCGGGTCGGCGGGGTCGCTCACGTCGTAGAGGAGGAATCCCTGTAGCACGTCGCCCTGTATGGGATTAGCCGGTCCGGCGGCCACCAGTCGGTCGCCGTCGACCTTCACGTCCTGAATCATCCGGAGCGGTCCTGTCTCGCGGTCCGCCAGCAACTCTCGCTTCTCGAAGACGACCTGCGGTTCGCTCGGAATCTGTACGTCCACCGTGGCGAACCCGCCGGTCGTGGCGACGTAGGCGAACTTCCCGCTCGGGTCGGGGACGGCCTCCTTCGCGTTGGTTATCGAAACGCTCCCGAGCGGCCGGTACGGTCCGGGATGCGCCGTCGTCGTCTCGGCCGCCGACGCGACCCCCGCCGAGGCCAGCGCGACTGCCCCCGACACTCCCCGCAGAAACTCGCGGCGATGCATGGCTGTATTCACGGGGCGGAGGCGGATAAAAGGTCCGCGAGCGGCGACTCAGACCGCCGAACTGGTTCGGTCGCCCGTGCCGCCGGTCAGGGCGCTGGCGATGGCCCCCTTCAGCACCACGTCGTCGCCGAGGTTGGTCAACTGCACGTCGGGAACGTTGTTGAACACGAGGTCGTCGAGGCGCTCCCGTATCGGGTCCACCACGAGTTCCTCGTTCTTCAGTGCCACCGCACCGCCGACGTAGACGACCAGCGGCGCGTACGCCTGTGCGACGTTCGTGATGCCCAGCGCGTTCCAGTGGGCGAGTTGCTCCACGACGTGGTCGGCGAACTCGTCGTCGCCCGCCGCCTCGAACACGTCCGCCGCGGAGAAGTCGGGGTCGTCGAGGGGGAGTTCCGTGTCGAGGTTCCCGGCGTCCTCGGCGAGCAACCCGGCGTACTCGGGGATGTTCTCGCCCGAGCAGTACGCCTCCCAGTGGCCCTCCCGGCCGCAACCGCAGGTGCGGCGGCCCCGCGGGTCAACGACCATGTGTCCGACCTCGCCCGCGTTACCGTCCCACCCCGAGAGGACCTCCCCGTCCACGCAGACGCCGGCACCGATGCCGACGAGATGGTCAGGTACACCATGTCGTCGGGGTTGCGGTCGCTGTAGTATCGCTCGCCGATGACGCCCGCGATGGTGTCGTTGTGGAGGTACACCCTGTCGCTGTCGATGAGTTGCCCGACCGGTCCCGTCAGCGGGATGCGGTCGATGGTGTCCGGGAGGTTCGCCGGGTTCTCGACCACGCCCTCCGCGAGGTCCAGCGGTCCGATAGAGCCGATGCCCGCCGCGCGTATCCGGGTCGGGTCGATGTCGGCGTCGGCGCTCGCCTCGCGGAGACACTCTAACACGGCCTCCGTGACTGCGATGCCGGTCGGACCGTTGGGCGTGTTCGCGCGGTGGACGCTTACCACGTCCCCCTCGTCGTCGGCGACTGCCGCCCTGACGTTCGTCGCGCCGAGGTCAACGCCCGCGTAGTACGCCATTCACCCCGGTAGGACGGCCCGACCGCACTTAACTACAAGCATTTACTCGGGGTCGAGTATGCTACTGAGTCGCGAAGTGCGGTCCAAAATCGGCCGCGATAGCGTTATCTCTCGCCAGATGGTAACGTGAAACATGGGTTCTGACAACACTGATTCCGACCTCTCGGACGCGGAAGTCGAGGCGCTCCACGAAGTCGAACTCGGGGTCGAGTGGCTTCACCGCGCCCACGGCCAACTCGTCCAGTTCCATCACGCGACGGGTCACGCGATGGACCACCTCGCAGAGGCGGAGGACCGCCTCCGCGAGGCCGGGTACGACCGACTCGCCGACTCGCTGCGCGACGACCTGCTCCCCCGCGGCGTGGTCGGCGACACGTGGTCCTACGGTGTGCTGGAGGCGTTTCAGGACGGGCCGCTGGCCGAGGCCCAGCGATTCGGCACCGACGCCCGCGAGTCGGTCGCGGACGGTCGCCGCCACGTCGCCGAGCGCCGTCAGGAGCGCGAGTGGAAGGGCCGGTCCCGGGAGTGACTGCGAACGGAACTCAGTCGCCCCGAACGAACGTGACGGGACAGGGCGCGTTGAGCATCACCTCTTGGGCCGTACTGCCGAAGACGGCCTTGCCCGTGGGCGAGCGCTTGCGTCCGCCGACGACGACGAGGTCCGCGCCGACTTCGTTCGCCAACTCGACGATGGTCTCGCCGTGTTCGCCGACCCGTCCGCGCACGTTGTAACTGACGTTCGCGTCGTCGAACTCGTCGGTGAGTTGCCTGACCGTGGCGTGGCGCGAGGCCACCTCGTCGGGGTCGATGTCGCCCATCGGGTCGTAGTCGAGTTGGCTCACCACGCCGTCGAACTCCTCGTCGGTGAAGACGTGCGCGAGGACGACGTTCGACCCCGCCGGTCCCGCGACGTCGATGACCGTCTGGGCCAACTCCTCGGTTCGTTCGGCGTCGCCCGGTCCGACCGCGAGCAGTATGGTTTCTAGTGCCATACCGATTCTTTTACCGTCTCGATATTAAAGGGTACGTGACCGTGACGATTTTCGCGGTCCCGACTCGAAGCCTCAACGTAGAAATACGCCGACCACGAACCTCCGGGCGTGATTCGACCCGACCTGAGCGACCGAACCGCGCTCGTGACGGGGAGTTCGAAGGGCGTCGGCCGGGAACTCCTGCTCGCGCTGGCCGACTGCGGCGCGTCGGTGGCGGTCCACTACCGCTCCAGCGCCGACGCCGCCCGAGCGGTCGCGGACGCCGCCCGCGAACGCGGCGCGCCCGCGACGACGACCGTGCAGGGCGACGTGGCCGACCCCGACGACGTGGAGGCGATGTTCGCCGCGGTCGAGACCGAACTCGGCGCGGTGGACGTGCTGGTGAACAACGTCGGTCCGTTCGCACCTGACCACTGGGAGGACATCTCCTTCGAGGAGTGGAACACCGTCCTTCAGGCCAACGTCAACGGCACCTACCTCTGCTGTAAGCGCGCACTGCCGGGGATGCGCGACCAGTCGTGGGGTCGCATCGTGAACATCGGCTACGCCAGTTCCGAGAAGGGACTCGTGGACCCGAAGAACGCGCCGTACTTCATCGCCAAGCAGGGCGTGCTGATGTTCACCCGGATGCTCGCCAACGACACCCAGCACGACGGCATCACGGCCAACGCCGTCTCGCCCTACGTGGTCGAGAACTCCGACGAGTTCCCGGAGGACCTCCCGCGCGGCGTCCGGCTGACTTCGAGGACGTGACCCAAGCGGTGCTGTTCTTCTTGGAGGAGGGGAGCGACTACATCAGTGGTGAGAACGTCGAGGTGGACGGCGGGTGGTTGCCCGAGAGCGTGTGAACCGGACGCCGGACGGAGGCGCTAACTAAGAGGCCGGGCGGAGTCGAGCGGTTCAGACGATGGCCACGCGGACGTAGTACCACGTCCCGTCGTACCTGACCGCCCGCGGCCGCGACTCGTCGTAGAACGAGAACGGGGCCGTCTCGTCTGGACCGAACTCCACCGACCCGCCCGAGAGGGCCTCCTCGAAGACGCGCTGTCTGTCCGCCGGGAGGTCCTCGAAGGCGACGGTCTGATTGTCCGGCCATTGCGCGTGTCGGCTCTGGTTCTCGAACGCCACGACCGAGACGAACTGACTCCCCTTCGGCGGCGCGTCGTCGGTCCGCGTCGAGGGCGGGTCAGGACTGGTCGTCGGGTCGTCGGTGGTCGTCGCGGTACTCGTAGTCGTGGCGGTTCCGTCGGCAGCGTCGGTAGTCGGGGTCGTCCGCGTCTCGTCTCCGCCGGGTGCCCCGCCGACGCAACCGGCGAGGACGAGGAGGACCGCGAGCGCGAGGGGACCGAGTCGGGCGTCCATACCGGTCGGCTTCCCGACCGGCGAGTAAGTGCTTTGTGTCGGAGTCGGTCGGTTTCGGTGGCCGTCGGGCGGCCGACGGCGAAAACCCACAAGGGAACGCGTGACGTGGTCACCGTGTGAGCCAACCGTACGCCGTGGTCCTCGGTCCACCGGCCGCGGGGAAGAGCACGCAGGCCCGCAGGCTGGCCGACGAGTTCGACGTCGAACTCGTGGACGTCGGCGAAGTGCTGCGGGCGAACGAAGCGATGGAGACCGAGTTCGGGACGCCGGCAGAGTACATCGAACGCGGCGAACTGGTCCCGGACCCGGTGACCAACGAGGTAGTCGGCGAAGTCCTGACGGGTACCGAGGGGGCCGTCCTCGACGGCTACCCGCGGACCCTCGGACAGGCGGCGTTCCTCGACGGCATCGCGGAACTCGACGTCGCGGTGTTCCTCGACGCGTCCGAGGAGACGGTCCTCGCTCGCGCCACCTCCCGGCGAGTCTGCGAGGAGTGCGGCGAGGAGTACCGCGTTCCGCCGGACGCGTCGGTAGCGGGCCTCGTCCCCTCGGACACGCCGGAAGCGGAGGGCGAGTGCGACGAGTGCGGTGCGACGCTGGTGCGCCCCGACGACGCGACTCCGGCGTTCGTCGAGGACCTCCTCGCCGAGTACCGGGCGGAGACCGCGGAGGTGGTGGAGTTCTACCGCCAGCGGGGACTGCTGACCGAGGTGGACGCCGAGCAGTCGCCGGACGAGGTGTGGCGGGACGTCCGCGACGCCGTCGCGTCGCAGGTGTGACGCGCTCAGGACCCCGACAGCAACTTCCGGAGGTGCTCCTTCGAGAAGAAGGAACTCGGCTTGTCCATGTGGACGCCGATTTCGCCCGAGAACGCCGACAGTCCGGCCTTCTGGACGCTCTCGGGGAGCGAGTAGCACTTCCGGATGTAGTGTCCCAGTTGTATCTCCGTGCTCAACTCCTCGCGCCACGCCTCCTCGTAGTCGGCCAGCGTCTCCGGGCGCTCGGGGTCGATGACCTTCGCGGCGTGGTCGGCGGCGGTCATCCCGTAGAGAATCCCACCACCGGTGAACGGCTTGGTCTGGGCGGCCGCGTCGCCGACGAGAAAGCCCCGCTGACTCGTCACCGTCTCGGCCGGGCCGACCGGAATCATCCCGGCGCAGAAGTGACTCGTCTCCGCGTCGTACTCCGCGGTGAACGCCGAGAACAGGTCGTTGGCCGAGGGGTCGGACCCCGGCGGGGCCGCCAGTCCGTACTCGACGCCCGCGTCGCCCCGCGGGATTCGCCACGCGAAGAACCGCGGGGCGGTGAGGTGGACGTCCACGTAGTCGCCGGGGTCGTCCTCCTCCGAGAACGCGAGGACGCCCTGTAGCTTCTCGCCGGGTTCGGGCAGGCCGAGTTCGCTCCGCACGCGCGAGACCGGGCCGTCGCACCCGGCGACCATCCTCGCCTCGAACGTCTCGGTACCGTCGGGCGTGCTGGCGGTCAGTTCCACGCGGTCGCGCTTCTCCTCGACCGACGAGACGCTGTGGTTCTCCCGGAGGTCCGCGCCCGCGTCGCGGGCGGCCTCGGCGAGCGTCCGGTCGAGACCCACGCGGTCGATGACGTTCGAGACGACCTCGCGCTTGTAGAAGGGGTAGTCGTCGCTCCCCGGCCCGCCGACGTGGAAGCGCGCGCCGTACACCTCGTTCTGGAGGAGGTCCTCGCGCGCACCGTCGGGCGTGAACTCCCAGACGTCGGTACTGACGTGGCCGGAACACGCCAGCGGCTTGCCGACCTCTCCGCGTTCGACGGTCAATACGTCGTACCCCCGTTCGGCCGCCCGTCGGGAGAACCGCGACCCGGCCGGGCCAGCCCCGACGACTGCGAAGTCGTACATCGGTGGGGCGTACGACTCGTTCGCTCAAGTAATCACCGCTCTGTGCCCTCGACACGCCGTCGGCCTACCGCTCCACGTTCGGTGGAGTCTCCTGCTGAGCCAACTGTCGCCGCCGCAGGTAGTGGGTCGCCGCCGAGAGCGCGAACGCCGCGACGATGAGAATCCCCCAGATTTCGTCGGGAATCGCGTCGAACGGCGGGACCCCGAGCAGGTCTCCCACGACCAGAATCGCGCTCACGACCGAGAGGGCGAGGTAGTACCGAATCCACGGAAACTCGTCCTGCGGTCGGAGATACCCCTCCAGTTGGGCCGCGTTCTCCGATAGCTCTACGACCCCGCGGTTCTGGTTGTAGTCCACGATACCTGCGTCCGCCAGTTTCGGGAGATGCGTCTGATACAGGGAGGTGTAGACCGATTTGCGCTCGTTGGCCGACAGCCCCTCGATGGTCGTGTCGTTCTCCCACGCCGCGACCTGCTCCGCGAGTTCGCTCAGCTCGACCGGCCGCTCCTCCTGCTTGAGGTAATGTAGCGTGTACCGCCGTCGCCGGTTCTTCAACACGTCGAAGATTAAATCCTCGGACAGTGTTTCTTGTCCCGGTGTATTATCAGCCGAACTCATACTACCGAAGTCGCTCAATCCCTTGTTGCGCCGGTGCCACCGCCACCCATCCCGTCACGGTACGCCAGTTTCGCCCGGACCACACTTTGTTATCCAGTACTTAGCGCTACAGAAATGTAGGTCCACACACATATTTTGGCAGTAATAGCGCGATTCCCGGAGTTAACGTGACGATATTCGGGTTCTAGGCCGAAAACGAGAACGAATCCTCAGTCGTCGGTCGCGGGCGCGGCCCGGCGGTCGGTCCGCGGACCGTCGAGGTCAACGTCGGGGAGCATGTCCCGCAGGTATCGGCCGGTGTGGGAGTCCTCGCTGCGCGCGACCTCCTCGGGCGTCCCCGAGGCGACGATTTCGCCGCCGTTTTCGCCGCCTTCGGGTCCGAGGTCCACGACGTGGTCGGCGTTCTTCACGAGGTCGAGTTCGTGTTCGATGACGGCCACGGTGTTGCCCTTGTCGGTGAGTCGCTGGAGGACCTCGATGAGTTTCCGCTCGTCGGCCTTGTGGAGACCCGTGGTGGGTTCGTCCAGCAGGTAGAGTGTGTCGCCGGTGTCCTTCTTCCCCAGTTCCTCGGCGAGTTTGACGCGCTGAGCCTCGCCGCCCGACAGGGTGGTCGAGGGCTGGCCGAGGTTCATATAGTCCAGACCTACGTCCCGCAGCAGGCCGAGCCTTCGAGCGATGCGCTGGTCGTGTTCGAAGAACTCGTAGGCCTCCTCGACCGACATCTCCAGCACGTCCGCGATGGTCGCGCCCTTGTAGGTCACGTCGAGCGTCTCGTCGTTGTACCGCGCGCCGTCGCACTCCTCGCAGGGGACGTAGACGTCCGAGAGGAAGTTCATCTCGATTTTGACGGTGCCCTGTCCGCCGCACTCCTCGCACCGGCCGCCCTTCACGTTGAAGGAGAATCGGCCCTTCTCGTAGCCGCGCTGCTTGGCGAGTTTCGTCTCGGCGAACAGTTCGCGGATGTAGTCGAAGACGCCGGTGTACGTCGCGGGGTTCGAGCGCGGGGTCCGACCGATGGGCGACTGGTCGATGAGTCGCACCTTCTCGACGTTGTCGATGCCTTCGATGGCGTCGTGGTCGCCGGGGTCCACGCTCGTGTTATCGTTCATCTCGCGGGCCAGTCCCTTGTAGAGGATGTCGTGCATCAGGGTGGACTTGCCGGAACCGGAGACCCCGGTAATCGCGGTGAACTGGCCGACCGGGATGTCCACGTCGAGGTCCTTGAGGTTGTGCTGGCGCGCGCCCACGACCGTCAGCGACGCGTCGCTGTCGCGGCGCTCGTCGGGTACCGGTATCTCCTCGCGCCCGGCGAGGTAGTCGCCGGTGATGGACTCCTCGCACGCCTCTATCTCCTCGGTGGTCCCCTGCGCGACGACTTCGCCGCCCCGCTTGCCCGGCCCGGGACCCATGTCGATGACGTTGTCGGCCTGCCGCATCGTCTCCTCGTCGTGTTCGACGACGAGCAGAGTGTTGCCGAGGTCCCGGAGTTCCTTCAGCGTGTTGAGCAGGCGGTCGTTGTCGCGCTGGTGGAGGCCGATAGACGGTTCGTCCAGCACGTAGAGGACGCCGACCAGCCCCGACCCTATCTGGGTGGCGAGTCGGATGCGCTGGCTCTCCCCGCCCGAGAGCGTCGATGCCTCGCGGTCCAGCGTCAGGTATTCCAGTCCGACCTCCTCCATGAAGCCGAGGCGGGCGCGAATCTCCTTCAGAATCTCCTCGGCGATTTTCGTCTCGCGCTCGTCGAGTTTCGCTTCGAGACCCTCGAAGTGGTCGAGCGCGTCACCGATGGACATCTCGTTGACCTCCGTAATCGAGGTGCCGTCCACGTACACCGACCGGCTCTGGTCGTTGAGACGCGTCCCCTCGCACTCGGGACACTCCGTCACCGCCATGTACTCCTCGATGTGGTCGCGGGTGCTGTCCGAGTCGGTCTCGACGTAGCGCCGTTCGAGGTTGGGGATGACGCCCTCGAAGCGCTCGTCCTTCTCGCGGGTGCCGTTCTTGGTCGTCCACTCGAAGTGGACCGTCTCGTCGGTCCCCCAGACGAACGCCTCCTGCACGTCCTCGGGCAGGTCCTCGAACGGGGTGTTCACGCTCACACCGAAGTGGTCTGCCACGTTGTCGAGTTGTCGGCGGTAGTACGTCCGGTTGTAGCTCCACGGCTCGAAGACGTTCTTGAGCGGCTTGGAGGTGTCCTGAACCACGAGGTCCTCGTCCACTTCCTTGGTCTCGCCGATGCCCTCACACTCCGGACACGCGCCGTGGGGGCTGTTGAACGAGAAGCTCCGGGTCTCGATTTCGCGGAAGTCGATGCCGCAGTGGGTGCAGGCGAGGTCCTCGGAGAACTCCACGACGAGTCGGTCGTCCTCGTCGCCCGCGAGGTCGCCCGTGGACCGCGCCGTCGCGCCGCCGATGTCGTCCCCGGCCTCCTCGGGCGGGTCCGGCAGGACGACCTTCAGCGCGCCGTCGGCCTCCTCCAGCGCCGTCTCGACGCTGTCGGTGATTCGGCTCCGGGCCTCCGGGGAGACCTTCACCCGGTCCACGATTACGTCCACGTCGTGGTCGTAGTTCTTGTCGAGGTCGGGCCTGTCCATCGTCAGGTCGAACTCCTCGCCGTCCACCTCGACGCGGGAGTACCCCTCGCTCACGAGGTCGTCGAAGAGGTCCTCGAACGCGCCCTTCTGGTCGCGGACCACGGGCGCGGCTATCTTCGCCTTAGTGCCCTCGGGGAGTTCGAGGACGCGCCGGACCATGTTCTGGGCGCTCTGCTCGCCGACTTCGCGGCCGCACTCGGGACAGTGGGGAGTCCCGATGCGGGCGTACAGCAGGCGGAAGTAGTCGTGGAGTTCCGTGACGGTCCCGACCGTCGAACGGGGGTTGTTGGCGGCGTTCTTCTGGTCGATGGAGATAGCGGGCGAGAGACCCTCGACGTTCTCGACCTGCGGCTTGTCCATCTGCCCGAGGAAGTTGCGGGCGTACGCCGACAGGCTCTCGATGTACCGTCGCTGGCCCTCGGCGTAGACGGTCTCGAACGCGAGCGAGGACTTCCCCGACCCCGACAGCCCCGTCACCACGTTGAACGACTCGCGCGGGATGGAGACGTCGAGGTCCTTGAGGTTGTGTTCCTCCGCGCCCTTCACGTCGATATAATCCTTACTCATCGTTTTCGTGTCGAAAGAGAGTCCCACTTGGTTCGCTGTGCCGTCTCGTTCATCAAAAGGATACAGGGATTCAGGGCACTTAACGGGACTGTAATGCGGTGAGTGCCCGAGTGACGCGGTCCACCTGACCGTCGGCCCGGCGGCGAGTTCGGACGACCGACCCGATTAAGCCGTCTTTGCGGTTCTCGACCACCGAGAAACTTTTCTCACCCCGTCACGACCCACGGTTCATGGACACCGAGCGCGGATTCTTCGCCGTCCTTCTCGCGGTCGCACTCTACGTCTCGACCCTCGTGGTGCGGCCGTTCTTCACCTACGTCGCGCTCGCTGTGCTGCTGGCTTACACGCTGTTTCCCCTCCAGCGCCGACTCGCTCCCCGAATCGGGCCGCGGAAGTCGGCGGTCGTCCTGATGGTCGCCTCCACGTTCCTGTTCGTCCTCCCGCTGGTTCTCCTGCTCCAAGTGGTCGTCCGGCAGGCGCTGGCCGCCATCGAGACCTTCCAGTCCGCGGACGTTCAGGGGGAGATAGCGCTGGTGCGGCAGTTGCTCATCGACTCGGTCGGCATCGACCCGTTCGACTACGTGGACCAGACGCTACAGGAGGTCGCCGGGGTCGTGCAGTCGGGCGCGGGACGAGTGCTTCAGGAGGCGACCGGATTCCTCGGCGGCGTGTCGAAGGTGATGCTCGGTCTCACGATATTCGGGTTCGTGCTGTACTACCTGCTCGTCGGCGGCGAGGGGACCGTGGCGTGGTTCCGCGAGGTGACTCCGCTCCCGGCCGACGTGCAGGACGAACTCCTCGCCGAACTCGACCGCCTCACCTACGCGGTGCTGATAACGACGCTGGTCATCGCGGTCGTGCAGGCGATACTCACCGGCGTCGCGCTGTTGGTTTTGGGCTTCTCGAACGTGCTGTTCTGGACGGTCCTCGCGGTCGTGCTGGGTATCCTCCCGCTGGTGGGGTCGATGTTCATCTGGGTTCCCGCCGCGCTGTACCTGATTGCCGTCGGCCGGTTCGTCGGCGGGGCGGCCCTGCTCGTCTACGGGTTCGGGTTGGTCAACCTCACGGACAACTACCTCCGGCCGGTCATCGGCGGCCGGAGCGCGAACCTGAACCCCGCGATTCTCGTCCTCGGCATCTTCGGCGGACTCGCGGTGTTCGGTGTCATGGGTATCTTCGTCGGCCCCATCGTGCTCGGGTTCACGCGGGCAATCGTCGTTGTCGCCGCGCGGGAGTACGCTTGAGGTCGAGGGTGGTTGACGCACTGCTAAATTGGCATTCCGGGTACTGGGTCTCCGGGCCGTCCTGCTCTGTGTCCGTCTCCGTCCTGTGACTCTGACTGCGCCGACCCGTACCCGCACCGCGATTGAAACTGCACTGTAATCGTACAGCGGGTTATCGCATGAGTCGAGGCATTACCGCACAGCGACGCACCGTGACCACAAAGGTACAGCACCGCGACACACGGACACAGCGCCTCTATCGTTCAGTCGAAACGTCCGAGGTTGCAGTCGCCGACCACCGCCGTACTTCACCCCGCCTACCAAATTATTTAAATTAGAACCGACAACGCCGAGGCATGGTCCCCGATATCGCCGCCATCGACCTGACCGACGACGAGTACACGGTCGTCCAGTCGCTGATTCGCAACAAGTACGAGGCCTACGACGCCGACGGGGAGGTCGTGCTCAGGGGCAAGCAGAAGATGTTCAAACTCAAGGAGGAGTTCCCGTTCGTGGACGCCGACGGGAACCCGGCGTTCACCGTGAAGGCCAGCGGCGTCTTCGACTTCGCGGGCGACTACGCGCTCGTGGACGACGCGACCGGCGAGTCGGTCGCGGTCCTCGACCGGAACTTCACCCTGTTCGCGGACAAGTGGTCGGTCCGCGACCCCGACACTGGCGACGTTATCGCGGAAATCACCTCCAAGAGCAAGGTGGTCTCGGTCCTGCGTCACCTCCACGCGGTGTTCAGTCTGATACCCCACGAGTACGAGATTACGGACGCGACGGCCGTCACGTCGGCACCATCGACGGCCAGTTCTCGCTCAAGGACAAGTACGAGGTGACTATCGACGACTCGGCGGGGATTCCGAAGGAGACCGTCGTCGCGGCCGCGATGGTCGTGGACGCCATCGAGGGGAACTGAGTCGAGCGAAGGGAGACGAAGGCCGAAAAGGCGGTCCGGTTCTCGGAACTGAGCCGAGTGAAACGAGGCGAGGGTCGAAAAACGAGCCGCGTCTTTCGGAACGAAATCAGATTAGGACTGGCTGTCGAGTTCGACGCCGACCGGCCCGTCGACCGTGAAGTCGGTAATCTCGCCGCTGAACCGGTAGGCGTCCTTCCCGCCGATGACCCGACCCGTTATCGTGCCATCGCCGACCTCGTCGGCGGGGTTTATCGACCCGAGTGAATCGCTCTTCGCCGCGTTCCCGCTCACCGCGAACTGGTACGTGGAGGCCGTGTTCGGCTTGTCCGTCCCGTCGATGACTAGCGTGTTCGGCAGGTCGCTCGGACCCGACCCGGAGTCGGTCAGGTCGCCGACGCTCGTCTGCTCGCCGCCGTACCGGAGCGTCCACTTGGCCGCGTCGAGTTGCATCGCCGTGACCGTCCCCTCGACCACGTAGGCGTCGCCGTACCCGTTCCCGGACGCGCCCGTCACCGTCACGGTGCCGTCGCCGTTGTCGGTGATGCTGTCGTTGCCCTCGGCCCCGATTTGGTCGTCCACCGTGTGCTTCGTGACGCCGCCCTCGACCGTGAACTCGTACGCGGCGCTCTGGGCGTCCGCGCTCGCGACGAGTTCGAGGACGGTCCCCTGCTGGTCGCTCTCGGACGTCTCCGTCGTGGAACCGCCGCTTCCGCCGCTGACCTCGCTCCACGTCGGACCCGTGGCGCTGGTCGTGCCGTTCTCCGCTTCCTCGGGAGTCATCGGGACGCCCTTCGGCGGGTCGATGGTCGGGTTGCGCCCCGAGTTCTGGAGCGTGATGTTCCCCTCGTGGGCGTCGATTTCGCCCGCTACCTGCGAGTTCGAGACGGTGACCGTCGGGATGTTGGACCCGTAGTCGCCGTAGGCGCTCGTCGAACCCCGCGTCATGAGCGCGAGGTGGTTGCTCCCGTTCTTGACGTTCGACCCGTTGATATCTATCTGGCAGTGGCGCATGTTGATTTCGCCGCCGCCCTCGTAGTACGAGAAGTGGCCCGCACAGAGGTATCCGCGGGTCGGGAAGTTCTCGCCCGTGTTGTGGATGTGCGTGTTACGGACCTCCGTTCCGCCGTTGACGCGCAGGTTCCCTCGCGTGTTGTCGTGGAGGTAGCAGTCCTCGATGGTGAGCGTCCCGCCCTCTCCCCACGGTTCGTGCAGTTCCGCGTAAATCGCGTTGTCGGCGTGGCCTTCGATGTGGACGTTCTTGATGGTCAGGTGTCCGACGTGCTGTTTCGGGTCCACCCAGATGGCGGGCTTGTCGCTGCTCGCGGTGGACCGGATGTAGACGTGTTCGATGACGCCCTCGCCGTTCGGGTCGGTGACGGCGCACCCGATGCCGAGTTCGTTACTGCCGGTCTCGATGTATCGGTTCCGTATCTCCCAGTTCCCGCTCACGGGGGTGGCCCGTGCGGTCGAAGCGGTGATGCCAGCTCCCGCGACCGCTCCGACGAGGGCCGTCCCGGTCGCTTTGAGGTAACTGCGTCGGTCGAGGACCGAACTGTCTTCCTCGTGCTCGCCTGCCTGGGTATCGCGTGCCATATGGATTCAATGTCCCAACCACATTTTAAGTACTCTTCGGTCCCGCGTAGAAAATGACGACGCTCTAACTCTGCGGGCTACTCCAGGTCTAGCGAGTGTCGAAGGACGCTCCGCTCGGTCGATACCGAGCGAATCATCGACGATGGCACTTACGGACGATAACGAGATAGCGCCAGACGGAGCGTTCGTGTGGCGGTCGGGTGAACGCTCACCGGAGAGTCGAACCGCCGGTCGGACGAGAACTGCGAGAAACCGCGGCGTGCGAACCTAGTACTCCGGAAGGCGGGCCGAGCGGTCGCTCCCCTCCACGAACGGGAGCGCCGCGAGGTCGGCGGGCACCTCCTCGCCGCCGACGCGGACCGAGAGGTCGGCGTCCGAGTCCGCTCCGACGCCGTAGTCCACGACGCCGAACGCGACGGGCGACTCCTCGGTGGGACTCTCGACCGCGCGCGTGACTTCGCCGACCGCCTCGTCGCCGCGGAACACCGCGGCACCCCGCTCGGGCACCGCCTCGGGGCGCAGTCCCACGAGTCGCTGGCTCGGTTGGCCGCGGTTCTCGACCCGGGAGACGACCTCCTGACCGACGAAACACCCCTTCTCGAAATCGACCGCGTTCCGGAGACCGACGACGTTGGGAATCCGGCCGCGTAACTCGGTCTCGAACAGCGGGGTCCCGGCTTCGAGCGTCAGCGACTCCCACGTCCGCCTGCCGAACGGCGCGGCGTTCAACCCCTGCGTCAGGAGCGTGTCGAAGACGAGTTCGGCGTTCTCGCGCTCGTCGCCGGTCTCGTTGACGGTCGTCCCGGTGGTACAGACCACCTCGAACCCCTCCTCGCCGGTCGGCGCGTCGGTGCGAATCACCGTGACGCCGACCTCGGCCATCCGTCCGCGGACGAACGAGAGGTGTTCCTCGGGGGTTCCCCCGCCGTTGAGGACGCTCGCTATCTTCTCTGTCGCTTTCGGGCCGTGGACGCCGAAGACGGCGAACTCGTCGGTCGCGGTCTCTATCTCCACGTCCTGAATGAACACCTTCTCGCGCCACTCGTCGGCCAGCGACTCGGCCTCGCCCGGCGGGACGAACAGCAGGAGTTGCTCCCCGGCGTTGTAGACGTACATGTCCAACTCCACGCCGCCCTGCGGGTCGAGCAGCAGCGCGTACGCGCCGTCGCCGTCCTCGGTCGGCACGTCGTTCGACACCACGTTGTCCACGTACTCGACCCGGTCGTCGCCCCGGACGACGACCACGCCGTACGGCATTTCAGTGACGCCGACGACCCGCCGGACCGCGCCGTGGGCGCGGGCGGGTCGGCCGTAGTCGGCGGGGATTCGCCGGTCGCCTACCTCGGTCCACTCGGCCCCGAGGTCGGTCTGTTGGCCCTCGATGACAGTCATTTCTACGTCGAACTCGGGACGGGACGGGATTAAAGGGTCGGAATTCGGAACAGCGAGGGGACGTTCGCTGCGCTCGCCTTCCGGATTCGAGTCGCGAACGACGCCGAGAACGACGACTCAGAGCGGCAGTCGGTCGATGATTCTGTCCACGAACGACGGCTCTTCGACCTCCTCGTCGGGGTCCGGAATCACCCGTTCGTCGGGTCTGATGAGCGTCCGGTGGTCGGTCTCGTCGGCGGTGATGAGGTCGTCTTCCTTGAGGTTGGCGAGGGCGGTCTCCAGTTCGTCGATGTCGCTTTCGACGTGCGAGCGAATCTCGAAGACGGTCATGCCCTCTTCGTTCCGGTCGACGAGAGCGTCGAGTACCGCGACTTCGACCTCGTCGCGCTCGCGGTACTCCCGCTTTGCCTTCATGGGTGGGAGTATGACCGGTGGGCTTTTACCTTTATCTGAAACCGCGCTCCGCGCGAAAGGCGAGAGTATTAAGCCCCGAAACGACACACGTGTGGGTATGGAAGTCAAGTCTCGCCACCACCTCCGGAGCGACGAGGTGGGCGACATCGAGCAGCGACTCGCCGACCGACTCGGCGTCGAGTTGGACGCCGACACGTACGAACTCGTGGAACTGGAGGACTCGGAGTTCGACCTCGTCCTCGTGGACGGCGACCCCGCGGTCCTCTACTACGAGGACGAACCGTTCCTGACGGTCCGCGGCGCGAACCAGTACCCGCCCCAGACCCGCGTCGTCACCGTGGACGCGGGCGCGGTCTCGTTCGTCAGCGACGGCGCGGACGTGATGCGTCCCGGCATCGTGGAGGCCGACGACGACATCTCGGCGGGCGACCTCGTCGCCATCGCCGAGGAGTCCCACGGCAAGGTGCTGGCCGTCGGCCGGGCGAAGACCTCCGGCGACGACATGGTGGGCGACGAGGGGAAGGTCGTCTCGTCGGTCCACCACGTCGGCGACGAACTCTACGAGTTCAACGTCTAGAAACGACCGTCTCCTGCGCTCGGGACTCCGCCTGCGGCGAATTCCTCGCTCGCGGTGATTACGCTTGTTTCGCCCGCACAGCTACTCGCTTCGCCACGCCCACCACCCGAGCGCCGCGACGCCGACGCCCAGCAGCACGCCCGGCACGACCGGCACGACCGCCTCGTCCGGAACGACGCCCGAGACCGCGAGCGACAGCGATACCGCCGTTCCCACGGGGAGGGACCCGGCGAGCAGTCCCGCGCCCGCCCGCGGTTCGACTCCGGCCCGCAGCAGTCCGAGACCGAACGTCGTCGCGCCGACCAGCGCGAGCGAGTACGCCCACACCGAGACGGTCCACCCCGCCAGAATCTCTCCGGCGACGTAGGCGGTGGCCCCCGCGAACGCGCCGAGGAGTCCCGCGCCGAAGACGGCGAACCCCGCGGTCGCTAGCAGTCCCCACGCCGGTCTCGTTCGGGCGCGGTACCCCGCGAGACCCGCGCCCATCAGCGCGAGTGCGAGCGGCGTGACCGCGTCCAGCGTCCCGTACCAGAGCAAGGAGGTGACGCCGCGGTCGGCCGCGAACGTCACCACCACCAGCGCCGCCCAGAGCAGACCGCCCGCGACGCCCGCGCCACCGGCAACTCCGGCGTGTCGCGGGTAAGTCCCCGTCCTCGTCCCTGACCCCGACCCCGACCGTGACACGGCTCTACTCGGCCGCGTCCCCGTCGTCGCTGTCGTCCGCGGCCTCCATCTCGTCGTCCTCGTAGGCCTCCTCGTAGCGCTCGACCGCCATCTCGAAGCCCTCCTCGGCGAGTTCGAAGGTCTCGCGCAGGTCCGCGATGGGGGTCTCGGTCGCGTCCACGCGGAGGTCGTCGTAGTACGGTTCCATCTCGCGGTCCTCGGTGGTCTCCACGAGCAGGGCCGCGCTCTGGACGTGGAGTTCCTCACGCTTGTCCCCGCCCTCGGCGTGGCCCGCTTCGAGTGCGTCCACGAGTCGCTCGGCGAGTGGTGCGTCCGACCCGCGCGACTCCTCGTAGGCGTCGGCGGTCGCCTCCACTACCGACTCGCCGGTCAAGAGGTTGCCCGCGACGGTGAAGTCGTCGCGCTCGACGTGGCCGTACCAGCCCTTGCACTCCTCGCCCGAGAAGGCGAAGGTGCCCTCGGCATCGACCCCGTGAAGTTGGCGTTGGGGTGCGCCCTCGTCGGCGTTGAGCAGCGACTGGAGGGCGTCTTCGACGGCGAGACCGTCGTCGAGGTACTCGACGCCCTTCCGGCCGAGTTCGACGTTGACGAGGCTCTGGGTCGCGACCGCACCGTTCTCGCTGGCGAACGGACAGAGCGTCCCGACCGCGGGCAGGCGGGTCGTGACCGCCACGCCGAATCTGGTCTGGTCGTTCCCGTCGTCGTCCTCGTACTCCTCGCGGACGCAGATGCTGAACGTCATACTCCGACGGAGAACGCGACGCGGCAAAAAGTTCGGTCTTGCGGAAGGTCGCGCCGCACCATCGCCGCCTGTCGGGACCGGACGCCGACCGCGGAGACGTGGAGCGGGTTCCTCGGACCGCTCTCGCGCGCTCTACTGGACTTCGACGGTGAAGTCGTTGACCTCGCCGTACTCGCCCGTGGCCGAGGGACCGGCGAAGTCGTTCCAACTCAGACGGACCCGAACGAGCGTCTGGCCGGTCGGGGCGTCGCTCGGCACGTCCACCGTCGCCGTGTAGGTGGACGCGTCGTCGCTCACGTTCGCCATTATCTGGGTCTCGGTCGCGGTGGACCAGTCCTCGTTCTGGTCCCAGTCCACGTAGACGTTGGCGTAGTGGCTGTCGTACCCGCCGTCCGAGTAGTCGAGCGAGACGTCGAACGACCCGCCCGGACTGACCGTGATGGGACCCGCGCAGGTGAAGTCCTCGTAGGCGTTGTCGGCCGAACTCTTCGAGAACTGGCCGCCGAAGCCCACGGTGTCGATGTTCTCGGCACCGCTCGACCCGGTTCCGGCGGGCCACTTGGTGGCGTCGAGGCAGTCGCCGCCACCGCCGCCGCCGCCACCGTTGACCGCGGCCTCCACGTCGAGCAGGCCGTACCCCTGCTCGTTGCTGGCGAGACCGATGTCCTCGGCCGTCTGCTGGAGCGTGCTCCGGGCCTCGGTGTTGGTCGCGCCGTTAGCCATGAGTTGGGCACCCGCGCCCGAGACGTGCGGGCAGGCCATCGAGGTGCCCGAGAGGGTGTTGTACCCACCGTCGTTGTACGTCGAGTAGATGCTCCCGCCGGGCGCGGCGAGTTCGACTTCCGGACCGGTCGAGGAGAAACTCGACAGCGAGTCGTCGCTGTCGGTGGAGGAGACCGCCACGGCGTTGCTGTAGGCGGCGGGATAGCCGACGCAGTCCGAACACGGACCGGAGTTGCCCGCGGACGAGACCACGAGGACGCCGTTGTTGTACGCGTAATCGACGGCGTCCTTGATGGTGGACGACCCGGAACTCCCGCCGAGGCTCAGACTGGCGACGTCGTAGCCTTGGTCGGCGGCCCACTCGATGCCCGCCGCGACGTTCGAGAACGACCCGCTCCCGCTGTCGTCCAGCACCTTCCCCGCGTGGAGGGTGGCCTCGGTCGAGACGCCGACGACGCCCTCGGAGTTGTTGACGGCATCGGCGATACCTGCGCAGTGGGTCCCGTGACCGTTGCCGTCCTCCCACGACCCCTTGCCGCTGAAGTCCTTGCCGGTGCCGAGGTTGGCCTGCAGGTCGGGGTGGTCGGAGTCGATGCCCGTGTCGAGGATGGCGATGTCCGCGCCGTTACCGGTCTCGCCGTTGGAGTGGACCACGTCGGCGTCCACGCGGTCGATTCCCCACGGCAGGGTCTGGGCGTGGGCGTGAACGGTTCCGTTCCGCTCGACGTAGCGCACGCCCTTGCGCCTTTCGAGGGCCTTCGCGGCCTTCGCCGACGCGCGGATGGTCATGACGTCGAGCGAATCGAACTCGCGGACCACGCCGCCCGCGGCGCTGAGTGCGGCCCGGCGCGCGTCGTCGCCGCGGAACCCGACGTTGACCTCGACCTTCCCCGTGGCACCGGCGAGGCTGGCCATTCCGGTCGCCGCGACGGACCCGCCGGCAATCTTCAGTACGTTACGCCTCGAAACTCCGTTGTCATTGTCTGGCATGCATAAAGTACAAGAGATTTCTACTACTTAATAATTTTCTAGGATAGATGCAATTAAATTATCTAGAATAATATCTCGGAACCGCGAATCGCGGCGATAGGGGTCGTGCATCTTCGGTGACGAAGTCGCGGAGGAGGTTCGACGACCGCCGCTCAGGCCGAGACGGTCTCGGTCCGACTGGCGGTGTTGCCCTGCGAGTCCGTGACGGTGACGGTCACGTCGTAGGAACCGCTGCCCTTCTTCTCCTGCAGTCGGTCCGACCCGGACGCGCTGGAACCGCTGACCGACGTACTCGACGAATCGACCGTCGAGGACTGGGCCAGCGTGAGGTCGACCGAGGCGAGGTCGCCGTCGGCGTCCGAGACGCTCCAACTGACCTCGAAGCGCGCCCACCCGCCGTTGCTCCGGTTGTTGATGCCGAGCGAGTCGATAGCCGGGCCGCTCCCGCCGGAACTCCCCGTGGTGAACGTGACGCCGCTCCCGGTGTCGGTGTCGCCGTCGCTGGCGTTCGCGACAGCGCGGAAGTCGTAGTCCGTGCCGCCGCTGAGACCGGACACGTCCGCGCTGAAGTTCCCGGTCGCCGAGAGGGTCTGGGTACTCGTCGTGCTGTCGAGCGACGTGCCGCTCTCGCCGTACTCGAAGTACACGTCGGCCGAGGACGCGCCGCCGAGGTCCGTCAGGTCGCCGCTCAGCGTGGCCGACGACGTCCCGACGTTCGAGGCGCTCCCCGTCGAGACCGCGACGCTCGGGTCGCTCCCGCCACCGCCGCCGAGCGCGGCCTCCACGTCGAGCAGGCCCGACCCGGACTCGTTCGACGCGAGACCGATATCTTCGGCCGTGCTCGTCAGCGTGTCGCGCGCCTCGGCGTTGGACGCGCCGTCGGCCATCAACTGACCGGCCGCGCCCGCGACGTGCGGACAGGCCATCGAGGTGCCCGAGAAGGTGTCGTAGCCGCCGGGAATCGTCGAGTAGATGCTCCCGCCGGGTGCCGCGATTTCGACCTCCGGGCCGGTCGAGGAGAAACTCGACAGGCTGTCGTCGCTGTCGGTGGACCCGACCGCGATTACTTCGGAGTAGGCCGCGGGATAGCCGACGCAGTCCGAACACGGACCGGAGTTGCCCGCCGCCGCGACCACCAGCACGCCGTTGCTCTGGGCGTACTGCACCGCGTCGTGGAGCGTGGAGGACCCGGAACTCCCGCCGAGGCTCAGACTGGCGACGTCCCAGCCTTGGTCGGCGACGTACTCGACGCCCGCCGCGATGTCCGAGAACGTCCCGCCCCCGCTGGAGTCGAGGACCTTCACGGCGTGGAGGGTGGCCTCGGTCGAGACGCCGACGACGCCTTCGGTGTTGTCGACCGCGTCGGCGATGCCGGCGCAGTGCGTCCCGTGGTCGTTGTCGTCGTCCCACGACTCGTTACACCCGTTACACGTGACGAACGCCTTGCCGGTGCCGAGGTTGGCCTGCAGGTCGGGGTGGTCGGAGTCGATGCCCGTGTCGAGGATGGCGATGTCGGCGCCGTTACCGGTCTCGCCGTTGGAGTGGGCCACGTCGGCGTCCACGCGGTCGATTCCCCACGGCAGGGTCTGGGCGAGCGCGTGCATCCGACCGTTCCGCTCGACGTAGCGGACGTTGGGATTCGATTCGAGCGCTTGCGCCGCCTGCCGTGGCAGGCGGAGCGTCAGCGCGTCGATGGAACTGAACTCCCGGACCGTCTCATCGGCCTCGGCGAGCGCCATCTGGCGGCCGCGCTCGGAGGCGAACCCGACGTTGACCTCGACCTGCCCGCTCGCGGTCCCGAGACCCGCCGTCCCCGCCGCCGCGACCGAACTCCCCGCTACCTTCAGGACGTTGCGCCTCGAAATACCCTTGTGATTATCTACCATCTGGCGGAAAGATACGCGGTCTCATGTTAAGTGTTTCCATAATACACATAATATTACGAATCCGGTAGGTTATTTTACCTGTCGGGGGATGAGACACGACTAACTTCCGTCTGACGTAAGAACTATACGGTCTCGCTCGGCCCATTCCCCTATGGGCTTCATGAGCAAAATTCTCGGCGACCGCGACGCGCACACCGCCGAGGACTACGTGGAACTCAACCTCGACGATTTCGACACGGCGTCGAGCGACGCCGCGATGCAGGTCCACATCGCCGAGATACAGGGCCAGCAGGACGTAATCGCCATCAAGGACGCTATCTACGACGGCGACCTCGTCGTCGCCGACATCACGCGTCTCCGAACCGAGGACACCACGGTCGAACGCATCACCAACGAACTCCAGCAGGTCGCCCGCGAGGTGGACGGCGACATCGTCCAGAAGGGCGACGACCAGATTCTCGTCACCCCGACCGGCGTGAAGGTCAGTCGGGAGAAACTCACGCGCTGACGCCCGCGCTTCTACTGTAACGCCCGCTCTACGCTACTCGCGACGCTCCGCGCCTTCTCGGCCAGTTCCGCCGAGACGTGTCCGATTTCGACGGCCGCGTCGAGTTCGTCGTCGTCCACGCGCTCGACCGCGCCCCCGGGTGACTTCACCACGTCCACGTGGAGGTCCACGTAGCGCGCGGCGTCGGGGAACAGTTCGACGGGCGTGCAGACGTTGACGTACGTCCCCTTCTTCTCGCCGTCCTCGCCCCGGTAGACCGTGGGGTACCACCACCGGCCCTCGCGGAACTTAGTGACCGCCACGTCGCCCGCTTCGCGGGGCGTCCCCAGCGCGTCGTAGGTCCCGCGGCCCGACATCTCGCGCCGGACCGTGGCCTTCCCCTCGCCGGGGTCGAACTCGGTGACTTCGCCGCGACCGAGCGAGAAGCACCGGCCGTCTGGCTTGCCGTGGTGGATTTCGAGGCGGTCGCCGTCCGCGGGGCCGAACTGCCGGAGCGTCGCGCCCACGGGGAACTCGTCGTCAGCGTCGCCGCCCGCCGCGCCCACGTCCGCCCAGAGGTCCTCCACGAAATCGACCGCGGTGCTGGCCGAGTCGTGGGCGGCCTTCACCCGGTGGTGGCCCGGCATGGTGGTCGTGACGGCCCGGCGCTCGGCGTCCACGGCGAACCGGGACTCCCGGCCGAACCAGAGCCACGCCGTCGCCTCGGGCGCGGCGAGTCGCCGCGGGAGGTCCCCGCGGTCCGCGTCCTCGGGCGAGTCGGGCGCGTCCGCGAGCGCGGCGTCCATGGTCTCGGCCCGAGAGACCGCTTTCCCGAGGGCGTCGTCCATCGCGGTCAGACTCGCGTCTTCGGCGGCGTACTCCCAGCGGATGCCCCAGTCGTCGGGCACGTCGGTCGAGAGCATCTCGGTCGTCCGCGCGAGTTCGGTCTGAGTCGCGTCGTCACCTCGGGCGACCACCTTGTCGATACCCTTCGAGAGGCTGACGACCCCGCCGAACGCCTGCGTCTCGGTGCCGAGGCCGGGTCGGCGGTCGGCCCACGGCGCGACGGGGTCGCGGACCTGCACCCGGACGCGGTCGCCCTCGTCGATTCGGCGGTCGGTCGCCCCGAACGAGAGGTAGCCCTCGCGGTCGCCGAGGTCCACGACTGCGCCGCCGCCGAGGGTGTCGGTGACGACGGCGTCGAAGACGGCCCCGCGCGGGTCGGGTCCGACCACCGGAACGTGTCGATGCCGAGGTCGGCGAGGTCGTCTGCCACCGCCCCGACCGCCTCGGGGTCGCCGACAATCCCCACGCCCTGACGGTCGTCGGTGGTCTCGACGCTGGCGTCGTACTCCTCGCCGGAGAACGTCGCGTCGAAGCGCCGTCGGATGGGTGGAGAGGCCTGCACGACGTCGAACGCTTCGCGGAGGCGTTCGGTCAGCGCGGTGGTGTAGATACCGCGAATCCGGACGTTGCTCATAGCTCCTCGCGGGCGGTGGCGAACCGCACTCGCTCGTGAATCGTCGGGCCGAGGGTCAACTCGACCACCTCGTCGCTCAGCACTCGGCCGCCCTCGACGTAGACGCCCCACGAGTCGAACCGAAGCCACCCGCGGACGTCCTCGCTGTGGGTGAACAGGTCGGCGTACTCGACCGCGTGTTCGGGGTACTCGTCGCTGCTGTGGGTCAGGTCCATGTCGGAGTAGACGACCTCGCGGTCCTCGAAGAACGACTCCAACTGTTCGGCCGTGCGTTCGGCGTCCGCCGTCGCGGCGTCGGCCGCCTCTCGAAGCGTCTCTTCGGAGACGCCGGCGTCGCGGAGCGCCCGGCGCACGCGGGGGTCGAGGCTCATACGAGTACGGTCGGGCGGCGCTCCCTTCGGTGTAGCGATTCGGGCGAGAAGAGACGGGGTCGGTCTCCGTCGGTCGCGCGCTCGGCTGATTCTCGGTCGCGGTCGGCCGGTCTCAGTCGTCCGCGGGCACGGTGCCGGTCCAGTTGGCGTCGGTGGTCGCACTCGTCCCGTCGAGTTCGGGCATCTCGCGTTCCTCCTCGGTCGGTTGTTCGCTTTCGGCCGTCTCGTCTGTCGCGTCGTCGTCGGCGCTCGGCGGTGCTGTGTACAGGATTCCTCGGCTCTCACTTCGGTACGTCATCTTGTTGAACTCTCTGGTCGGTTCACGTTGTTAAGCGTTCCCCTGCCAGTCTTAATGGTGTATAATCACAATTAAGGAGTCAAAGGTGGTCGAGGAGCCAGATAATTGGTTCTGGGATTCGTAGCCTCCGGCGATGGAAGGTGAACGCGACCCGATAGAAGAAGGCGCGACCGACTCCGCGGACCTCTACGACGTCGCCACGTGGGAGTCCCGGAGTTCGCTCGACAGGATAGCTGGCGGCGTCCACCGCTGGGGTCGCCGCCTCGGCCGCGTCGTGGTCGTCGTGCTCGCGCTGGCCATCCTCGCCGCCCAGTTCGTGCTGACCGGACTGGCGTCCATCAGCGACCCGATTATCGGCGCGTTCGTCCTCATGTCGGTCGTCCCGGCGTTCGGACTCGCGGCCTACATCTGGTACGCCGACGTGACGACCTCCGAACCCCTCTCCCTACTGGTCGCCACGTTCTTACTGGGCGTGCTGTTCGCCGGGTTCGCGGCCATCATCAACACGCTCGCGGGCGTTATCACTCTCGTTCCGGTCGTCGGCATGGCGCTGTTCTTCTATCTGGTCGTCGCGCCGGTCGAGGAGTTCGTGAAGTGGCTGGCCATCCGACTCTACGCCTTCCGGAGCGACCGGTTCGACGCGGTCGTCGACGGCGCGGTGTACGGCGCGATGGCGGGACTCGGCTTCGCCACCATCGAGAACGCCATCTACATCACCCAGAGCATCACCGACGTGACCACCATCGGCCAACAGCAGATAGCGTCGGCGGGCCAGACCGCCGCGGTCCGCCTGCTGGCCGGGCCGGGTCACGTCATCTACTCGGCGTTCGCGGGCTACTACCTCGGACTCGCCAAGTTCAACCGCGAGAACGCCGGTCCCATCGTGGTCAAGGGCCTGCTCATCGCCGCGTTCATCCACGCGACATACAACACGCTGGTCACGTACCTCGAACCGATACTCGACCTGCTGGGAATCGGCGTCGCACCCGGACTCGCGTTCATCGGCTTCATCGTGGTGTACGACGGTATCTTCGGCTACCTGCTCTACCGGAAACTCGCCCGCTACCGGAACGCGTATCGGCAGGTCGATATGGGGACCAGCGTCTCCTTCGAGGACGGCGTCGAACGCGACCGCGCCGACTTCGAGGAGTCGGCCGACGGCGTCGGCGATTTCGAGACCTCCGAGGAGACCGCAGACCGTCGGCGCGCCGACCGCGCCCGCAACGACGACGAGTATCCCGAGAACCGACCTACTGAGCCACGATACTCCGAGGACGACTCCGAGTAGTCGTGTGGAGGGCGGGTCGAACCGTGGTCTAATCTTCGATTACGACTCTAAAACGCTAGCTGACTTACTGACACTCAGGTGCGTGCTGGCGTCCTGACGCCGTGACACGGCGTTCGACGGAGTTCACCGCTCGGGCGCGTCGAGAACGCCCTCAGTCTTCGCGTCCTCGACCTCGAACCCCGCGTCGTCCAGCAGTCGTTCGGCGTACTTCGCAATAACGTCCACTTCGAGGTGGACCGAGTCGCCCGGTTCCTTCTCCGAGAGGTTGGTCACGGCGCGGGTCTCCGGGATGATGGCGACCGAGAAGGTGTCCGCTCCGCGTTCGGCCACCGTGAGGCTGATGCCGTCCACGGCGACCGACCCCTTGTCCACGACGTACTTGCCGAACCCCTCCGGGACGGCGAACTCGTACTCCCAGTCCTCGCCGACCTCGCGCACGTCCACGACCGCCGCGGTGGTATCGACGTGGCCCTGCACGACGTGGCCGTCGAACCGGCCGTCGGCGGGCATCGCGCGTTCGAGGTTCACGGGGTCGCCGACCTCGACCTCGCCGAGGTACGTCTTGTCCACCGTCTCGCTGGCGAGGAACACCTCGAACCAGTCCTGCTCGAACTCCTCGACCGTCAGGCAGACGCCGCTGACGCTGATGCTCTGCCCGCGGTCGAGGTCCCCGGTCACGTCCTCGCCCGCGATGCGGAGGCGTCGGCCCTCTTCGGTCACGGTCACGTCGCGCACCTCGCCCGCCCCCTCAACGATTCCGGTAAACATACCAGATTTGTGGCGCCGGTCGGATGAAAAGCGTTCCGGAGTTCAAGAGTCGGTGGATGCTGGGATTCACTGGCCTGCGGTTAGGTTTAATCCGACTGTAATCGTCTCCACACCGGAGACCTGCTATATATTACAACCGTCAGTCCCGGATTAAGTATATAACAGTAAGACTAGTCATGCTAATCAGGACGCCGCTACTGAAACCGAGGGCGAGACTGATTAATATGGATAAATCAAAATAGTTAATAGATGACATAAGTGCTATCAAAACTCCAATTCCAGCGATTAACCACCGCCCTCGCTCGAATGCGTTTCGGAGTGGCTTGACATAATCTGAAATCCCTGCTATAAATCCTAGTGCTGCACTAAAACTAATCCAGAGAATGGATAACGACTCGCTATTCAAACCGGTTTTGAGTATAGCTATACTTCCGATACTTCCGAGAACTATTCCCGCGACCAATTTCAAGAAAAAGTGTTGGCTAATTTTCGGTACCTCAGGGTTAGAAGTATGGTTTGTCATGTATTAAAAAGCGCACCCTTTAATGGAATTACAGGCGGCCAGGGTGTCCAGGTGCAGTTGATATTGTGGTCAGTTCTCCTTCACTCTTGTGATAACCGCCAGCTACTCTTGCTGAGTACATCGTTTGATTCCAGCCGGCAGCTGACTCGTCCCATTCGGCTCCGGCAAAAGTGATTGAGTACGTGTTTGTTACGTACGCCGCGATACCGCCAACAAGTGCAATTACGCCAGTGAGTATTGCGGATGCACCTGCGCTGAGCGACGATGATCCGACAAGCGAAATGAGGGCTGCGGAAATTGAGCCCCACCCTAAATCGCCAACCTCGTTAACGAATTCGGCGGTAACAGCAGCCCATCGATGGGTGTAATCGTATGCCGCACATTGGCCGTTGTTGTGTGCGTACACATCTGATTGTTTAACAATATCTGTATCTGACTTTACCGTTACTGTACCGCTAGACACACTCACTTCGTTATCCGTGCTTGCTATACTAACCTCTCCACTAGAAGTTAGCTTATCGAATTTTTGAGAATTAACTTCACTTACGGAAACGGCACCGGACGGTTTCTTAACAGTGGTGATGAAGCGTTTTCGAGTCGCATCTCCGCCTGAGGTACTACTGCCTTTGTTTACCGTGATGTCAAGAGCAAAGACGGTTTTATCATTGTTCTCTGATAGAACCGTCTTCTTATGGATGGTCAATCCATTAGTGCCGTTCTTTTGTTTACCTTTGGTGGCTGTAACTGCACTTGGGATTGCTGACAGTCCTATCGCGGTACCACTGGTTTTCAGTAACTTCCGTCTGTTTCTATCTACCATCGCATGTAGAAAAATCAACCCTAATAAGTTATAACTTTCTAGCTATTAGATACATAAATACTTGGCGAGGCGATAATATTGTGGGTGTTTAGGGGGCATAAGGATTACGGATTCCAAAATAACCTGGTAATATGATGTGACTCATAAGATAGAACAAGATTTGTTTTAGATGCAGTACTTCACGAAGGTATTCGCTCAAACAGATTTTTATCAGCGTTTAGCCCTGTTGATTCTGCTATGGTCTATTTAATGATATTGCTCGTAGAATCTCTATCTGGTGTCTTCTTCCTTCTAAAGGCCATAATTCGTTCTTATATGGGTATATAATATTGTCAGGAATTAGGGGCCGTTTCAGTTACTCTGACTAAAACCCTCTCCGCGGGATTTTTGACGGCCCGCCCGGAACCACCGGGTGATGAGTAAACCGGGCATCCTCGGCACGCTCCAACTCGCGGCGACGCTCGTGTTCGCGCTCCCCGTCGGTCTGCTCGGCGTCCAGTTCCTCGCGAACGGCCAACCGCTGCTCGGCGGCGGGTTCGTCGCCGTGGCGGTCCTGATGGTCGTACTGGAGGAGTATCTGACGACGCCCACGGACGTTCCGGGCGCGGTGGCGGAGAAGACCATCGGCAAAGTGGCCAAGACGCCCGACGACGAGGAGTGACGGGGCGGACGTTCGCGGGCTACAGGCTTATACGGGTGTGAGTGCTAATTTATGCCATGGTCTGTTTCCACTGCGGTGACACGATAGACCGGACGACCGAACACTTCGAACTCCACCACCACCAGTCGGGGTCCGACCCAATCCTACAGCACCGGTTCTGCTCGTGCGAGTGCCTGAACGAGTACCTCCCCGACCAGCACTGAATCCCTAACGGCGTCGAGAACTACAGAGAACGGGCATGTCGAGAACTGCTGCGAACCCGGTGTCGTCCGGGTTGACCGTTGGGTTGGACTCTTCGCCGTCTCCCGCGGTGGCGAGGGCGGACGACCTATCGACTACGTGTCGGAGTCGGTCGCCTCTCTGTCACCGCCGTCGGCGACGGTCGGTTTCGACTGGAACTCCGATTCGTCGTCGAACTCCGATTCGTCGTCGAACTCCGAGTCCTCCTCGAACTCCGACTCCTCGTCAGATTCCGACTCCGCGCCGAACGCCGACTCCGCATCGAACTGCCGGTCGGTCGAGGCGGCGTCTTCGTCCACGTCGAACTCGTCCACGAGTTCCTTGAGCGAGTCGGCGGAGTCCGAGACCGTCTCGACGTTCCGCGAGACGTCGTTGATGGCCGCGGTCTGCTCTTGGGTCGCGGACGAGACGGAACTCGCCTCGGCGGCGGTCTGTTGGCTCACGCCGGACACCTCGTCCACCATCGCCACCACTTCCTCGGTGGAGACCGCTTGGTCCTCGGCGGCGTCGGAAATCTCCTCGACGCCGTGTTCGGCCTCCTGTATCGCCCCGGCGATGTCGTCGAACATCTCGATGGCGTCCGCGATGGTTTCGGACCCGGTCTCGACACGCTGTTGCATCGAGCGCATGTCGCCGACCGTCTCGTCAGTGTGGGACTGAATCTCGTCGATGAGGCTCTCGACCTCCTCGGTCGCGTCCCCGGCCTCGTTCGCCAGCGTCTTTATCTCGTCTGCAACGACCGCGAACCCTTCGCCGGCCTCGCCCGCGCGCGCGGCCTCGATGGAGGCGTTGAGCGCGAGCAGGTTGGTCTGCTCGGCGATGTCGGTTATCAACTGGACGATGTCGTTTATCTCCTCTATCTGGGTCTCCAGACTCTCGACCTGTTCGACGGCGGTGTCGGCCTCCGACTCGATGGCCGAAATCTCCTCGGTCGCGTCGGCGGCGTGTTCGCGGCCTTGGTCGGCGAGTTCCACCGCTTCGTTGGCGGTCTCGACCACGCCGTCGGCCGACGAGGCGACCTCCTCGATGGTGGCCGACAGGTCGTTCATCTCGCTCGCGGCGGCCTGTAGCTGTTCGGTCTGCTGTTCCGCGCCGAACGCGATTTCCTCGACCGATTCGGCGGTCTCCTGACTCGCGGCCTCTATCTGCTGGGCGCTCGTCGCTGTCTCGTCGCTCACGCGTGCGAAGCGGTCGGCGAAGTCCTTGACCTCGGCCAGACTGCTCTCGATTTCGGTCAGTCCGGCGTCCAAGTCGGACATCACTTGGCCGTACTGGCCCGGCAGTTCCGCGTCCACGTCTTGGTCGAGCGTTCCCTCGCGCAACTGCTCGCTGGCGTCCTGAATCCGGTCGAAACTCGCCCCGAGTTGTTCGACGCCGGTTTCGAGGTCCGAGAGGACCGCGCCGTACTCGCCGGGGAGGTCGGTATCGACGCTCTGGTCGAGGCGACCCTCCCGTATCTGCTGGCTGGTCCGGCGAATCTCGTCGAACCCGACCTGTAGCTTCTCGATGCCCTCGTCGATGTCGGTCATTATCGCACCGAACTCGCCGGGGAGGTCGGTATCGACCTCTTGGTCCAGCGTCCCCTCACCGAGGTTCTCGCTGACGGCCTGCAGTTCCGCGACCTGCGTTCGGAGGTTCTCCTGCATCTCGTCGAACGCCTCGACGAGTTCCCCGATTTCGTCGTCGGACGCGTCGATGTCGGTCTCCTCGTCGAAGCGCCCTTCGGCGAGCGCGGTCGCTCGGTCCCGAATCTGTTCGATGGGCGTCGAGAAGTACTCCGCCGCCTTGTACCCCAGTGCCACGACGGCCACGATGAGACCGGCGACGAGCAAGAGGATGAAGTTCCGAGCGGAGGTCGTCCGGTCGCTCAGGTCCTGACCCAGCGCGGCGGCCGGTGCCTTCACGTCGCTCTCGGGCACCGTGCCGAGTAGCGCGAACTGCTTATCGCCGAACTGGAGCGGGGCGTACGACACGTAGTAGCGACTCTCGTTGCCGTTTTCGGTTCTGGTGTACGTGCTGAGTCCAGTCTGGCCCGCCAGTATTCGCTCGTCGGCCAGCGTGGCCAGCGACCCCGCGTAGGACTCGTCGCCGATATTCGCGTTCGAATCGACCACCGATTGGTCGGGGTGGCTCAGCACCCGACCCTCGTCGTTCACGATGGTCAGGTGGCCGGTTTCACCGACCGTGACGTGGTTCGTCATCGCGGTGAGGATGCTGTAGTTGAACCTGAGCGCGACGGTACCCGCGAACTCGCCGTCGTGGTAGACCGGCGTCGTGATGTACGCCACTTGCTTACCGTCGACCGACCGGACGTCGCCGAAGTGGACTGCCCCTTTCTCTAGGGATTTCGTCTCGTTGAACCAGTTCGTATCGGCGTACGAGGTACCGGCGACCGACTCGGTCGTGACCTCGTCCCCGTTGCTCTGCGCTCGGAGGACGCCCTGCCCCTCCTCGTCGGTCATGATAATCTCGTCGTAGGCCCGCACCGACTCGCCGCCGACCGAGACGGTTCTGGTGTTGAGGTAACTCCGGAACGACTCGTTGATTCCGTCACGCGCGTTCTGCACGGCGGCGGTCTGGAGTTCGTAGTAGTAGACGCTGGGCGCGAGCACCCACTCGAAGTCCTCGTGGAAGGTGTAGGCGACGAACTTGCGTTCCTTCGGGTTCCCCTTCTGGGTAGTGTCTTCCCACTCGTACTCGACGATGCCCCATTCTGACCCGTTTCGGACGGCCGGGTTCGACTTGACGTTCGCCCGGATGTCCTCGAAGAAGGTCAGCGACGCGTCGTTCTTGAGGTTGTACCCGTCTTCGAGACTGTGGTGAACCACGACGTTCGAATCGAGGTCGGTCACGTACGCGTACCCCGTATCACCGATGTACCCCGGCTGGAACATCTCGGACAGCGTGCCGCTCGGGTGAATCCCGCTTCCGGTCGTGCCGACGATTCTGTTCTCGACCTGATTCTCGACCTGTTGTCGTTCGGCCGACGAGAGGTCCTCCCAACTCCGGCCGCCGTACTGCTCGTCGAGAATCGTCTGCTTCGTCGTCTCGATGGTGCTGTGCATCTGGAGCGCGGTGTAACCGACCTGCTTCTGACTCTGCTGCTGGATGAGTTCCATCTCACCCGCGCTCGCGGCCTCGTAGTTCTGCACCGACGTGGACTCTGCCAGCGAGCGCGCGTCCACTCGCCGCACGTTGAGCAGGTTCCCGAACTCCTCGGTCCTCGCCTCGACGGTACCGTTCAAATCCTTCGTTATCTGCTGTTCGAGGTGCTTCGAACTCTGGTCCTGCGCGTACGACCCGACGTCCTGCATGTTCTGGAGTCCGGCCATACCCACCACCGAAACCGGAACGAGCGAGATGACGAGCAACAGCACGATGAGTTTCGTCCGTATCTTCATCGTTGTTCCTCCGTCCGGCACGGTTCGACGCCCTCGGCACGACGGTTCGACCGACCGGTGGGCGGACCGCTCCGACCGCAATTTTTGTCAACACGTGTCGTACTGAACGTTGCCATGGCAGTATCACCAAAAACCGTTTATTTAAACATTGGCACCGGATTTTTAGCTGTGATAATCCGGGGCTTAATTCTCCCCGGCCATTATGCCGATTTATTACGTGTCCGTTAGGAGAACTATCGGATACAGTCGTCCGAGTCGAATCTTCGCCGTTCGAGAAATGGTCGCAACCGACGACCGACTCACTGGGGCGTCGCTTCCGAGACTTCCGCCAGCGCGTCTTCGATGTCCTTCTCGTTGCGTTCGTTGTAGAGCAGTACGTCGATGGGGAGCGTCGGCGCGCCGCTGACGAGGTTCTCCATGATGACGAGGCGCTCACGCGCACGCGACATCCCGACGTAGAACACCCGGCGCTCGTTGTCGGTCAAAATCGGGACCGGGTCGGTCGTGGCGGTGAACTCCTCGCCGTCTACCTCACCGTCCACTGTGGCGGCCATCTGCTCGACCACCTTCTCGGTCAGGTCGGTGCCGACGAACACGTGGTCGGCCTCCCGACCCTTCGCGGAGTGGATGGTGCCGAGGCGCACGCGGTCGGCGTCCATGTCCTGATAGTCGCCTTGGAAGTAGGCCCGCATCGAGTTCTTCTGGAAACTCGTGACCTTCCGGACCATGTCTGCGGCCGAGGCCGGGCCGGGCATGAACGGCGCGAAGTCGGTCACGAAGTCGGGTTCGACCTCGATTTCGGCGAGGTCGTCGGTTGACCCCTGTTCCTTGCGCTCGTCGATGGCGTCGAACAGTTCGTCGCGCTCGTTGGTGCCGAACGCCGAGTCCTGAAGCATGTCGGCGAATCGGCGGGCCTGCAGCGCCGTGATGGGTTCGTCCTCGTCCACCTTCTCGACGGCGTCCACGTACTGCTGGAGGCGGTCGGTCCACATCCGCTGGTCGGTCAGGCACTTGAACGGGATGCCCTCGTCGATGAACTCGTCGATGAAGCGGAACATCTGGTACCGCGCCCGGAACAGTATCATCAGCGTGCCGTCGTGTTCCTGCACGGTGTACCGGACGTTCCGGACGAGTTCGAGCATCGACGGGCTATCGACCTGTTCGACCGACCCGCCCTCCTTGCGCGGCGAGAGGTTCTTCTCTTGGCGCTCTTCGATGTGGCGGACCTCCTGCTGGACGACGCGCAGAATCTCGGACGGGAGTCGGTGGGAGGTGTCGAGAATCACGTCGTCGCCCTCCTCTTCGAGGAGGAGTTTGGGGTCCGCACCCTGCCACGCGTAGACGACTTGGTCGTCGTCGCCCGCGATGAGGACCTGTTCCATGTGGGGCTTCCACTCCTCGTACACGTCGTACTGGAGGCTGGTGATGTCCTGAAACTCGTCGATGACGAGGTAGTCCACGTTCGGGAGCAGCGACCGCTGGCGCACGCGTTCGAGCATGTCGGCGAACCCGACGAGGTCGTTCTCGCCCTTGTAGTTGCGCCACCCGCGGATGGCCTCGGGCACGTCGAGTCGGTCGTCGTCGCTGGGCCACGTCGGCGTGTACTTGTTGCCCTCTTGGGACTTCTCGTCTATCTCCGGGGGTAGGCGGACCTCTTCGTCGTTCCACTGGAAGGGAACGTCGTACCAGTCGGCCACGTCGCGACTGGTCCGCTGGAGCCACTGGCTCGTGGCGATTATCTTGTTGCCGAGCGTGGTCGAACGAGCGGTCCGGCGGCCAGCGCCGCTGTACTCGTCCTCGAACTCGATGCCGAACTCCTCGCAGAACTCCTTCTTGTCGGACTCGCCGACGACGTCGTTCCGCGAGAGGTCGAGCAGTTCGTAGGCCTTCGCGTGCATCGTACAAATCGACCCCTGCAGCGAGCGGGGGTTGAGGTCGCGTCGCTCGGCGAGACGCTCGCGGACCTCGTTGGCGGCCGCACGAGTGTACGAGACTAGCAGAATATCGTTGACCGTGACGCCCTCCTTGTCGAGGAGTCCCTCGACTCGGTCGAGCAACTCTGTAGTCTTGCCGCTCCCCGGTCCCCCGAAGAGTCGGGTAACACGTTCTTCCGTGTCTTGGCTCATTACACCAATCACATGGCCCCATCACTCATAAAACGATGTGAATCGGATTGGTGGTCAGCGTCGGCGGTCGCGCGACTTCGCGCAGATTCGTTACTGACGGAGAAAGCGGCCTTTCGACGGCGCTACGAGGTGTTCCGCGGCGACCGCGCCTCGCGCACTTCGCTCCCGTCTCGAATCTTGTCTTCGCATTCCGGGCACACTCGCGGGTCGTCTACTTCGCGAGGTGTGAACACTCGCGCGTAGGCGTCCGTCACGAACGAACCGCAGTTCTGACACTCAGGCATTTCTCTTGTGCCACTACGGAAATCTTACACTATATTTCTATCGACACTGTCGTGAGCGACGGTATTCCGCGATTACCTGTCCATTAGGCCGTGGAGACGAGTATCGGCGAGGAACAATAATATTGTCGCGATGTTTCGAGGTGTGTTCCGAGTCGTCGGAGGTGTGTTCCGAGTCGTCGGGACTGCGGTGGCGAACGGGGCTGAGTCGGTGTCCAGTCGTCGCGCCACGAGTCGCCACGGGCGGACAATCGTCTCGGACGCGTCGTGCGTCGAAAAAAAGGTTGCACAGTTCGGGACCGATGCAGGACGGAAGCGAGACGGGGCGGCCGAAGCTACGGTCGCCAACCGCATACCGAGCACTCGCTCGCGGACGTATCGTGAAGTCCGCCGCACTCCGGGCACTGTTTCTTGTTATAGTCCTCCTGCCAGCCGACGGTCTCGGTTTCGTGGCCACGCTCGGACAGGAATTCGTCGAAAACGTCGTCGTCGCCGGTCGGTGCGGTCGCCATACATGGTATGCTAATGCACACCACCCATATAACCGTGTTGGTGTAACAGCCGGATTATAGAGCTATCGAACGGTCTGATTTCTCGTGTGGGGCGACCTGTCTCTCCGAGTAGGTTCGGCTTATCCCCGGACGAGAGAACGAGAACTGCGGAAAAGAGATGTCGAGGCGAAGCGGGTCGGACGCCGAGCGCTACTCGAACTTCACGCCGACGTCGTGCATCCCCTGATTCTCCACGGCGAGGTTGATGAGCAGCGGCGTCATGCTCTCGACCTCCGCGGCGTTGGCCACGCCGCCCGCCTTCAGCGCGCGGAGACCGTCTATCTGGTCGGCCAGCTCGACCACAGTCTCCACCGCGTCGCCGTCGTCACCGACCACGAGCGTATCGAGGTCGAGTTCCACGTCCAGATTGGCGAGTCTGTCGGCCGAGAGGTTGTGGAAGGCCCCGACCACCGGGACGCCCTCGGGCGCGGCGTCGGCGACCAGTTCCGTGACGCTCCCCGCCTTCGGGGGCTTGTAGTGGAACCCCTCCTCGTCGCGGTCCATCCCGACCGCCGGAGAGACAAGCACGTCGGCGTCCTCGATGCGGTCGGCGACCGACTCCACGAGGTCCCGGACGTGGAACGCGGGCACCGCCAGCACCACCACGTCCGCGCGGTCGGCCGCCATCTCGTTGGCGAACCCCTTGACGTCGCGCTCGACGCCGATACTGTCGAGTTCGGTCTCGTACTCGTCGGCCTTGCCGCGGGCCTTCTCCGGGTCGCGGGACCCGACGAGAATCTCGTGGTCGGTGTCTCGCGCCCACCGGAGCGCGAGGGCCTGTCCGATATCGCCGGTTCCGCCGAGGAGTGCGATTCGCATACCCCGACGTTCGGGGCGGGGCCGGATTAAAGATTCTCACTGCCGCGGGCTATCGGACCGAAACGCCGCCCGGACTCGGTCGTAGCCTCGATTCGCCGCCCGGTGTCCCACGGAGAGACCGACCATCAGGGCGGCGGCCTCCCCCACAGTCTCGACGGCGGAGTCGGGCGCGGCCACGAACTCGACGGCCTCGAACCCGAGGTACGAGATGACGAATATCGAGAGGAAGAAGAGGGTCAGTCGCCCGGCGCTCTCGCTCGGAAAGTCGCGGAGTTGCCCACGGACGTACCAGTAGGCTATCGGGAACCCGACGACCGACGCACCGACGACGAAGGGGAGCGTCTGGGTGGGATTCGGCGCGAGGAGCGCGCCGAGCAGATAACTCAGAAAGCCGCCGATGCCGAGCGTCCACGCTGCGCGCTCGACGGTGCGGAGAGTCACGTATCGCTCGCCTCCCCAGCGCCGCGGAGTCGTTCGAGTCCGCCGAAGTACGCCACCCACCCCGCGAAAACGACACTCACCAGCGTTAACGCGGAGCGGACGTCGGAGGTGGATTGGAGACCGACCGCGAACGCCGTCGCTCGCCACGCGAGTCCGACGGCGGCGAGTACGCCGACGAACAGGAGGTAGCGACGCCACCACGGCGCGACCGTCCGGTGGCCGTAGCGATAGACGACCGCGAGCGCGACGAGAAACGCCGGAACGGAGTACAGCGACTGCGTGAACGGGTCCGGCGGGATGAGAACCGCGCCGAAGCCGAACGAAATCACGAGGGCGTCAGGCACTGCGCCGCCGAGTCGGGACCAGTCCATGTCTGATTCGCCGAACTCGAACCCCAAAAAGTCTCCTTACTCCAACAAGTTCGGCAGGTCGTTCACGGAGTCGATGACCGCGTCCGCGCTGCACGCTCGACGGTGCGAAGCCTCACGACTCGCTCACCTTCGCCTTCCCACGGAGTCGAGCTACTCCGCCGAAGTACGCGAGCCACACGACTACGCCCGAACCGCCGAGGAGGACGACGAGACGGAGGAGTGGCCAGCGTGCCCCGCCAGCTATGTTGCGCCAACCGAGTTGGAGCGCGGCGATTCCGACGAAAAAGAGGAGATGATGCTGCCACCGCTGCCAGAGTATCCGCGGGTCGTATCGGTATACGACCGGGAGCGCAACCGAGAACGTGATAGCGATGTAGCGTATCTGAGTAAACGGGTCAGGCGGTGAGAGGATACCGCCGAGCAGGACGGCGACCCCGTACGCATCTACGAACGCGTGCCCGAGTTGGGACCAATTCATATCTGATTCGCCGAACCCGACCTCCAAAAGTTTCCCTACTCCAACAGGTCCGGCAAGTCGTTCACGGAGTCGATGACCGCGTCCGCGCTCGCCTCCTCGTACTTCCGGCGGCCCGCCTCACCGGTCAGGCCCCCGGTCAGCACGCCGACGCCGGAGTAGTCGCGGTCGGGGTCCGCGTCGGCGGCGTTGCGCGCGGTCCGCACGTCGTCCAGCGTGTCGCCGACGAAGACGACCGAACGGGCACCGAATCGCTCCGCGAGCGTGACGAGGGCGTGCGGATGGGGCTTGCCTTCCTCCCAGTCGTCCATGGTGAACCGCCGGTCCTCGGGTACGTCGAGACCCGCCCGGCGCTGGGCGATGTCGGCCTCGTCTGCCGGGCGGCCGGTGACGACGCCGAGGGGGTAGTCCGCGAGCGCGTCGAGCGTCGCGGCTTCGAGCAGGACCGGTTCGTCGTGGATGAAGCCGGGTGCGTCGAGGTCGGGGTCCGCGCCCTCGATATCGGCGTACAGTTCCGACCCGAGGTAGAGTTGCTGGAACACTTCGCGGAGGCGCTCGGGGTCCCAGTCGGCACGAGCGCGCTCGCGGGCCGCCTCGCCGAGCGCGTCGTCCACCACCGCCTCGGCAGCGTCGAGACCGTCGGCCGCCCCGGCGGCGTCGCTGGCCGCTCGCCGCGCCGCGATTCGGTCCGTGAACGTCTCCACGTCGAGTTCAAGCCCCTCCCGGCGCGCGAGAACGAACAGCGCCGCGGCGTACGTCAACTCCCAGTCGTTGTTGAACCCGCCCGCGTCCTTGAACGACTGGATAGCGTCCTTCTCGATGGTGTCTCCGTGGACGCGCTCTACGGACTCCACGATTGCGCGTCGGTAGGAGTCGGCTACGTCCACGACTACCCCGTCGATGTCCAGCACGACCGCGTCTGCTTGCATGAACGGGGGTAGTGAACCGGCGCTCAAGGGTCTTGCGACGCGACTCCGAGTTCGGCCCGAGATATCCGTCGAAGTCCGACCAGCGACTCACTCGCCGGGCGACTCACCCGCTGGACTCCTCGGCCCCCTTCACCTGCGCGATGTGGCTGAGCGTGACCAGTCCGAGGCCGCCGACGAGGTTCCCGGCCGTGACGACGGCGTCGTCTCGGCCAGCGCGCCGAGTCCGATGTTCGCACCGAGGAACATGCCGAACAGAACGTGCAGAACGGTGACGATGACGTGGTCGAAGGGACCGAGCGTCAGCAGGACGCCGACGACGTACGCGAGCGGGATGCGACTCCCGACGCCGTCCACGGCCTCCAGCATGAACGAGAGCAGCGCCACGAGCGCCCCGCCCGTGATGGCCTTGACGAACTCGGCGGCGACCCGCCGGTGGACGATTTCCTCGGCGGTCCGCGTCAACACGTGGACCGCCCCCGGCGTCAGCGTGCCCTCCACGGACAACAGCCACACGAAGAGACCGCCGCCGACGAGGTTGAGCGCGAAGGTGACCGTCCACAGCCTGAGGAGCGACCCCACCATCCACGAGTCCTCGTCGTCGGCCGCCTTCGCCACCGGGTCGAAGAAGTTCTCGTTGAACAGTTCCGTCCGCCCGACCACGAGGAACACGAGCGCGGGACCGAACGCCAGCGCGCCCGCTATCTTGGCGAGTTCTGGGAACCGCGGCTCGAACGCCCCTTCGACGATGCCCAGCGCGAGCATCCCGAAGACGACGGTGAACCCGGCGATGAAACTGGTCGAGACCAGTTCGAGCATCGACTGGTCGAGGCGACGCTCGCCCTCCTCGACCGCCCGCTGGAAGATTTCGGCCGGGTCGGGTGCGACGGCCACGCTCGACCGGTCGTTCGGAGACCCATTAAGCGTCTTGGCAGTAAGCGCTCCGTAACCGTCGCGACAGTCGGTCCTTACCGGCGCGCCACGAAAATCGTCTCGCCCGGAACCGTCTCGCGCTCGACCGGAACCGCCGGTTGGTCGCCCCCGAGCGTCGTGAACAGGAACGCGGCGTCGTGTCGCCGCGCCGCCTCGAGGGCGGGCCGGTGGAGTTCCGGCGGGAGATTCAGCGCGTAGACGGCGTCGGCGTCGCGATAGACCACCGGGTCCGGGTCGAGGACGTCGTCTATCGCGAACTCGACCGCCGCAGGGACCTCGCGGGGGTGAACGTCGGTCGCGGTGACGGTCCGTCCGGTCTCGGCCAGCGCGGCGGCCACGTCGGTCCGTTCGCCGACGCCGACCTCCACGAGGCGTTCGAAGTCCGACAGATGCTCCACGATGGCACGACGGGTTCGGGGACGCACGGCGGGAAGTTTATGGGCCGCTCCCCCATATTGTTTCCCATGCTCGTTGACGTCGTCCCGGTCGGGGACCTCTCCGCGAAAGTGAAACGTCAGGCCTCGACCGCTCTGCGCTCGGTCTACGACTGCGAAGTTACTATCCACGACGCCCAACCGATTCCGACCGGGGCACACGACGAGAAGCGCGACCAGTACCGCGCCGAGGAGTTCATCGAACTCGCGGGCCGCATCGGGTCGGGGGAGAAGAACATCGCCATCACGCCCAAAGACCTCTTCTACCGCCGCCGGAACTACGTCTTCGGTCTCGCCTACCTCGACGGGAACGGCAGCGTCATCTCGACGTACCGACTCCAGACCTCCAGCGACGGCGGGTTCTCGAACCGGAGCGCGGGCGAAATCTTCGAGGACCGGGTCCGCAAGGAGGTCGTCCACGAAATCGGCCACACTCTCGGTCTCGAACACTGCGACAACAAGCGCTGCGTCATGAATTTCTCGCCGACCGTCCGCGAGGTGGACGTGAAAGAGGAGAACCTCTGTGGCTCCTGTCAGCGCAACGTGCTGTAGTCGGTAGATTCCGAACAGTCTGACCGAGAACGACGGTCACATCGACGGTGTTGTTCGCGAGATGGAGTCGGGACGTGCGACTCCTTCGGCGTTCGATTTCTGCCGAGCTTCGTCACGAAAGCGAGTCGGTAGAGCGGCGCTCGACCGTCACTGCTCGTCAGCTAACTCGTCGGTCTGTCGGTCGAACAGACCGACCCCTCGCCACCGCACGGTCTCTATCGCCACGCCCACCAGCGAGAGGAGCGCGACCACGAGCCACAGCACCTGCCTGCCGAGCCACGCCGGGAGGACGTACTTCGAGATGGCGACGGCGAACCCGAGGTAACGCTCGACGACCGATTCCCGGCCGCCGTCGGCGAGTCCGCCCTCGGTCGCTGTCGGGCGGTCACTGCTGCCCTCGCCGGGCAGTCTGTCGGCCTCGTAGGGGAGATACCCGGTCTCGACGGCCCAGACGACGTCGCCGTCCTCGTTCACCTCGGCAACCCGGTCGTTGTACGAGTCGGTGACCAGCGTGTGCCCGTTCGGGAGTCTGTCGGCGTCGCGGGGCCAGTTCAGGGTGGCGCTCCCGCCGAACTCCCAGACCACCTCGCCCGACCGATTCAGTTCCACGACTCTGTCGTGTTCGCTGTCGGCGACCAGCAGGTGGCCGTCCGCGAGTCTGTCGGGATTGTGCTGCTCGTAGATGATGTCGCCCTTCCCCGCGTACTGGTTCGGGCCGACGACGGGTCGGACCGTCACCGACCGCTCGCTCGGGTTCGACCCGTTGGCGACGTGGAGTTCGGCCACGGTGTCGAAGTTCCGCAGGCTTATCTGGAACACGCCCGGCCGGAGTCGGTCCACGTCGTTGACGTGCGTCCAGTCGCCTTCCGGTCCCATCCCGGCGGGCCGGTCGTAGGTGTCGGTGGCGTTCCACTCCCAAACGACCTCCTTCTGGCGATTCACCGCGAACACGCGGTCGTTGCCCATGTCCACCATCACCCAGCGGTCCTCGCGGGCGTCGGTCGCGTTCCCGCCGTCCCCGGAGGCGGCCACGGTGTAGTGGTCGGCGTCGTGGAGTTCGTGTTCGTGGAGTTCCGCGTCGTACCACGCGTACTCCCAGACGACCTCCTTGGTCGATTTGTTCAGAATCCGGAGGCTGTTCCGGACGCAGTTCTCGAACCCGTCGCCGCGATAGCGCGCCGGGCACTCCGCGTCGGGGACCTCGTCGGCGGTCGAGACCTGCACTCGGTCGGGGCCGAGCGCCTCGACGTCGAACACGTCGTCCGGTTTCGCGTACTCCCAGACGACGTCGCCGTCGGGGGAGAACTCGACCGCTTTCCCCTCGTGTTTGTACCCCTGCAGGGCGACGAGGGTGTTGTTCTCGGGCTTCTCGTCGCCGACGGTGAGGCGGGGTTGGTCGGGGGCCGACAGCACTCCGACGGACGCCGCGGCGAGCGCGACGACAGCGAGACACGCCAGTAGCTTGGCGCGACGCTCGTGTCCGGTACCGAACCATGCGGGCAGACGAGTCACTGCGTTGGCCTATGAGTCCGTTGACGAAAATCGTTCGGTTCCGCGACGGCGGTTCCCGTTCGACGCCGAAGCGACCCCGGGAAAATCGACGCGTACCGCGTCAGGGCGCGTAGTAGTACTCGCCCGACTTCTTCTGCTCCTTGTCGAGTTGACTGCCCGGCTTGTTGATGCGCGGGCGGCCGACGTTCTCGTCGCGCCGGAACGTGATGTCGAGGTTGGCGAGGAAGTCGTTCATCCCCTCGCGCATCCCCTTCGGTTCGCTCGCGCGGCCCTGCACCGCGGGTTCGCCGTCGAACACCATGAGTCGGTCGGCGAGCAGGTCTATCATGTAGATGTCGTGGTCGATGACCATCACGGTGGCGTCCTGCTGTTCGGCGAACCGCCGGATGGCGTTGGTCGCGCGGACCCGCTGTTCGACGTCGAGGTACGCCGAGGGTTCGTCGAGTAGGTAGAGGTCCGCCGACTCCGAGAGGGTGGCCGCGATGGCGACCCGCTGGCGCTCGCCGCCCGAGAGGTCGAGCAGGTTCTGCTCCATGATGCGGTCCAACTGGAGCGGTTGGCCGATTTCGGTGTTCCAGTACGACGACCCCACCTTGTCGGTTATCGAGCGCAGGAACGCCTCGACCTGCATCGGTTGGTCGATTTCGATGTACTGGGGCTTGTAGGCGATGTCCAACTCGAAGCCGAGTTCGCCCTCGTCGGGGTCGAGTCGGCCGGCGAGCAACTCGGCGAACGTCGATTTCCCGATACCGTTCGGGCCGACGATGCCCAGTACCTCGTTCTGGCGGATGGTGCCGCCTTCGACGTCCAGACCGAACTCGCCCTCGCCGTAGGACTTCGAGACGTCGGGATACTCGACCAGCGTGTCGGCGCGCGACACCTGCCGCGGGGCGTGTTCCTCGAACTCGATGGCGTCCGGCCGGATGCGCATGTTCTCGTTCTGGAGGTACCCCTTGAGGTACTCGTTGATGCCGTTGCGGACCGATTTGGGGTCGGTGATGACACCGTACGCGCCGGGTTCACCGTACGCGACGTGGAGGTTGTCGGCCACGAGGTCGAGGATTGCGAGGTCGTGTTCGACCACGAGCATCGACTTACCGTGTTCCTCGGCCATCTCCTGAATCAGTCGCGCGGCCTTCACGCGCTGGCTGATGTCGAGGTACGGCGTGATTTCGTCGATGAAGTAGAAGTCCACGTCGCGGGCCAGACACGCCACCAGCGCCACGCGCTGGAGTTCGCCGCCCGAGAGGCTGTCGATGTCCTGCTCGCGGACGTGTTCGATGTCGAGTCGTTCGAGCAGGTCGTCCAGCACGCCCCGCTCGTCCACGTTCTCCAGCAGTTGCTCGGTCGAACCGTCGAACTGGTCGGGAATCTTGTCCACGTACTGGGGCTTGCGCGCGACGCTCACCTCGCCGTCCCGAACGTCGGAGAGGTAGTCCTGTAGCTCCGTGCCGCGGTACGCGTCCAGCACCGCGTCCCACCCCGGCGGGTCGCCGTGCTGGCCGAGGTTCGGCGCGAGTTCGCCCGCCAGAATCCTGACGGCCGTGGTCTTCCCGATACCGTTGGGACCGAGGATGCCGGTGACCTGCCCCTCCAGCGGGACCGGCAGGCCGTACAGCGAGAAGGCGTTCTCGCCGTATCGGTGGACCGGTTCGTCGTCGAGTTCCTGCGGCAGGTTGATTATCTCTATCGCGTCGAACGGACACTTCTCGACGCAGATACCGCAGGTCTCGCCGAGGCAAATCTCCTCGCTGATGTGTACTTGGTCGGGGTCGCCCTCGTCGGCGTCGTCGCCGCGCAGCGTGATGCACTCCTTGCCCGTCCGATTGGGCGGGCAGTAGTTCTTACACTCGTAGTTGCATCGGTCGGGTTGACACCGTTCGAGGTCCACGACCGCGATACTGTCGTCCGCCATCGGTTAGAAGGTGACTCCGTTGGTCAGGAGAATCGTCCACGTGACGAACCACAGCGAGAACGTCATGAACAGCACGTAGAGGTGGTCCTTCGTGGAGAAGTCTTCGACGTCGATGCCGAGTACCTGTAGGATGGGTAATTGGACGAAGACGAACGCGCCCACGATACCCAGCGCTAACTGGTCTTTCGCCGCGGTGCCGAGAAACATCGCGGATACGAACGCCGCGGCGATGCCGCCTAACGAGGCGATGGCCGTCACCGTGACGCCCCTGATGTGGGATGCTCGTCGCTCGGATGCCTGTTCGGTCGCCATGACTGTCCTTCAGTGACGCGAGTTGAAGGCCTTTTTGTTACGTTCGGAACCCGCTGGCCCGACCGAGTCGCCGAGCGCCGCCACCGAACAGTGCCAGACGTTCTCAGTACTTTTATACTGGTCGGGTGTTTCGATTCGTAACGATGGCAACTCAGTCCGAGTTAGAGGACATCGACGACCTGCCGCCCAGTGCGAAACTGGTTTTCAAGGTGCTGGAGTACAAGGGTGCGCTCACCCAGAAACAGATAGTCGAGGAGTCGATGCTATCGGCCCGTACGGTCCGGTACGCGCTCGAACGACTCGAAGAACTCGACGTCGTACAGGAGGACGTCTACTTCGCCGACGCCCGCCAGAACCTCTACGAGATAGACGTCGCGTGCGACACCTCGGCCGACTCCGCCGACGCCCAGAAGTGCGCCGAGTAGCCGCGTAATCCCGTCTCGCCGACTGGTCGTCAGAGCGCGACCCGCCGAGTCGGTCGCGCGTGCCACAAGTATCTCAGCCGTGCCTATCGCGCTGAGATACCGCGTCTCCTCGCTGTCCTCGTCAGTGAACGTTCGCCGGCGGGCGTCCGACTACGCTCGCACGATAGCGATTTGTTGCTCGCGGTCGATGGCCCGTTCCAGTTCCTCCGCAATCGCGCTGCCGCGCGAGACCTGAATGTCGCCGCCGCGACCGACCGTCGCCGTGAACAGGTACTCGCCGTCGGCCTGCACCTCCACCGTCTCCCCGGCGTGGCCGTCGGTCGGGATGACGATGTGCCGGGAGGTGATGTCCGGCGTCACGACTTCGCCCTGCGTGGCCGTCGCACTCGCGGCGCTCGCTCCCGCGCCACCGCCCGCGCCGGAGGCCGACTGGGGTAGTTCGTCGAGGGTGCGCACGTCGATGTCGATGCCGAGGCGGTTCTCGATGTCGTCGATGCGCCCGCCGCCCTTGCCGATGACGTAGGAGATGTCGTCGTCGCTGACGTACACCGTGGCGCGGTTCTGGCCCTGCACTTCCACCTCGACCGGTCCGCGAGCGACCGACTGAATCTCCCGCTCTATCTCCTGCTTGGCCAACTTCGAGACGCCGCCCTCCTCGCGTTCGCCCTCGTTCAGCGGCACCGTGACGACCTGCCGGTTGAAGGTGTAGATTTCGTACTCGGGGCGGCCGGTCTCGAAGTCCTGAATCATGATGACCGGTCGCGCGAGGTCCTCCTCCATCAGGCCCTCGGGCACCTTGACCTGCGTGGACACGTCGTACACCTTGTTCACTTCCCCGGCCTCGATGTAGACCACGGTGTCCACTATCTGGGGAATCATGCCGAGTTCGACCCGGCCGACGAGGCGCTGGAGCGCGTCGATGGCGCGGGTCGCGTGGACGACGCCAATCATACCGACGCCAGCGAGTCGCATGTCGGCGAACACTTCGAAGTCGTCGGTCTTGCGCACCTCGTCGTAGATGGTGTAGTCGGGCCGGACCATCAGCAGCGAGTCGGCGGTCTTCTCCATCTCGCCGCCCAACTCGGTGTACTGGGTGATTTCGGGACCGACCTGCAGGTCGCGGGGTTTCTCCATCGTCTTGACCGCGAAGTCGTGGTCCACGAGGAACTCGCCGACCGCCTGCGCGAACGTGGACTTCCCGGCACCGGGCGACCCGGCGATGAGGACGCCGCGCTGGCGTTCGAGGAGTCGGTCCTTGAGTTCGTCGGCGTGCTCGTAGTCCTCCATCGACGTCTTGACGATGGGCCGGACCGCGGTTATCTCCCACCCGTCGGCGAACGGCGGTTCCGCGATGGCGATGCGGTAGTCGCGGAACTGGACGATGGTCATGCCGGGTTCGTCGAGTTCGATGAACCCCTCGTCGCTCTCCTTCGCGCTGTCGATTATCTCCTGTGCTATCTCCCGGACCTCCGCTTCGTCGGTCGGGTCCTCGCCGATGGTCTGGTAGTGCATGTCGCCCACGTCGCCGCGCTTGGCCATCGGTTCGACCCCGGCCTTGAGGTGGACGCTCATTGTCTGCTCGTCGAAGTAGTCCTCGACCGAGAGGCGGCCCACGTCCGTCTCCTCGACCCGCGGGGAGACGTACTCGACCTCGATGCCCTTCGCCTGCGCGACCTCGCTCTGGACCACGTCGCTGGTGACGAACACCGCGTCGTGTTCGGCCGCGAGTTCCCGAATCAGGGCGTCTATCTCGCCTTCGCTGGCGCGACCCTGCTCGTCGGCGTCGGGACGCTCGCCGACGTAGTCGAGTTCGATGGTCCCCTCGTCGGCGAGGTCGGCGAGTCGCTGGAGTTCCGAGAGACCGTCCCACCCGCTCTCGGTCCCGCCGTTGGCCTGCGCTTCGAGTTCGGCCACCACGGCCTCGGGCACCAGTATCGTCGCGCCCTCGAAGTCGCCGTCCTCGATTCGGTCGGATATCCGACCGTCGATGACGACGCTCGTGTCCGGTAGTACGTTCATACGCGCCTTTTGGTGCGGCGCGTTGATACTCTTTACGAGGGGGCCACGCGCGTCGGCGGGCCAGCGAACGCGCGTTCGCGGGGCAACAACCTTCAATCGCGTCGGCCCCCTCTCACTGGTATGGGTGTACTCGAATCGCTCACCGACGACGGTGGCGTGGTGAGTTGGGTCCTCGTCGGGGTCCTCGCGCTGGCGGTGCTGGAGAACCTCGTGGACGGCGACCTCGTCTGGACCGCGTTTCTCGTCGCGACGGTGGTCGTCCTCGTCCTTCCGGCGGCGGTGTTGCGCGACCCCCACGCGATGCTTCCGCCGACGGTGACCGCGCTGGCGGTTCTCCCCGGCGTGACGCGGGCGGTCGGTCCCGCGTGGGCCACCGAGTACGCGACCTACGTCGGGGTCGCCGCGGTGTCGCTCGCGGTCGTGGCCGAGTTGACGCTGTTCACCGAGGCCGAACTCTCGCCGCGGTTCGCCGACGCGATGGTCGTCCTGACGACGATGGCGGCCATCGGCGCGTGGGCGGTCCTCCAGTTCTACTCCGACCGCTACCTCGGAACCGAGTTCCTCGGGTCGGCAGAGGCCGTGATGTGGGAGTTCGTCCGAGCGACCGCGGCGGGCGTCGCCGCCGCCGTCGTCTTCGAACTCTACTTCGAGTACGAGACGAGCAGCGACACTACTATCGCCGATTTACTGGAGGGTGACTGCGGGTGACTGAACTGCTGTCCGACGCCCGCGAACGACTGGCCGTCCACCTGCTTCAGGCCGGACTCGTCGCCATCGCGGCGTACGGTCTCCTCAGCGGCGAGATGGGCGTCGCCGTCAACGCGGTCGTCGCGCTGGCGGTCACGTTCGTTCCGGCGCTGCTCCGGCGGGACGCCTGCGTCTCGATGGACGTTAGTTACGTCCTCTGGCTCGCGGTGGCGGTGTTCCTGCACGCGGTCGGCATGCTCGGTCCCTACCAGAACGTTCCGTGGTACGACGCCGTGACCCACGCCCTCTCGGCGTCGATAGTCGCCGGCGCGGGCTACGCCACGGTCGAGACGATACACCGGAACTCCGAGCGGACGACTCTGCCCGAGGAGTTACAGTTCGTCTTCGTCTTCATCTTCGTGATGGCGTTCGGCGTCCTCTGGGAGATAATCGAGTTCGGGGCCGAACTGCTGGCGGGGTTCGTCGGCGCGAAGGTGCTGGTCCAGTACGGACTCGACGACATCGTCAACGACCTCGTGTTCAATCAGGTGGGTGCGCTCGTCGTCGCCGGGTGGGACGCCTCGCGACCGGAGGAGGTCGTAGACGAGGCGACGGACGACTGATTTATCCGCCGCCGTCACGTAACGCGGTTCATGCGTCACGAACACCTCGTGGTCACGGTCGAGGCCGGACTCAAGGAGCGCATCGACGCCGACCTCGAATCCGGCGAGTCGCTCGAATCGTGGGTTGCCGACGCGGTGGAGCGGAAACTGGCCGCCGAGAGCGAGGAGGGAGACGATGCCGAGGGGGTCCGTGAGCACGACGAAGACCGCGGCGTCGAATCGGGCCGCGAACCCGACGGTCGTCGCGGCGGCCCACCGGACCGCGACCGAGACGACGGACGCGGCGTCGGGACGGGCCACCGCGGGTGGAACGGGACCGCACGGGACCGCGCCAGCGACGGCGACGACGCGGACGAGTCCGGCGACGACTACGACGAGGGGTTCGAGTACGTGGACGACTGCGGCATCTGATTACTCCGACCACGTCACGTTCCGAGTGAGGACGAACACGAGCAGCGCCATCACCAGTTGGCCGAGCAGCGCCTCCGACGCGGCGATTGGTTTCGCCCCCAGTAGCGGTTGCATGTCGCCGTACCCCAGCGTGGCGAACGTCACCGTGCTGAGATAGAGGCTGTGGGGGAACACCACGAGGATGTTGTACCACATGTTGGAGTCGTAGGTGTACCTGACTGGTGAGCCACCGGGCGTCGCTCCGAGTACCTCTCCGAAGAACGGAAACAGCAACGCACAGGTGAAGATGATGACCACGGCCGTTCCGATTACCCGCCACGGGTTCGACCCGTACCCGGTCGTCCACCGCCACGCCTCCTTGCCGAGCGCTCGCGGGTAGGACTGGAACTCCCACGCCTCGCGCCGTCGGACGTTCTTGCGCTGCTTGTAGTAGTTCCGCGAGGCCTGCGTCAGGCCGTTCTCCTCGGCGAGTCGCTGGAGTTCGTTGTACGTCCAGTGGGCGGCCTCGTACCGACTGAGTCGGTCTGCGTCACGTCCGGACCGTCGCCTGCGAAGCGCCGCGAGTCGCCCCTCGTCGGTCGATTCGACTAGTTCCTCTTCGTACACGACGCTGTCGCCGAACGTCGTGGACTCGTCGATTCTGGCGTTGTCGAACACCGCGTAGTGGAGTTGCGCTCCGGTCAGGTCCGCGCCGCGGAGGTCGGTGCGGTGGAACTCGGTGTGTTCGAGGTTCGAATCCCGGAGGTTCACGTCGTGCGCATCGACTCCCTCGAAGTGCGAATACCGGAGGTCGGCGTGGCTCAAATCGGCGTTCTCTAGGTTACAGTTGACGAACCGAGAGTCGGTAATCGTCTTCCCGGCCAGCCACTTTCCGCCGGACAGTTCGACGTCGCGGAAGATGGCCCCGTCGAGGCGCTCGCCGATTTCGGGTGCGGCGTCCTCCAGCACGCGGGTCGGCTTCTGCGCGACGTCGGCGTGCCAGATGCACCGCTCGGTATCGCCCCAGACAGGTCGCCAACAGCAGACACCCCCGAGATTGGAGACCGCGCTGGCCTCGTGGACGTGTCCGCATCGGTTCTCCGTGGAGGACGTCCGCTCCCGGGAAACGTCTGATACCTCCCCCGATGTAGACTGCATCTCCCCAGACATAGACTGCTTTTCGTCCGGAACCTCTTTCAGGTTATGCCCGAGGAGTCGCGTATCGGCCACTCGGAGTTCGGTCGCTCGGGGTTCGGCCACTCGGGTTTACCGACTCGGGGACGTACCCGCGGACGTGCTCGAACTGTATCAGGCCGAAGGCTGTCCGTACTCGAAGAAAGTCCGGAAACAGATGCAGGCGCTCGGACTGTCCTACGTCGCGCACAACCCCCGTACACACGGCGGCGACGTGCGCGACGAGCAGGCCCACGAGCGACTGCTCGAACTCGGCGGCGAGGACCAGATTCCGTTCCTCGTAGACCCCGAGCGCGACGAATCGCTCTACGAGAGCGACGACATCGTCCAGTATCTCGACCGACACTACGGAGACACCGGCGGTACCTGACCGGCGCAGCGCGAAGGCACCCCTATCGGAGTGTCCGGGGAGGCCACCACGCCTTTTCTCGCTGACCCCGTCCACCCTCACATGGTCGATATGCAAGCGATTCACGACGAGATATACCGCATCCGGGAGGAGACCGACGCCAGCAGGGAGGTTCGCAAAACCCTCCAGTCGATAGAGCGCTCGCTGTCGGGGATGGAGTCCGACGAGGAACCGCCGGGGAAGTACGCCGACCGAATCAAGGAGGTCCGAGCGGAACTCGACCGCCTCTCGGACGACACCGAGGGCGAGACCGCCCGAGAACTCGACCGCCTGCGCGAGCAAGTCCGGGAGTACGAGCAGGAGGACGCGTAGGTGCGAGCGGACGGGTAGGCGCGAACCGGGAGAACGTATTCGAACCGCACTCCGTCGCGATAGTCAACTTCTGGTCTCCTCGACCTTCTGGCGTCCTCACTGCCCGAGCGTCCTCGTTCACTACCGGGGATACGGTCGCTACCGAACGGCAACCGGAGTGTCGCGGTTCCGCGACCCACGTTTTGAAGCGCCTCGCGGTCCACGGCCGACACATGAGCGAAGTCGTCGAGTTGACTCGCGAACTCGTCTCGATTCCGAGCCACGACGACGAGACCGAGGCGGGCGACTACGTGGAGAACTGGCTCAGGGAAGAGACCGACGCCGAGGTGACGCGCGACGACGCCGGGAACGTCGTCGCGCGACGCGGCCCCGCCGACGCCGCCTCGCTCGCACTCGTCGGCCACCACGACGTGGTGCCCCCCGCCGACTCCCAGACCACGGCGACGGGCGAGTACGTCGTCGAGGAGCGCGACGGCCGACTCCACGGACGGGGCACCGCCGACATGAAGGGCGCGGTGGCGGCCGCGATGCTGGCGTTTAGGGACGCCGCGGCGGGCGACACCGCGGGCAGTCGGACGCAGTCCGACGACGCCGACCGCGGCGGTTCCGACGGTGACTCGCCCCCGGAACTCGTCTTCGCCAGTTTCGTCGGCGAGGAGCAGGGCGGTGTCGGTGCGCGAGCGGCCATCGAAGACGGCTTCGCGCCCGACTACGCCATCGTGGGCGAAGGCTCGACTGGCTACTCCGCCCAGGGCGTGACCGACGTGGCGGTCGCCCACAAGGGTCGCCGGGGGAGCACCGTCACCGCTCGCGGGTCGGCCGCCCACGCCAGCGAACCCGAGGCGGGCGAGAACGCGGTCTACCGGGCCTGCGACGCGGTGGACGTGATTCGGGACCTCGACTTCCCCGCGGTCGAGGTGCTCGGCGAGGAGGTCAGGGGGAGCGTCGCAGTGACCGAAATCGACGGCGGGAGCGCGTGGAACGTCATCCCCGAGTCGTGCGAGGTGACGGTGGACGAGCGAACCGTCCCCGGCGAGCGCGCGCCGCTGGAGCGCGTCGAGGACGTGGCGGGCGTCGAGTGGACCGTCGAACAGGACCTCCCGCCGATGCGGTGCGACGACGCCGACTTCGCCGAGACCGTACTGGCGGCCGCGAGCGACGCGCAGGCGGCCGACCCAGAACTGGTCTCGAAGCCCCACGCCACCGACGCGGGGTGGCTGGCCGAGGCGGGCACGACCTGCGTGGTCTGCGGCGTCGCCGAACCCGGCGAGGCCCACACCGACGCGGAGAGCGCGAGCATCGAGGTCGTCGAACGCTGTTACGACATCTATCGGGGCGCGGCCGAGCGGTTCTGAGGGGCGTCGTTTCGATTCGAAATCCGCGCTTTGATAACGCCTGACAGCGTAGCCCTCCCCGATGGCAAGCGAAGCCGCCGCCGACGAGGCGTCCGAGACCTACTCGGAGTTCATCGACAGGGTAGAGCGACTGACGAACCTCAGGAACGCCGGGGGCGTCCTCGGCTGGGACCAGGAGGTTATGATGCCCGAGGGCGGGACGCCCGCCCGCTCCAAGCAGCGCTCGGCGCTCTCGACGGTGACGCACGAGATTCTCACGTCCGACGAGATGGCCGAGATGCTCGACGAACTGGAGGACGAGAACCTGACCGACGAGCGGGAAGCGGTCGTCCGCGAGGTCCGGCGCGAACACGACCGGGCCGCGCGAGTGCCCCAAGACCTCGTGGAGGAGATTTCGCAGGTCTCCTCGGAGGCGATGCCCGTCTGGAAGGAGGCCCGGGAGGAGGACGACTTCTCGACGTTCGCGCCCACCCTCGAGAAACTGGTCGAACTCAAGCGCGAGCAGGCCGAGCACATCGACCCCGACCGCGACCCCTACGAAGTGCTGTTTGAGGACTACGAACCCTACCTCGGCATCGACACCGCCGAGCGCGTCCTCCAGCGCCTGCGCGACGAACTCGTCCCGCTCGTCGACGCGATTCGCGAGAGCGACGCCGACCTCGCTACCGACACGTTCGACGGCGAGTACGACACGGACACGCAGGAGGACCTCGCCCGTGACGTTCTCGACACCCTCGGCTACGACTGGAACCACGGCCGCCTCGACACCGCGCCCCACCCGTTCTCGTCGGGCAACCAGTTCGACGCCCGCGTCACGACCCGGTTCAGCCCCGACGAACCCCTCGGCGCGCTGATGGCGACGGTCCACGAGTTCGGCCACGCCACCTACACGCTCGGTCTCCCCCGCGAACACTACGGGACGCCGCTGGGTAGCTCGCGCGACATGACGGTCCACGAGTCCCAGTCGCGCCTCTGGGAGAACCACGTCGGCCGGTCGGAGGCGTTCTGGGAGCGCTTCCTGCCGAAGGTCAAGGAGCGCTTCCCCGACAAACTCGACGACGCGAGCGTCGAGGACGTGTACGAGGCCGCCAACGAGGTGTACGAGGACAACCTCATCCGGGTCGAGGCCGACGAACTCACCTACCACATGCACATCGTGGTCCGGTTCGAAATCGAACGCGACCTCATCCGCGGCGACCTCGACGTCGAGGACGTGCCCGAGGTCTGGAACGACAAGTACGAGGAGTATCTTGGCGTCCGGCCCGACTCGGACGCCGAAGGCTGTCTGCAGGACATCCACTGGAGCCACGGCGACTTCGGCTACTTCCCGACCTACTCGCTCGGGAGCGTCCTCGCGGCCCAACTGTTCGACGCCGCCGAGGACGACATCGAGAACCTCGACGAGAAGGTCGCGGCGGGCGACTTCGAACCGCTCCACGACTGGCTGACCGAGGAGATTCACCGCCACGGGAGTCGCTACACGACCGACGAACTGATTCGGCAGGCCACCGGCGAGGAGTACACCGCCGACTACTTCCTCGACTACGTGAAGTCGAAGTACGGCGACCTCTACGAACTGGACGACTACCAGTAGAGCGTCAGTTCCCTTCGAGCGCCTGCTTCAGTTCTCGCGCCGTCTTCTGCTCGCTCACGTGTAACAGGAACTCGCCGCTCCACTCCCCGGATTCGAGTTTGTCAGCCAAGCCCGGTGCGAGTGTCGCCTCGTAGAGCATCTCGCCCTCGAAGTACGTCCGGAGAGGGTGGTCGTCGCGGTTCTCGAACGCGCCCGCTCGTTCGAGTCCGTCGGCGAAGTCCGCGGTCCCCTCGTCCGTCAGCGTCACGGGGAGGCGATAGCCGTCGCCGGTTCTGGCCGGTTCCACCTCGTCCACCGAGGCCACGTCCGCGCCGGTCACGAGTTCGATTTCGCGGTCGCCGTCCGCGACGACGATTCGGAACGCGCTCGCGTCGGTGGTGGCGGTCCCGTCGTCCGCGGTCGGTTCGTCACTGGAGGGAGTCTCACCACTCGCGGTGGTTCCGTCTGTTTCGGTCGTTCCGTCGTCGCTGTCGGTCGAAACGGCGTTTCGGACTCGACTGCAGCCGGACCCGCCCACCAGCGCGAGACATCCCGCCGCGAGGACCTGTCTTCGGGAGTGCATGCGAAAACGTTGACTAATTATCACCTTAAGCGTTCGGTGTAGGACGCGTACTGGTGACTACCCCCACGCTCTCGCCGCCACCCTCATTTTGATACGTCGGGAATGCGAGGTGAGTGTATGGCCGACGCGTACGACGACCTCCTCGACCGATTCGGACGAATCTCCGCGCTCGGAGACAGCGGCGGCGTCCTCTACTGGGACCAGCAGGTGACGATGCCCGAAGGCGGGACGCCTGCCCGCTCGAAGCAACTCTCGGCGCTCTCGGCGGTCACCCACGAGAAACTGACCGACGACGAGACCGGCCGACTGCTCGACGCCGCCGCCGACGAAGACCTGACCGACGAACAGCGAGCGGTCGTCCGGGAGATTCGCCGCGAGTACGACCGCGAACGGAAGATACCGGAGTCCCTCGTGGAGGAACACACCCGCCTCCAGTCGGAGGCACAGGACGACTGGCGGGAGGCGAAGGCGAACGACGACTTCTCGGCGTTCGAACCCACGCTGGAGCGACTGCTGGACCTCCGCATCGAACGGGCCGAACACATCGACCCGGACCGCGACCCTTACGAGGTCATGTTCGAGGACGGCGAACCCTACCTCGGACTCGACACCGTAGAGCGCATCTTCGAGGAACTGAAGGACGGACTCGTCCCGCTCATCGAGGACATCCGGGCGAGCGAGGACGTGCCGCCCGTCTTTGATGGAACCTTCGACACCGACACGCAGCGAGAACTCTCGGAGGCGGCGCTGGACCTGCTGGGCTACGACTGGGACCGCGGACGCCTCGACACCTCGACCCACCCGTTCACCTCGGGGACTCAGTTCGACGCCCGCATCACGACCCGGTTCGACGAGTCGGACCTCCTCGGCGCGCTGAGTTCGACCATCCACGAGTTCGGCCACGCCACCTACGCGCTGGGTCTGCGCGACGACGCCTACGGGACGCCACTCGGCGACTCGCGCTCCCACGGCGTCCACGAGTCCCAGTCGCGGTTCTGGGAGAACCACGTCGGTCGGACGAAGGAGTTCTGGGAACTGTTCCTGCCGACCGTGAAAGACCACTTTCCGGAACTCTCTGACGTGACGCCCGAGGAGGCCTACCGGGCCGCCAACCGGGTGGAGGCCGACAACGTGATTCGCGTGGAGGCCGACGAACTCACCTACCACATGCACATCATCCTGCGGTCCGAGATAGAGCGCGAGTTCGTCTCGGGCGACCTCGCGGTGAGCGAGATTCCGGCCGCGTGGGACGACAAGATGGAACAGTACCTCGGCGTCCGGCCCGACTCCGACGCCGAGGGCTGTCTGCAGGACATCCACTGGACCGGCGGGTTCGCCCGGTTCCAGAACTACACGGTCGGAAGCGTCCTCGCGGCCCAGCTCTGGGCGACCATCGAGGACGAACTCGACGACCCCCGCGGCCTGATTCGGGAAGGCGACTTCGAACCGCTCCACGACTGGTTCCGCGAGAACGTCCACCGCCACGGCCAGCGCTACACCACCGACGAACTGATTCGGCAGGCCACCGGCGAGGAACTGACCGCCGACTACTTCCTCGACTACGCCGAGGAGAAGTTCGGCGAAATCTACGACCTGTAACCCCGGGAGCGACGGTTTCTCGCTACGCACCGCGCTCGTCAGCGTCTGCGTCGGAATCGGTTCGGACGACCACCGTGTTCGCGGCGAGGTCGCCGAGGCGCTTGCGGCGCTCGGTGAGCGCGATGCTGGCGAGTCCGAGGAGGTAGCCGACGGGAAGCCAGTCAACGAATCGGAACGCGGTTCGCGTCGCCGCGCTGGCGTAGGACGGGCGCTCCCCGTCGTCGCCCGCGACGGCGATACCGACCGCGCGTTTGCCCGCCGTCTGTCCGCCGGTTCCTTCGAGGACGACGTGGTACAGGTTGGCGACAGCGAGTCCGAGCAGTGCCCCGAGTCGGCGGCGTTCGCGGCGCGAATCTCCCAGTCCGACCGCGACGCCGACCACCGTCGCCCCGACGACCACCGCGTCCGCGAGGTAGGCGGTGACGCGCTCCCGAACCGTCGCTGTCTCGACGTGGGCGGACTGCACGACTCCTCCGACGACCGCGACCCCGATGAATCTTCTCGCCGGAACTCCTCGGAGGCCCTAACGACTATTGGCCGACGGAGCGTCGAACGCGACGAACGGTCACGGACTCCAACGATGGTCGTCTGGCTTCATATGGGGTGGCGCGACGTGCTGTTCGCCAACTGGTCGGCGGACCCGAGCGTCGTCGCCCCGCACGTCCCCGACTCGGTCTCGCTCGACACGTACGACGGGCGGGCGTGGCTCTCGGTCGTCGCGTTCGTCAACGTGGACGTGCGCCCCCGCTGGCTTCCGGCCGGAACCGGTATCCGGATTCCGGAGGTCAACCTCCGCACCTACGTCACCCGCGAGTGGCGACCGGCCATCTACTTCTTCAACCTCGACGTGTCCGACCCGTTCACGGTCCTCGGCGCGCGACTCACTCACCTCCTGCCGTACTACCTCGCGTCCATCTCGGTCGAGTCCCGCGACGACCGGGTCCGGTTCGAGAGCAGACGCCACCATCCAGGAGCGCGACCCGCGAGGTTCGACGCCACGTACGGGCCGGAGGGCGAGCGGTTCGAGACCGAGCGCGGGTCGCTGGCCGAGTTCCTCACCGAACGCCACCGCTACTACACCGAATCGCCGAGCGGACGGCTTCGGTACGCCGACGTTCACCACCCGAAGTGGCCGCTCTACGACGCCGACGCGACCGTCGAGGAGAACTCGCTGTTCCGAGCCAACGACTTCGAGACGCCCGACGCCGACCCCATCTGTTACTACAGTCCGGAGGTCAGCGTTCTCGCCTCGCCGAACCGCCGCTGGACGCAGTCCGCGGTCGAGGTGGAGGCCGCCGCGAGCGATGGCGACGACGGTCGCCCGCCCAGCGAGCGACTCCAGCGACCGCCGTAGTCCGGCGACCGTCGGAGTCTCGGGGTCGCGACTCTCGTAATCGAGGACCGCCGTACTCTGGCGGGTGTCGTCACTCTCGGATGACGAGTCTTCCGTAAAAGATGCTGATTCGGACGGTTACGCGCCGGCCTCTTCGAGGGCGTCTTCGAGTTCGTCACGCTGAGTGACCCCGACGAACCGCTCCACGACGCCGTCGTCGTTCTCGACGACGATGGTCGGGATGGAACGGACCTGATACTCGTTCGCCACATCTTGGTGTTCGTCTACGTCTATCTTCTCGAATTCGACGCCGTCCCAGTCGCCCTCCATCTCTTCGAGAATCGGGTCTTGAGTCTTGCACGGCCCACACCAATCCGCGTAAAAGTCCTTCAGTGTGACAGTCATCGTGTTCTTCCGAACGTATCTTCGCCGCGCGCATAAGGGTTTCCCACCGACGCGACTTTGCCGCGTTCCCGCCGACCGCCCCGCCGGTCAGACGACCCTCGATTCGACCCCGTTGGCACCGAACTGCTCCGATTCGGCGTTTCGACCCTACCACCCCACTCCGAAAGGTTTACGCGAACGGCGAACGCAGCGTCGAACATGAGCAGTGGCCAGAACTCCGGCGGACTGATGTCCAGCGCCGGACTCGTCCGGTACTTCGACGCCGAGGACCGCAACGCGATACGCATCGACCCCAAGACCATCGTCGCCTTCGGCGTCCTCTTCGGCGTCTTCATCGAAGTCCTGAACGTCCTCGGACTGTAGTCGGCGAACGCACCGATTCGACGTCGCGGCTTTCGACTCTTCACTTTTAGTCCGTCGTCATCGTGCCGATTTCGCGCCGTCGAGACGGCCGTCAGCGCTATCCCAATCGTCGTCGGCGTTCCCCTATGCGCGTCCCGTTCGCCAGCACCGCCGACCCGGAGCGCGACCGTCGCGTCGATGCGGACTCGACGAGCGCCACCGGACTCGCCCCTCGACTCGCCGCCAGAATCGCCGAGGGAACGAGAGCCGGGTTCGTCGCCACGCTCGTGATGACAGCGTACCGGCTCCCGGTCTCTCGCTCGTTACCGCCGACCGCGCGGTTCTGGTCGACGTTCGTCTCCGGCGACGACCCCGACGACCATCCGATAATCGCGCTCGCGCTCCACCTGCTGTACGGCACCGTCGGCGGAGCCATCTTCGGCGCGCTGACGCCGTTCGACGCGGGGAGTCCGGCTAGTTCCCCTCGTTCACCCACGGGAGACGAGTCCGACCGTTCGACGGACGACGACCACCGCCAGACCGCCTCCCGCGAAGTAATCGGTCTGCTCTGGGGGACGGTCTACGCGCTCGCGCTCTCGGTCTTCGGCGAACGCGTCGTGTTGGGGCGAGTCCTCGACATGGACCCCGAGGTGGACGAGCGCCTCGTCTTCCACGCGGGCCACCTCGTGTACGGTCTCAGCCTCGGGACGCTGTTCGGGTCCCGGACGAGCGACGAGGAGTAGGCCGGCGTCCCGAGGCGCGCCACTTTTGCTCCCCGAATCCGTAGCAACGGACATGACTCTCAGAGCGGGCGTCGTGGCGGTGCAGGGCGACGTGAGCGAACACGCCGACGCCCTCCGGCGCGCCGGCGCGGAGTACGGTCGAGAGACCGAGGTCGTCGAGATTCGGACCGACGGGACGGTCCCGGACTGCGACCTGCTGGTGATGCCGGGCGGGGAATCGACGACCATCTCGCGACTGCTCCACGCCGAGGGCATCGCCGAGGAGATAGTCGCCCACGTCGAGGCGGGCAAGCCCCTGTTGGCGACCTGTGCGGGCCTCATCGTGGCCGCGACCGACGCCGGGGACGACCGAGTCGAGACCCTCGGCGTCGCGGACGTGACCGTCGAACGCAACGCCTTCGGCAGGCAGAAAGACAGTTTCGAGGCACCGCTCGACGTGTCGGGACTGGACGACCCCTTCCCCGCGGTGTTCATCCGCGCGCCGGTCATCGCCGACGTCGGCGAGGGCGTCGAGGTGCTGGCCGAGTGGGACGGCCGCCCGGTCGCGGTCCGAGACGGTCCGGTGGTCGGCACTTCGTTCCACCCCGAACTGACGCCCGACTCCCGGATTCACGGCCTCGCGCTCTTCGAGAGCGACGTAGCCGAGCGCCCCACGGCGCCCGGCAAGTAGGGCAGACTTTTCTTTCTGGCCGCCGTCGGGTGGCGTATGAACGCCGACATCGACGCGGTGCGCGTGGCGATGACCGACGACGGGCCGGTCCCAGTCGTCGTACTCGCCGCAGACGACGAGGACGGTGTACTCCCGATTTTCATCGGCTTCGACGAAGCCGTCAGCATCGCTCGCGGCATGGAGGCCGAGGACATCGGCCGCCCGCTGACCCACGACCTGACGCTCGACCTCGTTGAGGAACTCGGCGGGCGAGTCACCCGCGTCGTCGTCTCGTCGCTGGAGGACAACACCTACATCGCCGACCTCCACGTCGATACGCCCCGCGGCGACACCGTGGTTGACGCCCGGCCCAGCGACTCGCTGGCGCTCGCGGCCCGGACCAACGCCCCGGTCGAGGTCGAACCGGACGTGTTCGAGTCGGGGCGGCGCGACCGCGAGGAGTTCGACCAACTGCAGGACATCCGGGAGGTCGCGGAACTAAACCCATGAGCGGAGACCAGACCGGCGAGTCGTCCGATGGAGTGGGCGACGCCACCGACTCGGAAGCGACCGACGCCGTGCTGGACGAACTGTTCGCGGTCGTGGAGGACCGCAAGGAGACCCTACCCGAGGACTCCTACACCGCTTCGCTGTTCACCCACGAGAAGGGCGAGAACGCGGTGCTGGAGAAACTCGGCGAGGAGACCACCGAACTCCTGCTGGCCGCGAAGGACGACGACCGCGAGGAGATAGCCCACGAGAGCGCCGACATCGTCTACCACCTGCTCGTGCTGCTGTCGATGAAGGAGATGGACCTCGCGGACCTGCGGGCGGAACTGCGCGAGCGGCGCTGATTGGACTTCCTTCCCTCTGGATACAGTTCTCGTTCTCCACCCGAGATTCGTTCTCCAGTTTTTCGTCGTGCGGTCGGCGCGCGCTGGCGGACCCTCGTGGTCCGCCGATATGCGCGAGGGTGAGCATCGCAGGGAGCGCAGCGACCGAGAAGCGCAGTCGGTTGGGGAGGCGTGAGGTCCGCGGTTGCGGTGCGGAGACTCAGTTGTACCGGCAGTAGCTAGCTTCACATCGCCCCTTCACTCAGAAACTCCACGACATCAAGAAACGCCACCGTATCGAGAACCCATTACGCCGAAAACCCTTACTCCACCTTCTCGAACCGGTGGCGGACCACTTCGCTGTCGTCGCACCACTCGAAGTTCTCGTGCGCTCGGTTCAGTATCTCGCGGTACTCCTCCAAGTCCGCCATCCCCTCGGCGCGGGCGTCCTCGTCGGTCAGGTCGCCGAGCGTTCGCTCGCTGACCTCCACGACCTCGAACGACTCGCCGTCCACCTCGAACTGGTCGCCCTCCTCGGCGTACTGGTCGCCGCGGTGAATCTGGGTAATCTGGCCGTCCTGTGCGCCCCGGCGCATCCGCTCGTTCGGGAGCAGGTCGTCGGCGTCGATTGTCGCCATGCCACACGGTTCGGACCCGACCGGGAAAACGATTCGCGTACAGGCGCAATTTCCGGTCCCGTTCTGGGTCCGGTCGTGGCGTCGGAGTCCGCTCCCGAATTTACTTCCCGGCTATCCACGCGCCCAGCGCCCCGGCGAGCGCGCTTTCGAGTCCCATCGTGAGCGCGATGACGACGCCGACGAGGAAGACGCCACCGCCGAGGACGGGACCGAGCGGGCCGAGTCCGACCGCACCGAGGGCGCTGACAGCGACGCCGAATATCAGCGCGACGAGGATGCCGCCGAGCGACCCGGCGAGCAGGCCGTGCCACGCGCCGCGCCCCGCGCCGCCTCCGGCCACGTACCCGGCGACGAATCCGCCGACGAGACCGGCCGCGAGTTGCCCCACTCCGGGGACGGCGAGTCCGACGACGCCGAGGAGGGTCATGACCACGAACCCGACCATGACTGCGTACCAGTTGGTCATAGAGCACCTTCTCGTACGTTCTATGGACGCATAAGCGTTCGAGCCGGACCCCGAGAAGCCGCGTCTCACTCCAGTCCGACTTTCTCGGCGTACTCCTCGAACACCGCCCACGAGGGGTCCACCTCGGGGGGGTTCCACCTGTTCGCCGTCCACGAAGACGCCCTCACCGTCGCGCACCGCCCCGATTTCGGCCGCCGGGATTCCCTCCGCGTCGAGCGCGGCCAGCACGCTCTCGACGCCCTCGGACTCGACGGTCAGGACCAGCGTCCCCTCGCTGGTCGCGGCCCACGGGTCGATGTCGAAGAACTCGCAGGACTCGCGGACCCCCGGCAGGTAGGGGACCGCGTCCGAGTCCACGTCGAGGCGGACGCCGCCCGCCCGCGCGAGTTCGACCAGCGCGCCCCGGAGGCCGCCCTCGGTGGCGTCGTGCATCGCCGTGACCGGCCCCGCCGCCGCGGCGGTCAGCGCGTCCCGAACCGGACTCATGTCCCAGAACCGCTCTTTGGCGTCGGCGAGGGTCGATTCCGGGAGGTCCACCGCGTCCTCGAACAGCGTCACGAGGACCCCGCGACTTCGACGCCGGGACCCTTCGTGACCAGCAGGCGGTCGCCCGGACTCGCGCCGTCGGGTCGCACGAGGTCGGCGGGGTCGCCCACCGCGAGGGTGGTCGCACCGCCGACCCACGGGTACCGACACCCGCCGTATCTGGCGGTGTGTCCGGTCACGATGCTGACGCCCAACTCGCCGGTCACGCGGTCGAACGTCTCCCAGACGGTGCCGAACTCGTCGTCGGTCATCTCGGGCGGGAGCGTGAAGGTGACCGCGAGGTGCGAGGGCGGGATGCCCGACACCGCGGCGTCCGAGAGCGCGACGTGGACCGCGAACCACGCCGCCTTCTCGAACCCGAGCGCGGGGGTCAGCGAGAGGGGGTCGCTGGCCAGCACGACCGCCTCGCCGCCGACCTCCACGACGCCGAAATCGACCCCGTGCTGGGGGCCGAGGCTCACGTCGTCCCGTTCGGCACCGAGGTGCGGGTAGATGCGCCGGTCGAAGAACTCGCGGTCCACCTTTCCGAGGTCGGTCATTACCGAGAGGTTGCGCCGGTTCCACCAAATCGGTGGTGGTTCGGCGGCCGCGTTCCTTAACTACTGCTCGATAGAACTGACCACAGTGCCTCGGCGTTACTGCGCCAGCGTCCGCTCCCTGACCCCTACCCGGTCAGTTACCCTCGGTAATTAGATGGCTAGAGGTAACTTTTTACGAGTCGCCGGAGTAGCCCCGACCATGACAGACACCGACGCGAGCAACCGACTGCCGGTGTGGTGCGCCGGGAAGGACTGGTGTCCCATCACCGCGACCGCCTCGCTCCTCGGCAAGAAGTGGCATCCCGTAATCGTCCACCGCCTGCTCGAAGGCGGGCCGATGGGGTTCAACGAACTCAAGGCCGACGTCGGCGGCATCTCCAGCAAGGTCCTGTCGGACAGCCTCGAAGACCTCGAAGACAAGCAGTTGGTGAACCGCGAAATCGTGAGCGAGAAGCCGGTTCGGGTCAACTACTCGCTGACTGAACACGGCCAATCGCTCGAATCGCTCATCTTCGAGATGCGTGACTGGGGGATGGAGCACCTCGACGCCGCCGAGGAGCAGGACGAAGCAATCGCGTGAGTTCGGCCATCCGTTCCTCGTTCTCGCCCAGTCCTCACCAGTTCGACGTCCCCGATACGAGGAGGTGCGCAGCGTAGACCTGTTTCCAGAGCAGCCATCCGCCGAGACTCACCGCGAGCAGTCCGACGACGGTTGTTCCGACCGCGTCCCAGTGCGTGTTCTCCAGGGTACAGGCCAGCGTCTCGGTCGCGCAGGCCTCGAACAGACCTCCCTCCACGGCGCTCGCGTACACGAGCCACGCGCCGACGGCCACGGAACCGGCTCCGGACGCCGCCTTCGCCGCGCTTTTCGAGGGTGACGGCGGGTCGGCGAGTATCGCCGTTCGGACCTCCTCGCGCGGCCCGACTCGGTGTGAGAGGGCGGCGGACCCGAGCAGGAGCAGCGCCGCGGGCACGAGGAAGAGACCGATGGACCACATCCCGACGACCGAGAGTCCGGTCAACGCGAGCGCGGCGACCCAGACGAGCGGCGTCCGATTCGTCCACGCGCTGATTCCACCCACGAGCGCGAGACCGACCGCGACCAGCACCCAGCCGGTGAAGAACACGTCCGCGCGCGGTCCCGCCGAGAGCAGAATCGCACCAGCTGCGCCGGCGGAGAGGACGGCGAGTGCGCTCAGCAGGTGACTTGCCCTTTCGACCGACTCGGAGTGGCTCGCCGAGACCATGAGTTGCCTTGTCGGTTATGTAACTAATACGTTCGGTCGTCACTCGCGACGGTTGCTGATTCTCACGCCGACTGATGCCGAAGACACCAGAATCGAAGTCGGGAGCGCTCAGAACCGGCCCACCGAGCGAGAGTCAGATAGCCCCACAGCGACACTACTGACGCTCGTTCATTCCGCGAAGCAGGAACTCCTCCAGTTCGTCCGGATTCGGGATGTTTCGGGCTTTGATGACCGTGGCGGCCGTCTTCCCGGCGGTCGCGATTTGGACGTGGCCGATGCCCAGCAGCGTTTCGAGGAAGCCGCGACTGGCCTCGACGCCCCTCACGTCCCCGATGAAGGCGTTCCGGCGGCGGTTACCGAGGAACCGGAACGACTTGATGAACCGATTGCTCGTCACGTAGTAGGTCGTCAGCGAGTTCGCCCAGAACCGCCAGAGACCGACCGCGAAGACGTACGCGCCGAGCGCCACGCAGGCGAACGGGTAGGCGTACGGAACCTGCGTGCCGACCAGTAGGTAGCCGCCGACCCCCAGCAGGACGACGCCCGCCAACAGTTTGACGAACGCCACCCGGAGGGTCGGGTGGAACTTTTCCGTCACGGTCTCGCCGTCGTGCATCTGCGGTTCCTCGGGAGCGACCGCGTGGACGTAGAGACCCCCGACGACCACGAGCGCCCCGAGTGCGAACAGGGGGTACGAGGCCAGATGGTTGTACGGTACTGCGCTCCCGCTGACGTACACGCCCGCGGCGACGAACAGGCCACCGAAGAGCGCGCTCCAGAGTGCTGGTTTCCCTCTCGCCATCGTTAGTTCTCCTTCCGCATCGAGTACACCAGTCCGAGGACCGACAGGGCGAATCCCGAGACCGTCAGCATCCACGTCGAGACGTTCCCGCGCAGGACCCCGTCGCCCGCGACGAACAGTCCCCGACCATCGCCGGCGACCGTCGTGGCGTCGCGCAGTGCGGCCTCCGTGGTCGCTGACGAGGCGGTGGTCGAACTCGGCGTCTCGGTTCGCTCGGTCGTCGCCCGAGCGGTCGTTGCGCTCTCAGTCCCGTCGTCGGTTCCACCGCCGGTTCGGGTGGTCTCGGTGGTCGTCGATTCCGTCGTCTCGGTCGTCGTCTCGCCCGTCTTCTTCCTGCGGTACGCCTTGATACCGTCCTCGTCGAGCGAGTAGTAGTGGGTCGCGCTGGCGTCACCGCCCCAGATGTCGAGGTACTCCTTCTCGGTCTCCCACGTGACGATGCCGGTGTCGCTCCTCGTTCCGCGGACCGCCTCTTGGTCGCCGAAGTCGGCGACGTAGAAGAGGCGGCCCGCGTCGTAGGTCAGGCCGCCCGCGACGCCCTGTCCCGACTGCCACTTCCGTTCGCCGGTCGCGCGGTCGTGACCGAAGACGCGCTGGTCGCCCTCGTAGACGACGCGGTCGGCACCGACCGCGACCGCGCCCGCGCCATTTCCGTCGGAGCGCGCGCTCCACTGTTCGGTCCCGTCGGCGGCGTCGAAGAGCGTGACGCCCGCGACCTCCTCCCCTCGGAGGTAGTTCGCCGCGAGGTGTCGTCCGTCGGGCGAGAGCGCGAGGTCGGCGTCGATGGCGTACGCGTTCTCGCCGCTCGCTATCGACGTCTGCCACTCGGTCGCGCCCGAATCGGGGTCGAACGCGTAGACCGCGCCGGACGAGGCCTCGCCGCCGGACCGAGCGTAGACGTACTCGCCGACGACCGGCGTAGCGGGGTTCTCGCCAGACAGCGTCTCGCGCCACTTGGTCTCGCCCGAGTCGAGGTCGATGGCGTAACACTCCCCGTCCTCGGTCACGGCGTAGGCCACGGTTCCGGCGACCGTCACGCCGTTCACGTGGGCCGACAGCGACCGATGCCAATTGGCTGTCATCGATTCGCGGTCGATGCTGTACAGCGACCCGTCTTTGGCACCCGCGGCGACGTACGCGTCACTCGCCCCGACGCTCACCAAGTCCTTGCCGGTGGCGGTCGTGCCGCGGACCGCTCCGTCGGCGGTATCGAAGGCAGTTACGCTCCCCGACGCGTCCGCGACGAACACCGTGTTCCCGCGGACGATGCACTCGCCGGGCACACCCCCGAGAGTCGCCGTCCAGTCTGGAACCGCCTGCGCCGCCGCCGGAGTCGGTCCGACGGCGAGCGCGGCCGTGACTCCCGTCGCGGCGGTCAACAGCTCCCTCCGCGTACACCCGTCCGTATTGACATTAGTTCTCATAAATATCGAAGTGCAGTACTGTTCGACGCACGACAGTATTCCTCGGGGGGACGTCCTGATAGCTCCATTACGAATTGTGGCTCCCGACGCCATCGACTCTTCTCCGGCGATAGCGACGATAGCGATGTACTTCCAACCGTGGTAAAGAAGTCTTCTGATAAGAAGGTTACTGTATACGAGAACGAATAGTACAAGATATTATGACAGTTCCGGGGGCAGATACGTCGTGCGAACCGCCACCGGGCCGAGCGTAGCTTTAAATCCGAAGACGGGACGAAACCCGCCGATGGGACACCGCGCACTCCTCGCGTACCGCCGTGAGGGCGACGATGAACGCGACGACACCGACCCCGCCGACTCGGACGGTGACACGACCGACTCGACAGACGCCGCCGACGACGGACCGGCCACCTACGACCTCCACCGCTCGCACTGGGGCGGGGCCGACTTCGCGCTCGCGAACCGACTCACGGCGGAGTCGCCATACGCCGCCGACACCCCCTTCGCCGTGGACCCCTCCCCCGTCGCGACCGACCGCTCGCTGTCCCACATCGCCGCGAACGCCCTCGACTTCCTCCACCACGAGGCGTTCTACCGGGTCGAAATCGACTACGAGACGACGCCGTTCCACGTCCTCTGGTTCGGTCTCGAAGCCGACAGCGACACCGTCGAGCGGAGCGAGACGGTCGGCCACGGCGCGCTGGTCGAGGCCCGCCCCGAGGAGGACGACCGCTTCTCGGGGTGGTTCTGCGGGACGAAAGCGGTCGTCGGCGACGCGGTAGACTGGGGTGCGCTCTCCCGCGAGGAGGCCGCGGAGTACCTCGCCCGGCGCGTCGAGACGCGGGCCGACGACCGGACGGTGATACTCCCCGACTGACCGTCGGACAGCAGACCCCCGGCGACTGCGCGGTACTCTCCGCACCGTAACGCGGGCCGCTTTAGTGCGTTCGCCGCCTACGCGGACCCAGTGACAATCGCAGACGGCGACTCATCCACCCTCCACCGCCCGGACCCCGAGACGGCCCGCGACCGCGTCGCCGCGGCCGTCGCCGCCGAGAACCTCGTGACCGTCTTCGGTCGGTGTACCGTCGAGTACGAGGGCCGGGCCGCCAGCACGCTGGGTCCCGGCGACCGACTGGTCGTCCTCAAGCCCGACGGCACTGCGCTGGTCCACACCGACGAGGGCCAGAAACCGGTCAACTGGCAACCGCCGGGGTGTACTCACGAGGCGAGCGTCGCCGACGGCGAGTTCCGGATTCTCAGTCGCCGGACCTCGCCCGAGGAGCGACTGGTCGTCGCGTTCGAGCGGGTCGAACAGCTATCCACGTTCGACGTGACCGACCGGAACGACCTCGCGCTACAGGGCACCGAGGAGGACCTCCGCCAGCGCATCCTCGACGACCCCGACCTCGTGGAGGCCGGGTTCCGACCGCTCGCCACGGAGCGCGAGACGCCCGCCGGGGCGGTGGACATCTACGGGAAGGACCGCGACGGCGCGACGGTCGTGGTGGAACTCAAGCGCAAGCGCGTCGGCCCGGACGCGGCGGGTCAGCTATCGCGGTACGTGGAGGCGCTGGACCGCGAACTCCACGCCGACGCCGAGATTCGCGGCTTTCTGGTCGCGCCCTCGGTGACCGAGCGCGCCCGAGAACTGCTCGCCGAGAAGGGACTGGAGTTCGTCTCGCTCGGCCCGCCGGAGTGACGCCGGTCAGGTCGAGAACGCCTCGGCGTCGAGGGGCGTCGCGGTCCGCCAGTAGTGGTCGAAGGTGTCCTGCGCCCACGAGCGGACCGCCCGGTCGTCGGTGTCCACTGACGCCTGCAGGACGCCGTTCTCGTCGCGCAGCAGCAGGTGGACCGCGTCGTCGGCGACGGTCACCGCGAGCGGAATCCCCTCCTCGCGGACGCGTATCTCCGCGCCGTCGGCGTCGAGCAGCGACGTGAACTGCTCGCGCAACCCCGAGTCGTCGGCGAGCGCGTCGATGGCGCTCCGCGAGAGGACGCCCCGGAACGTCGCGTCTCCGGCGACGGTCCGGTCGCGAATCAGTCCGAGGCTCTGTTCGTTGAACGCGTGGGAGAACGCCCGGACCTCCTCCGCGTCGCCGAGCAGGTCGAGGACGCGCTGGACCGGCGCGTTCGGCCGCATCTGGCTCGGAACGGTGATGGTGGCGTCGGCGAGTCGCCGGAGGTCGAAGTCCATCGCGTGAGTCGGCAGATACCGCACGATGTCCCGGAGGTCGCTCTCGATTTCGAGAATCTCCAGCAGGTCGGTGAACCCCTCGGCGACGAGTCGTCCGGTCGCAGTCGCCGCGTACTCGCCGTCCTCGCGGCGTATCCACGACCGCTCCTCGAAGTCGCCGAGGATGCGGCCGAGGGTCGCCTGCGACGCCCCGGTGGCCGACGCGAGGTCGCTCCGCGTCCGCCGGTCGGCGGCGAGGAGGCGCAGCACTTCGACTCGATTGGGCGAGAGCGCGAGGAACTCGATTTCCTCCAGCGCGGACTCCATGACCGACAGTCGAAGCGCTCGCGGTAAATCGCTTTCGTACCGTGAAAGGATTTCACGCCTCGACCGACGTCCGCCGACTCACCGTCGTTTCTTACCGTGAAACAGTTTCTAAACGAAACTATAACCCCGGCGCTCCTACCGTGTCGTATGATTCGTTCTCTCGACGCGTCGCACCTCGCAGGTCCGGCGCACGCGATACGCGAGGAGGTGGCGTGACCGTGGTCGAACGCCGCACTCTCCTCTTCTTCGCAGTCGCCAGCGTCCTCTTCGGCGGCACGTTCGTCGCCGCGAAGGCCGGTCTCGCCTACTTCCCGCCCCTGCTGTTCGTGGCGCTCCGGTTCGACGTCGCGGCCGCGGCGCTGCTGGGGTACGCGGCGCTCACGACCTCGCGCGAGGACTTGCTCCCGCGGACGCGCGGCGACGTCGCGGGCATCCTCGCCACCGGGATTCTGGCCATCGGTCTGACGAACGCCCTGCTGTTCGTCGGTCAGCAGTACGCCTCCAGCGCCGTCGCCTCCATCGTCTTCAGTTTGAACCCCATCCTGACGCCGGTGTTCGCGGCCGTCCTGCTCTCGGACGAGCGTCTCTCGGCGCGCGGGGCCGCGGGGATGCTCCTCGGTCTCGTCGGCGTCGGTCTGGTCGTCAGCCCCGACCCCGCGAACCTGCTCGGCGGCGACGCGGTCGGCAAGGCGATTCTGTTCGCGGGCGCGGTGAGCGGCGCGCTGGGGAGCGTCCTCATCAGGTGGGCCGACGGCGACCTGTCGAGTACGGTCCGCACCGCGTGGGGTCTCCCCTTCGGCGCGCTGCTCTGTCACCTCCTGAGTTGGTCGGCGGGCGAGTCGGCCGCGTCGATTTCGTGGACGCCGGAGGCGCTGGCCGCGCTCGGGTACGTCGCTCTCTTCGCCGGTGCGCTGGCGTACATCGCCTACTTCGGACTCCTCGACGTCACCGGCGCGATTCGGGCGAATCTCGTCTTCTACCTCGTGCCGGTCGTGGCGTCGCTGGGCGGGTGGGCGTTGCTCGGCGAGGACATCTCGGCGCTCGCGGTCGCCGGGTTCCTCACCATCTTCGCCGGATTCGCCGTAATCGGCAGCGAGTCGATGGACGTGCTGGGGCGCTTCCGGTCCCCGCCGGCGGAGCGCGCGCTGACCGACGGCGGGCGACCGACCGACGAGCAGTGCGGTTGCGAGTCCGACTGACCGACCGGGTGCGAGTCAGAAGTTGGTCACTTTCGACTGAATCCGGCCGTCGTCGACCGCCGGCGTCTCGTCCTCTGCGTTCCGGAAGTACCGTGCCAACTCGTCCATCCCGACCTCGTCGCTCTCGTGGAGGTACGCGACCTCGGTGAGCGACAGGTCTTCGCCCCGCTCCAGTTTGTGGCGCAACTGCTCGGCGGTCAGCGACTGGAACGTCAGGTCGAGGTCCACGGTGGCGGCCCGGTCGTCGTTCACTTCCGCGAGGTTGACCGCCTCGTTGAGCACCGTCTCGAACTCGATGTCCGTGTCCTTCGTCGCCCGGTAGAGGAAGGCGACCCCAGACACCAGGGCGTCGAACGCCTCCGTCCCGTCGATGTCCCCGAGTCGCTTCTCGGTAACGAGTTCACGGTCTCGCTCCGAGAGGTGCTCGACGAGTACCTCGAAGTCCAGCAGTGCGTGGTAGATTCGCTCTCGGATGCGACCGCGCGCGTTCCGCTCGGACTGGACGCTCGCGTGGTCGGCCTCTCCGCGGAGGTACGCTCTGTCGGCCCGGCTCAGGATTCCACGGTCCCGCTCGTTCTCGGACATAATCGGATATGGATTATAGAATGGGCTTACCACTTATAGAGATAACGCATTTCGGATTATAACCGACCCATTCGGCAAAACTCTTATAGGTTCCGTCGATGATGGTTTCGACGCGACACAATGAGCGAGTCCGTTTCAGACGCCGACGCCCCCGAAGCACCGACTCGGTCGTTCCGAGCGACTGTCAACGCCGACGCGATTCAGACCGCCGTCGACCTCGTCGCCGCGCTCCTCGACGAGTGTCACCTCTCGTTCGACGAGGACGGCGTCCGGATGTGGGGGATGGACCCCGCGACGGTGGCGTCGGTGGACCTCACCTTAGAACGGGCCGCGTTCGACGACTACGAGGCGACCGGCGTCCGGAGCGGCGTCGACCTCTCCCGACTCGGCGACGTCGTGGGAATGGCCGACAGCGGCCAGTCGGTTCACCTCGAACTCGACCACGAGACCCGCACGCTGGAGATTCGGTTCGGCGGTCTCGAGTACGCGCTGACGCTCATCGACCCGGAGACGATTCGACGGCCCCCGGACCGGCCCAGCGAGAACTTCGACTTCGCGGGGGGCGTCGTCGCCGACACCGACGACTTCGACTGGGCCGTCCGGGCCGCGGACATGGTTTCGGACCACCTCGCCCTCGGCATCGACGCCGAGGAGGACGCTTTCTTCGTCGAGGCCGAGGGCGACACCGACGACGTGTCGCTCGTACTGACGGCCGACGACCTCGTCGAGGTGAGGCCCGGGGAGGCCCGGTCGCTGTTCTCGCTCGACTACCTCTCGGTCATCGGTCGCGCGATGCCCTCGGACCTCGACGTCGACCTCCGACTCGGGACCGAACAGCCAGTCGCCATCGAGTACGAGTTCGCCGACGAGGCGGGGTCGGTAGCGTACTTCGTCGCGCCCCGCATCTCTCGGCGGTGACCACGGTCGTCGGCGCTACTGCACTTCTGTCTGACCTCTCGAAAACGAGATTACCTACTCCACTTCGCGCTTCAGTTCCGCCAGTTCGTTCATCGCCTCCAGCGGCGTCATCGTCGCCACGTCCACCTCGCGGAGTCGCGCGGCGAGTTCGTCCTGCGCACCGTCCGCGATGGCTCGCGGCGATTCGGATTCGACTCCCCCGATTTCGTCGGCCTCGGTTTCCTCCGTTCCGTCGGCCTCCACGTCCGCAGACTCCGCGTCGGCCAGTAGCTCCCGCGCTCGCTCGACTATCTCGTCCGGAACACCGGCTTCGCGAGCGACCTGTACGCCGTAGGAGGCGGTGGCCGCGCCCCGGCGCACGTCGTGGTCGAAGACGACCTCTTCGTCTGTCTGGTCGGCCGAGAAGTGGAGGTTGAACGCCCGCGGCAGGTCCGCGGCGGTCCGGGTGAGTTCGTGGTGGTGGGTGGCGAACAGCGTGAGCGCGCCCACCTCGTCGTGGACGTGTTCGGTCACGGCGCGGGCGATGGCGAGACCGTCGGTGGTGCTCGTCCCGCGGCCCACCTCGTCCAGCAGGACCAGCGAGTCGTCGGTGGCGCTCTCCAGAATCGAGGCGAGTTCGGTCATCTCGACCATGAACGTCGAGCGACCCCCGGCGATGTCGTCGCTCGCGCCGACTCGGGTGAAGACGCGGTCCACCGGGTCGATGCGGGCGCTCGCCGCCGGGACGAAACTCCCGGTCTGGGCGAGGACGGTGACGAGCGCGACCTGTCGCATGTACGTCGATTTCCCCGACATGTTCGGGCCGGTGATGACCGCGAAGGAGTCCTCGGCGTCGAGGCGGGTGTCGTTGGGGACGAACGACTGCTGGGTTCGTTCCACGACTGGGTGGCGGCCGCCCTCGACGTGGATGCCGTCCCCGCCGATTTCCGGACGGACGTAGTCCCGCGTGGCCGCGACCTCCGCGAGCGCGGCCAGCACGTCGAGTCGCGCGAGCGCGTCCGCCACCGCCTGCACGCGCTCGGACTCGGCGGCCACCGACGACCGCACCTCGCGGAACAGTTCGTGTTCGAGGTCGTCGGCCCGGTTCTCGGCCCGCAGAATCTCGTCCTCGCGCTCCTTGAGTTCGGGCGTGTAGAAGCGCTCGGAGTTCTTCAGGGTCTGGCGGCGCTCGTAGTCGTCGGGCACCGCGTCGAGGTTGGGGTTCGTGACCTCGATGTAGTAGCCGTGGACCGAGTTGTGGCCCACCTTGAGCGAGTCGATGCCGGTCCGCTCTCGCTGCTCGGCTTCGAGGTCGTCTATCCACGCCTTGCCCTCGCGCTCGGTCGCCCGGAGTTCGTCGAGTTCGTCGTCGTAGCCGGGCTTTATCACGTCGCCTTCGGTGATTTCCCGCGCGGGGTCCTCCCGAATCGCGCGCTCGACGAGGTCCCGAACGTCGGCAAGTTCGTCGAGGTTCCCGCGGAGTTCGGTCAGCAGTTCGGACTCGAAGTCGGCCATCGCGGCCTTCAACTCGGGCACCACGTCGAGGGTGGCCTTCAGCGAGCGCAGGTCGCGGGCGTTCGCCCGGCCTCGCGAGATGCGGGCGATGAGGCGCTCGATGTCGTACACGTCCCGGAGCAGGTCCCGGGCCGACTCGCGGGCTTGCACGTCGTGGGTCCACTCCTCGACAGCGTCGAGTCTGGCCTCGATGCGGTCGGGTTCGAGCAGCGGACGCCGGAGCCAGTCCTTGAGTTTCCGACTCCCGAGTGCCGACGAGGTCTCGTCCAGCACCCCGAGCAGGGTCACGTCGGCGTCGCCGTGGACCGTCCGGCGCTCGAACAGTTCGAGGCTGGCGAGCGCCACCCGGTCCAGCAGCATGTATTCGCGGGGTTCGTAGCGCGTCAGGTGGTTGAGGTAGTCGAGGTGCCCGTCTTCTCCACCGCGAGTGTACTCGGCGTACGCCAGCAACGCACCGCAGGCCCGGACCTCAACGTCGGCCGCGAGCAGGGCGTCGGGCGACCCGAAGTAGCGCTCGACCCGCTCGGCCGCGGCGTCGGGGTCGAACGCCTCGGCGTCGTAGGGCGAGACCATGCAGTCGGCGTCGAACGGGTCGGCGGTGGCGTCGGGTTCGGTGATGGCCTCCGCCGGGGCGAACCGACTCACCTCGTCGGCGACCAACTCCTCGCGGCGCGCGCTGGTCGCGTAGAAGTCGCCGGTCGAGACGTCGAGCAGGGCGACCCCGTAGCGGTCGGGGTCCTCCGTGAGGCAGGCAACGAAGTTGTTGTCCTCGGTGTCGAGCAGTTCGTCTTCGGTCAGGGTGCCCGGGGTCACGATGCGCGTGACCGCGCGCTCGACCACCCCGGTAGCGTCCTCCGGGTCCTGCACTTGGTCGGCGACGGCGACGCGGTAGCCCGCGTCCAGCAGGGTCTCGATGTACGACTCGGCGTTGTCGATGGGGATGCCCGCCATCGGATACGTCCCGGTCGAGTCCTCGCGCTTGGTCAGCGCGATTTCGAGCAGTCGCGCGGTGCGCTCGGCGGCCTCGCAGAACGTCTCGTAGAAGTCCCCCACCTGAAACAGCACGAGCGAGTCGTCGTACTCCCGGCACAACTCGAAGTACTGACTCATCATCGGCGTCAGGTCGTCCTCGTTCTCGGCCATCTTCTCGGGTGGCCCCAGCGCCGCGTCCATGAGTGATAGTAGAGTGGCCCGAGCCAAAAATAGGAATCGGATGCCGACGGCGGGGTGGTACCCCGTCGCCCGCACTGTCGTCCGACTGCTGTCCGGTCACCTCTGCTGGAGCAGTAGCAAGGTCTTTCCTCTTCCCACCGTCACATCACCGACTCGCCCGCCTATCTGACGACGGTCGAAGAAGAACCACCAGAAGCCGCCGAGAGCGGAACGGCTAACCGGCGCTGGCACCGTATGGGTACGCGTGAACGACCAGAACGCAACGACCGCGGACAAGCCGGTCCACCTCCGCGACGCCGACGAACTCGACGCCTTCGTCGCGGACAACGACCTCGCGCTGGTGGACTTCTACACCAAGGGCTGTTCGCTCTGTCAGGCCATCGAACCGGTCGTCGGGAACGTGGCTCGCGCGACCGACGCCGCCGTGGGGATGCTGAACCCCCGCGACGACCTGTCGCTCGTCGAGGCGTACGACGTTCGGAGCGTCCCGACCCTGCTCCTGTTCGAGGACGGCGAACTCGTCGGGCGGATGGCGGAGGGGTTTCGAGGGACCGAGGCAGTGGTCGAGTTCGTGGAATCGAGGGGCGACTCGCAGTAGCACAGTTCGTCTCGGAAACGGATTTCCGGTGCTTTTCGGAACGCGAACTTCTCGGAGCAATCCTGTCGATTGCCCCGTCGAAACCCCGCCGACTGCTCCGCGAGGGCTTTTGTCGGTGGCGGGCGTACTCCCGGAGACGCCAGTCGTTCACGGCGCACGACCATGGTAGAGAATCTGGTGTTCGCCCTTCCCTCGAACGAGGGCGTGTTCGGCGTTCCCCACGGCGTCCTCTCGTCGCGCGACGAGTGGATAGCGCTGGCTATCGGTCTCGTCGCCGTCGCCGTCGCGCTCCTCTACGACGGCGACCTGAACCTCAGACCGCTGGGAACCGCGGCTATCGTCGGCGTCGCCGTCTCGCTACTGCTCTCCGCGGTCGGTCCGTCGGTCGTGACCGACGAGTGGCACATCCCGGTAGTGGTCGTCGTTCTTGTATTTGGCGGTGCCGCCGCCCTGTTTCGGCGGTGACCGAGGCGACGAACGATGCCGACCTCCCGGCCGTCGGTGACGATTCGACTCAACTGACCGCGGACGGCGGTGTCGCTTCCCCGACGAACGTCTCGATTATCTCGGAGTCGACCCCGCGCTTCGAGAACACCGTCACGAGGTCGCCGCTCCGAATTTCGGTGTCGCCCTGCGGAAGCAGGACCGACTGATTGCGCTCGATGGCGACGACCCGGACGTCGTCCGGCAGAACGTCGTTCTGGTCGGCGGCGGCGAGACTCTGCCCTGTGATGGCGCTGTCCTCGCCCACGGTAATCTCGAATATCTCCGCGTCGCCCGAGAGGTGCATGAAGTCCTTGACGGAGGGTCGCTGGACCGCCCGGTAGAGGTACTCCGCGATGAGTTGTTCAGGATTTTCGAGGACGTTGACGCCCAACTGTCGGAAGAGGTTCATGTGCTCGGGGTCGTGGACGACCGACACCTGCGAGGGGATTTCGAGTTCCCGAGCCAGTAACATCACCATGACGTTCGTCGCGTCGGACTCGGTCGTGCTGATGATGGCGTCCGCACGGTCGCCGCCCGCCTCCTCGAGCGCGTCCATCGTCGTCGCGTCCCTGTTCAGCACGAGGCAGTCGTAGTTCTGGGAGACGTCGGTGGCTACCTCCTCGTCGCGCTCGACGACGACGACGTCGTGGCTCTCCCTACTGGCGAGTTCGATGAGCGGAGAGCCGATATCGCCTGCGCCGACGATAATTAAGTACATGCTAGCTTGAGGAACACAGAATGTTATAAAAGTAGCTGATTGCGATTCCGTAACTCTAAGTGTGATGACTCCGATATCCGGAGCATGTCCCAAAACCCCGACAATCGACCCGACTCCTCGCTCTCCGACGACCTCGCGGAACGTCTCTCCGACCTGACCGAGTCCGAACTCCGCGCCGTCATCTCGCACGCCGAATCGCTCTTGCCTCGACCACCGACGGTGGCGGACTTGCTCGAAGCGCGGCCCGGCGAAGAGATTCTCGACGTCGAAGAGCGAGACGGCTACACGAAGGTCGTCAAACGCCAACCGTGCGCACAGGGTTGCGAGGAGTGTCCGCACGGGCCGTACCTCTACCACGTCCGAGTGGAGAAGCATCCGGAAGACGGAGAGGGACCGTCTCTCCACTGGCAGTTCCTCGGTCCCGTGCGATAAGTCCCGAGAGAGGACCGGACCGTCGGGTACGCGCTCGCTGATTTTCGGCAGTTCACTGCGACGAGAGACCGTTGGAGACGGTGTGCGACACGAACGCGACGAGGTAGCCTACGGCGAGGAGTGAGGTCAGGAACGACCGGTCGGCGACCGCGACGACGACGATGAGCAGTGGCCCGGCGAGGAGTAACGCGTCGAAGGTCCGGTCGTCGGGTCCCGCGTCGAACAGGCCGCCCACGAGCGGTAGGTCGTCTGCGCTCATTTGTACCCTCCAAATCGAGTGAACGCGCCCCGGAGCAACACCAACACCGGGATGATTTCGAGTCGTCCAATCCACATGTTGAACAGGAACATCACCTTGGCGGGCGTCGGCATGGCCGGTCCCGTGATGCCCGACGACAGGCCGACGTTCCCCTGTGCGCTCGCAACCTCGAACAGGACGTTCTCCAGCGTGAACCCGTCCGTTCCGCCGACCGGAAGCACGACCAGCAGAACGAACGCCCCCAGCGCGAGGAACACGAACCAGAGGAACGTGATGATGGCCGCCTCCTCGAACTCCTTGGACGCCTCCGTCTCCGAGAGGTCCCGACCGTCGAGGCTGAACGTCCGAATCGCGGAAGGCGGATAGAAGACGTCCTGAATTCGGAACCTCGTCCCCTCGACCAGCGTAATCGCGCGGACGAGTTTGATGCCGCCGACGGTCGACCCGGCGGCCGCACCGACGACCATCCCGGCGGAGACGAGCAGTTGCGACTGGGCCGACCAGTCGGTCCCGAGCGACCCCGCGGTCTGGAACCCGGTGCAGGAGGCCGCCGACACGAACTGGAACGCTCCGTATCGGAACGCCTGAAACAGCGACGCGAGGGTCCCGTTCAGCGTGACGGCACCGAGCGTCATCGACCCGGGGTCGTACACGCCGTTGGCGTACAGCATCGCGGTGAGACCGACCGTCCCGGCGGCGAAGTAGAGGAACACCCACCGCGTCTGGAGGTCCCGATAGAGGTTCCGTAGGTCGCCCTGCAGGACGAGGTAGTGAACCGGGAACGCGATGCTCCCGAGGACCATGACGGGCAGCAGCGCGAAGTCGATGGCGACGCTGTCGTAGGTGGCGATGCTGTTGTCCGTGATGGAGAACCCGCCGGTGGCGAGACCCGTCATCGCGTGGTTGATGGCGTCCCACATCGGCATCCCGGCCAGCCACAGTAGGAGGATGGAGACGAACGTGAACAGCAGGAAAATCCACCATATCGTGCGAACCGTCGAGACGATGCTGGGGTGAATCTTCTCCGACCGGGCCTCGCTCTCGTAGAGGGTGAGCGACCCGCTGCCGGGCCGGGCGAGGATGGCCGTCGTGAGGACGATGACGCCGACCCCGCCGACCCACTCGATGAACGACCGCCACCACTGGAGCGTGTGGGGCAGCGAACTCTCGTCGTCGGTCATCGTCAACCCCGTTCCGGTGAACCCCGACATCGACTCGAAGAACGCGTTGAGCGGGTTGCGGAACGCCGCGAGCGTCGAGGCCGCCCGCCCGGTCAAGTCTGGGGCACCGAGCACTCCCGGGTCGAAGTGGACCGTCCACGCGACGAGCAGGAACGGGAGCGACCCGAACAGCGCGACGAGGAACCACCCCGACGCCGCGATGGTCATCCCGTGGAGCTTTCCGGGGTCGTCGGCGTCGGCGTATCGCTCCGTGAGTAGCCACCCGAGCGCGAGGGGGACTCCTCCGGAGACCACCATCGGCGGTATCGCGTAGTACTCGCCCCAGACGAGCGGAATCGCGAGCGAGACGAACGTGAGCACTGCCAGCGCCTGTAGCATCCGTCCGAGGTCGCGGCCGATTGTCTCGAACTGAGCGTTCATCTCTCCGCACACCCCTCCGTTCGGGGCGCATCGTCACTTGCCCCAGCGCGTGCCCGACGACCGGCACCTCCGCAGTCGGGCGTCGCCGGAACCGTCGTCCGGGGACGGTCGGTCGTGATTCTGGCGACGGGTTCCGATATCGGGTGGGTACTCGTGTTCGATTTCATCGTTGGCGTCGTGGTGGTTCCGCGGTCCCGTCGGGACTGTTGTCACTACGGACGACCTGCCGGAGGTGGCTTAAAGATTCTGATTGCAAAACTCTATTTATAAATTCGGTCAGTATCCAGTAGTGGGGCTTATGCGCTGACGGCGGGTGACCGGTGTCGGAAGTCACCGGTCCCAATCGGCCGTCGGACGATGGACGGTACGTAGACTGACCGCCTTCGCGAACGTTGATGCGTCCGTCAAGAAAACCGCCGTTCGGTGAGGGAGGGCGTTACCGCTCGCTGAACGCCGAAATCGTCTCGTCGTCGATGCCGGTCCGCGAGAAGAGCGTCACCACGTCGTCGGGGTTCATCTTGGTGTCTCCCTTCGGCGTCAGCATCTGCTCGTCACGCTCTATCGAGATGATGAGTGCCTCCGAATCGATGATACCTCGCTCGTTCGCCTCCTGAAGGGTGAGTCCGGCTATCGGGGCCGACTGGGTCACGGTGAGTTCCACCACCTCCGCACCGCCCGAGAGGTTCATGAAGTCGGTGATGGAGTGGCCCTCGGGTCCGTCCTGCGGACCGAACGCGTCGTAGGGGCCGCGGTACTCCTGCTGAATCAGGTTCTCCTCCTCGATGTCGATGCCGAGGGCGGCGAGGTCGCGCGCGACGCGCGAGAGGTCCGCCATGTCCTCGCCGACGGCGGTCACGTGGAGGTTCCCCCGTCCCGTCATCAGTTCGCGGACGCCGATGACGCCGGGGATGTCCGCGACCTGTTTGGCGATGCGTTCGCGGTCGGGAACGTCGGTCGAACAGATGAAGAGGTTCGTCAGCCGACGCTCCGCGCGCTCGTAGTCGATACGAACGTGATACCCCTCTATCACGCCCTCCGCTTCGAGTTGCTGGATTCGGTTCCGTATCGTACCCGCCGAGACGTTGACCTCCGCCGCGATGTCCGGGGCCGAGATACCGCGTGCGTCCCGAGCGAGGTGATAGAGGATGCGCTTGTCTATCTCGTCCAAGCGAACGCTCATGTCTCGGACGTGGGCGAGCGGGGGTAAACCGCTTCCGACTTCGGGTATCGTCGCCGCTCGGCGGTGTGATGCTGGTTTTGTCGATACGTTGATACTGAATACTCGGTGGAATTTAGGAATCCTCAATTTCTCCGAGTGTGATGGGTGCCTGCAAAACCATACTTATATCCTATCGGAGGATAACCCCCGACTACCGAGAGAGGTTACGTATGACGGACACACTACTACAACGAATCGTCCTGCCGGTCGCGTCGGAGGAGGACGCCGAGGCGACCTGCGAGCAGGTGCTTCCTCGACTCCGAGACGGCGGCGGTGAGGTACTGGCCGTCCACGTCGTCGAGAAGGCCGGTGGAGCGCCCGATAAGGCCTCCGTCGAACAGCGCGAGGAGGCGGCGCGCGACATCTTCGCGGTCGTCGGGGAGACCCTCGCGGCGGACGGAATCGACCTCGAAACGCGAATCCTCTACGGCACCGACGTCGCCGAGACGATACTCGACGCGGCCGACGAGTTCGACGCGTCGGCCGTCGTCTTCACCCCTCGAGGCGGCAGTCGGTGGCTCAAACTCCTGACGAGCGACACGACGACTGGTCTCGTCCAGAACGCCGACCGACCGGTCGTCGTCCTGCCGGACGAGGCGGAGGCGAACGGATGACCGACCAAGAACTCGCCCGCGACCTCGGTTTCCTCGAAGCGTACACCATCGGTCTGGGCACGATGATAGGGGCGGGCATCTTCGTCCTGCCGAGCATCGCGGCCAAGGCGGCGGGTCCCGCGAGCATGATTTCGTTCGCCATCGGCGGTATCGTCTCACTGCTCGCCGCGCTCTCGCTGTCGGAACTCGCCACGGGGATGCCGAAGGCCGGCGGAAGCTACTACTACGTCAACCGGTCGCTCGGGAGTTTCTTCGGGAGCATCGTCGGATGGGGCATGTGGGCCGGACTGATGTTCGCGTCGGCGTTCTACATGCTCGGGTTCGGCCAGTACCTCACGTACTTCGTCCCGATGGGTTCGACCGGCGTGGCCATCGCGGCGCTCGTCATGGCGGCCATCCTGACCGGCGTCAACTACCGGGGCGTCAAGGAGACCGGTGCGCTCCAGAACGTCATCGTTCTCGCGTTGGTCGGTCTCATCATCGTCTTCATCGCGTTCGGCGTCCTGAACGTGGACATGGAGACGCTCGACCCGTTCAACCCCAACGGTTGGCCCGCAGTCGCGGCCACCGCCGGGACGGTGTACGTCACGTTCATCGGGTTCGAGGTCATCGCCACCAGCGCGGAGGAGATAAAGAACCCGAGTCGGAACCTCCCGCTGTCGATGATAGCGGCGGTCGTCACGCCGACGCTGATGTACGTGCTGGTGATGTTCGTCAGCACCGGCACCCTCTCCATCGACGCGCTCGCCACCTCGAACATTCCGGTCGCCCGCGTGGCCGAACAGTTCCTCGGCGAAATCGGCGCGGTCGCGATGGTCGTCGGGGCGGTCCTCGCCACGGTGTCCAGCGCGAACGCCTCCATCCTGTCGGCGGCGCGCGTCAACTTCGCGATGGGCCGGGACAAGATTCTCACCAACTGGCTCAATCAGGTCCACGAGCGCTTCCGCACGCCGTACCGCGCCATCGTCGCCACCGGCGCGGTCATCCTCGCGCTCATCGCCAGCGGCGTCCCCATCGGGACGCTCGCGGAGGTCGCCTCCTTCTCGTATCTCGTCACGTACGCGCTGGTCCACGTCGCGGTCGTCGTGATGCGGCGGGCCGACCCGGACGACTACGACCCGGCGTTCCAGATTCCGAGCGTCCTCTACCCGGTCGTCCCCGTGGTCGGGATGCTCGGCTGTCTCGCCGTCCTCGCGCAGATGTCGGTCTCGCTCGAACCGTTCACGCTGGCGTTCGGCGGTTTCGGCGTCACGCTCCCGTTCGCGCTGACGCCCGTCGGTGCCATCGGCGTCGCCATCGTGTTGGTCGGGGTCCTCTGGTACTACGGGTACGCGAGCGACCGCGCTCCGAGCAAGAGCCTCGTCGGCGAGGCCATCGCGCCGGAACCGACGACCGCCGCCGACGGCAAAGGCAACTATCGGGTCGTCGTCCCCGTCGCCAACCCCGATACCGAGCGCGACCTGCTCTGGTTGGCGGCCGCGAACGCCCACGCCCACGAGGACGAACACGCCGAAATCATCGCGGTCAACGTCATCGAAGTGCCCCAGCAGACGTCGCTGTCGCAGGACCTCGAGTTCGAGAACGAGCGCGTCAAGCGCCAGCAGGAACTACTCGACGCCGCCCAGAACATCGCCGAGGACCTCGACATCGGTCTCCGGACGCGAGCGATAGTCGGCCGCGACGTCGGTGACGTCGTTCTCGACGTCGTCGAGGAGGAGCGGGCCGACCACGTGCTGATGGGTTGGAAGGGGTCCCGGAGCGCCCGGGAACACATCCTCGGGTCGAACATCGACCAAGTCGTCCAGCACGCGCCCTGCGAGGTGACGCTGGCGAAACTGGCGACGACCGAGCGCCAAGACGTGGTGCGGGACGTCGTCGCGCTCGCCGGTGAAGGCCCGCACGCTCCGGTCGCCGCTCGTCGCGGCGCGGAACTGGTCGATACCAGTCCGGGAGAGGGGTCGCTCACCCTGCTCAACGCCCAGCGTCCGGACGACGAGGAGGACCCGCGCGAGCGCGGCGAAGCCGTCATCGCGGACGTCGCCGAGCGCGCCGGTATCGAGTACGTGGACTACGAGAGCGAAGTCGTCGTGGGCGACGATATCGAGCAGACGCTGCTCGACGCGGTCGCCGCGTACGACACGGTCTGCGTCGGTGCGACGCGCTCGGGGTCGGTCTCCCAAGCGCTGTTCGGGTCGATTCCGGAGACGATAGGCGAGCGAGTGGACGCCACCGTCGCGATGGTTCGCGGGCCGAAAGAGACGGCAAGAAGCGTCCGCGAAGGCGTGATAGACCGCTTGAACTCCTAATCGCGCCGGTCACGCTCCGGCTCCGACCCTCGTTTCGGTTCCGAGCGGGCAATCGCCGATTACCGATTTTCCAGCGCGCGTTACCCTTCCGAGTCGCGACTCAGCGCTAGCTCTGTGAACGTCCGGTCCGCACAAGATTCCCGGCCAGCAGGCCGACGCTGACGACGAAGAACAGCGCGCCGACCGGCGAAGCCAGGTCCACGAACAGCCAGTAGAGCGGCGCGGCCGCCGACGGCCCGACCGACACCACGGCCAACTCCGAGATGACCGGGCCGCAGCAACAGCAGGCGTTGGGCGCGGCCACGGCCGCGGACCCGGCGGTCGCCTCTGCGCCACCGCTCGCGGCGTTGGCTCGCCACTGATAGGCGAGGAGGGCGGCGTTCAGTCCCACCAGCACCGCGACGAGACCGACGAGCATCGCCATTCCCACCGACACGACGCCGCTGAGCGGCGTGGTGCCGACGAAGTCGTGGAAGTGGAACTCGACGGCGGGCCAGTAGACCAGCGGGTTGGTGACCTGTGAGGTCGTGACGAAACTCCGGTTCAGGTTCACGCCGCTGCCGACCTCGGGCACGAACGTCAGCATCCCCATCGAGAACATGAAGAACAGGCCCGCGACGACGCCGGTGCCGACGCCGAACCACCGGGCGGCGCGGTCGGAAAGCGCCCGCGCCAGCAGGTCCCAGCAGTCCCGCCGGACGACGTACCCGACCGTCACCGGGACGGCCAGAGCCACCAGGTAGCCGACGGGGTTCGTCAGCGGTCTCGGCACGAGGACCGGGTAGGCGACCCACAGGCCCAGTAACATCCCGAGCGCGGCGTACCGGGGGTCGCTGGGCCAGCGCATCCGACCGACGATAAGGCTCCCGACCACGATTGCGAGACCGATACCCAGCGTCAGCGGGCCGTACCACGCCCGCGAGATGGGAGGTTGGCTGGTCGCCAGCGTCTCGACCGGCGAGAGTTGGACCAGACCGACTGCACCGATTGCGGCCACCACGATACCGGCGAACGCGACGACGAGCGCGGTCGTCGCGTCGTCCGGTGACGCGCGTACGCGCCGCCGACGGTCACGCCGACGCCGACGACGAGGACCGCGAGCGCCATCCACTGGGGCATCGGCGGGGCCGCCTCGCCGCCGTGGGCCGAAGCGACCGGCACCGCGCCGAGCGCGCCACAGAGGCTCCCAGCGCGAGCGAACGAACGAGTGTCCATGTCCGACTCTCGTCGTCGCGCCTGTATGTATGCGTTGGAACGACTACGACGCGTCCGCGACGCCTGCCGTGGCAGTGACGGAGACGGTGGTCACGATGACCTCGCTCGGGGGCCGAACTACTCGTCGTCGCTCTCCACGCTCGGGTGCGTCTCCGGTTCGTCCGAGTAGGGTTCGCCGAAGTACTCGCGCATCGCCGAGAGCGACTCCGCCTCACGGCGTTCGCGCTCGTCCTCGTCGATTTCTTCACACCCGGGCGGCACCTCTCGGCCGCGACCCGTGAAGTACCCCTCCGGAGCGACCCAGTCGTGGTAGAAGGGTCGGTCGTCGTCTTCGAGCAGCGTCACCGCGACTTCGGCCCCGTGCCCGGCGGCGACGACGGCCTGATGCGGTTTCCCGGCGAGTCGCCCCGCGGCGTAGAGACCGTCGACGGTGGTCCGTCCCTTCTCGTCGGTCTCCACGAACGTCTTCCCGCGCTCTCTCAGTTCCACGTCGAGCGGTTCGAGGTAGTCTGTCGCGTTCTTGGTCGCGGCGACGACGTACCGCGACCGGTAGCGGTCGCCGTCGGCCGTCTCGGTCACGAACCCGTCGTCCGTCGCCTCGACCCCGGTGACTTCGGTCTCCTTGTATTCACAACCGGCGCGCTCGCCCTGCTCGCGCATCATCTCCAGCAACAGTCGGGCGTCCACGCCCGCGGGGAAGCCGGGGTAGTTCTCCAGCGCGGCGTTCCGCCGGAGAATCGACCCGCCGGCGTCGAGGACGACCGTGTCGTATCCGTGTCGCGCGGTGAATACGCCCGCCGAGCGGCCCGCGACGCCGCCGCCGACGATAAGCACGTCGTACGTCTCGTGTGGCATGGTTCTCGATTCTATCTCGGTGGGGGTCCCAAATAGCGTGTTCGAAAGTTCGCACGGTCCCGGCGAACGTCGGGGACCGTCTTCGTCTCTGATACTCTCGACTACGGTGCGAGCGCGACGTACCCCTCGGGCGGGACGGACACCTCGACGTTTCCGTTCCCGTCGGCGCGACTGTTCTGTTCGCCGGTGTAGTCGTTGAGGTCCTGATTCCGCCAGCTAGTGTAGGCCGTGCGGGTCTGCCAGCTCGTGGAGTTGTTGATGGCGACCAGCAGGTTGTTGTACCGCTCGAAGGCGTAGACGTCGGCGTCGGTCACGCGGTCGTAGGCCGTGCCGCCGGCGAGGTTGTTCCGAATCCACAGCAGGTTCCCAATGGAGTCGTCGCCGACGCCGTAGTCCTCGCTGTAGACGCGCGGGTACCCCTCGTAGGTCAGGATGAACGCGTGTGCGAGCAGCGACTGGGCGGGGTCGGGACTGTCGTGGTTGCCCGCGAAGGTCAGCGCGTTGTACGGGTCGCGGTTGACGAACCCCGCCCCGGCCAACCTGCTCATGTCGCCGCCGGGACCGTAGAACACCTCGTTCTTCATCACGTGGTAGAGCGTGTAGTCGGTGACCGACATCCCGGTGTCGGCGTACCCCTGCAGGTAGTCCAGTTTCGACTTGCCGTCGTACGATTCGGGGATGACCTCGCCCACCGTGTAGAGGTCGCTCGCCCACTGGTTGGCGTAGTCGGCGAAGAACGACTCGGGGACGTGCTTGGCGGCGTCCCAGCGGATACCGTCCACGCCGATATTACGGTACTTGTCCACGTACTTCTTCAGTTCGCCGCGGACGTACGACGACTCCTGTTTCAGGTCGCGCAGGCCGACGAGCCAGCACCCCTCGACCGAGTAGTCGCTGGAGTAGTCGATGCTGCACTCCGGGTGGAAGTCGTCGCTGCCGAACTGCGGGATGTCGTCGAGCGTCACCGTCCGCTCGAAGGCGTCGCCGCCCGCGGCCATGTGGTTGACGACGGCGTCGGCGACGACGTCCAGTCCCTGACTGTGGGCCTCGTCCACCATCGACCGGTACTCCGACTCGGTCCCGAACTCGCTGTCGAAGTTCAGCAGGTCGATGGGCTGGTAGCCCAGCGGCGGGTCGTACTTCTCGCCCGTGTACTCCCGTTCGTGCTTGTAGACCCGACTGAACTGCGCGGGCGGAACCTGTATCGCGTCGTAGCCTCGACTGGCAATCGTCGAGAGGTCGCTCTCGATGGTCGCCCAGTCGGTGTGGTAGTATTGGTACATCGCGCCCGAACCGAGTGCGCTCGCGTTGCCGGCGGTCAGCGACGCGCCCGCGGCGGCCGCGCCCAGCGCGCCGATTCCCTTCAACACGTTCCTCCGCGAGGGTCCGTCCTCGGTGGTACTTCGTTCCATCCGATGCTCAATCTATGAAGAAATAGTATAACATTTTCTTACGCTGGGTTTAACGTTCGGATGCTAGTCACGTTAATTCATACCACTTCGAATCCGTCCGAAGCCGATGCTCGTCGGTCCCGCTCGCACCCGATGCTTGGTGTCCGCTTTGCCCCCGTCGAAAGCTACGTCCGGGCAGACCGTGACGGTCCGCCATGGACGGAAACGACCTCTCGTCGTTCGGACGCCGCGACTGGCAGACGGAATCGGACCTCGAACCCGTGCGATTCGCGATGGTCGGACTGGGGTGGTGGACACGCGAGGAGGCCATCCCCGTCACCGAGGACAGCGACTGGTGCGAGACGACCGTGGTCGTCAGCGGCGACCGCAGGAAGGCCGAGGGCGTGGCCGACGGCGTCGAGAGCGCCGAAGTCGCGCTCACCTACGGTGAGTTCCACGACGGCGCGGCCACCGACGTGTACGACGCGGTGTACGTCGCGACGCCGAACGCCGAGCACCTCGCGTTCGTCGAGTCGGCCGCCGAGTTCGGCAAGGCGGTCCTCTGCGAGAAACCGATGGAGGCGACTTCGGAGCGCGCCCGGCGGATGGTCGAGTCCTGCGAGGACGCCGACGTACCGCTGATGGTCGCCTACCGGATGCACACCGAACCCGCGGTCCGGCGGGCGTGCGAACTCGTCGGCGAGGGCGCTATCGGCGACCCCGTCCTCGTCCACGGGAGCATGTCCCAGAACCTGTTGGAGATGAATCCGAACCCGAACCAGTGGCGTCTCGACCCCGACCTCTCGGGACCCGGCACTTCGGTGATGGACCTCGGTATCTATCCGCTCAACACGGCGCGGTTCGTCCTCGACGCCGACCCCGTTGCGGTCTCGGCGTTCGCGCGCTCGGACGACGAGGCGTTCTCGGACGTGCCCGACGAGGCCGCCACCTTCCAAGTCCGATTCGACGACGGCACGCTAGCGGCCTGTTCCGCGAGTCAGCGCGCCGCCGAGTCGAGTCACCTGAAGGTCGTCGGGACCGAGGGCGAGGTGAACGTCGAACCCGCGTTCTTCGACCGTAAGCCCCGGCAGTTCGCGCTCGAAGTCGATGGCACTCGGGCCGACGTGGACTACGAACAGGTAGACCAGATGCGCGAGGAGTTCGACTACTTCGCCCACCAACTCCGGACGGACGGCGAGATTCTCCCCGACGGTCGGCACGGACTCGTAGACATGGAGGCGATAGAGGCGGTCTACGAGAGCACGGAGAAGGGGTCGGTGGTGGAGCTACGGGGGCGCGGCGAGTAGACGCTCAGGGGTTACCAGTTCGCCCGCGCCGTCCACATTCCGTACTCGTCCTGATTACTCGAATCGAGACCGTACTCGCCGTACAGCCAGAACTTCGACTGGTCGCTGGCGTCCAGCGACATCGCGGTGTAGTCGCCCCACCGCTCGGGGTCGCTCGACGAGGGGTCGTAGGCCGACTCGCCGCTCTTGACGTTCGTGTACCCCTTTATCGACCCGGAGTCGTCGCTCGACTCCCGCCCGGCGACCTTGACGCCGGGGTAGATGCTGCTCTCGTTCGTCCGGTTGTACGTTATCATCATGTCGTCGGTGCTGGGGTTGACCGCGATGGACGGGAAAAAGAGGTAGTTGTCGTCGAGTCCGAACCCGCCCTGCTGGACGACCGACTCGCTCGACACGTCTACCTCGTACCACGCGACGATGGCCTCGGTGTCGCTGTCACCCCAGTCGTAGCCGACGTGGTGAGTCGCCCACACGGACCCGTTCGCGTAGACCGTCGCGCTCCGCAACCGGGCGTCGCTGATGCGGAGGCTCGTCGTCGTGTCGGGTTGCTCGGCCTCTGGGGGTGCGCTGTAGGAGTTGACGCTGACGCTGTAGCTGTTCAGGTACTGGTTGCTCGTGGCCGGGTTCGTGATTTTGTAGAGGCTCAACGTGTCTCCGCCGCCGGACTGGCTGTTGACGAGGTACTGCTTCGACGCGGAGGTGAGTCCGTCCGCGGGTTGAATCGTCGCGGCCTGCGACCCGTCGGGGTTCTGCACCTCCGTGTACCGCCAGTAGGTGTAGCTGTCCTGATTGTAGAGTTCCGACTTGTCCACGACGACGATGGAGGCGTACTGGAACCCCTTCCCGCTCTCGTAGATGTTCCCGGTAAGCATGATGCCGTGTTCGTCTACGCCGAGACCCGGGAAGTCCACCCAGTAGTCGCTGGACGAGAGGTCGATTCGCGTGTTCGACCACGAGTCGTACGGGTCGCTCGTGTCAGACGCCGAGAGCAGCCAGAACCCCTCGTCGGTGTTGTTGTCCTTCCCGACCGCACAGAGAATGTATCGGTCTGCGCCGTAGTCGTAGGTCGCTCTGGGGTCGAACACCTTCGTGTTGTCGGGGTCGGGGATGACGTTTGAGAACCAGTCGGTCAGCGTGGTGTCCCACTCGCGGTTGCCGGTCCCTTGGTCGAAGATACCCCATAGGCTGTTTATCGCTTGTACGTTCTTGGACTGCCCTGCGGCGAGACCGGCGTCCGGCGGTCGGTAGCCCGTGTCGGTCGAGTCGAACCCCTTGTACTCGTTGCTGACGTTCATTCGCCGTCACCTCCGTTCTCCCGGGGGACTCGCTGGACCGCGCTCTCGGGCGGCTGTGGGAAGTCTCCGCGCTGCACTCGCTCCTGTATCCGCCGGTACTCCGCGGGACTCATCGTGAGCATGGTCGGGACTTCGAAGTCGCCTTGGTAGTCGCTCTCGTCGGCCCTCGGCACGTCTTCGGGATTCACGGATGCGGTCCTCCCGGTCGATTGCACGGGAACCACGTTCTGTACCGACGATTGCGATTCGGAGGTCTCGGCCGCAGTGGCGGATTTCGGGACGGACGCACCGAACGAGACCGCGACGCCTGCGCCACCGACTCGCTTCAGGAATCGCCGTCGGCTTCCGGTCTGTTCGTCGTCTCGGCCTTCGTTCCCGTTATTTCCAGACATACTACGTCTGAAAACAGTTGGTTATCAAATATTATGTCCTCCGGTTACTACAATCGCTGTTTGGCCTATCTCCACCGCTTATGTCGATAGCGGTGGATATCCGGGTATGAACCGGCGACGGGTTCTCCGTGCGCTCGGCCCGGGGTTCGTCGCTCTCGGCGGTTGTACGAACCTCCGGAGGTTCCGCTCGCAGAACCAGACCACGATGCCTCGAACCCCGCCCGAAGACGCGTTCAGGACCGTAACAGTCGAATCGCTCGAAACCGGCCGACTCGCGCAACTCGACCTCGAACCGTCCGTCGAGGCCGTCGAACCGACGGTCACCGACGACCATACCGCCGAGGTCGAACTCTCGTTGACGAACCGCGGCGACCGCCGACTGACGCTGGGCTACGAGTCGTGTCCGCCCGCCGACGAGCACACCGCCTCTAAAAGCGGAGGCGACGCGCGGTTGGTCCTCCTGCGCTCGGACGAACAGGCGTTCGAACCGGCCGCCGAGGAGTGCTGGCGACCGTCGGAGATGGACTTCTTCGTCGGCGAACCGTGTGGTCCCGTCGAACTCGACGTGGACGCTGGCGAGACGCTCACCCGGACCTACGAACTGTGGGACTATCCGAAGAACGACCACTGTATGCCGCCGGGCGAGTATCGGTTCGGCGAAACCTACCGCGTCGATGGACGGGAGTACGAATGGACGTTCACGGTGCGCGTGGCCGAACCGTAGCCAGTACCTCTCGTCAAAAATTACGGGTGTTCAGCCGAGGACGTACCGGAGTCGCGGGTACGTCTCGACCAGCGTTCGGCCGCCGAGGTCGTAGTTCTCGACGACGGCGTCGAGTCCGAGGATGCGGCCCGCGCCGAACGCCGCGACCGAGAGGAACACGAGCATGTACGCGAAGTCGCCGTTGATGAAGCCGTGGGCGACGTCCCAGTTGCCGAAGTAGAACAGCAGCATCATGAACGCGCCGAAGAACGCCGCGAGGCGGGTCAGGAGACCCGCGAGCAGGGCGAGACCGACGAGCGTCTCGCCCCACGGGACGGCAATCGCGAGGAAGTCGGCGAACCACGGAGTCTGGCCCATCCACTGGAACGTCTCGTAGAGCGGACTCGCCTCCGGAACCGCGTTCAGCAGGTAGCCGGTCGCGCTGAAGGGTTCCGCCGCCAGCAGTTTGTCGAGTCCGGCGTGGAGGAACGCGTACCCCATCATGAGTCGGAGCGCCAGCACGAACCACGCGCTCAGACTGTGGGCCTCGCCCCGGACCGTGACGCCGCCGACCGTGCTCTCGAACTCGTTGACTCGGGTGTTGATTTCTGTAGTTGCCATCGTCGTTCACCTTACGTTCGAATCGACGGCCGGAGAAGGCATATAAACAGACAGTGATTCCCAGAAGTAGAGAAGCGTAAATCCTGTGGCGAACCAGTTCGGTCGCGCGCTCTCAGTCGGCGTTCACCGGGCAGGACTCCTCGGCGTACTCCACCTGCGAAAGCGTTTCGATGGGGTCGTCGCCGCAGACCGGGCAGTCGGGATTCTGACGGAACTCGACTTCCTCGAACGACATCGCCATCGCGTCGTAGAACACCATCCGGCCGTCGAGCAGTTCGGCCGCGTCGAGACCTGCGCCCTCGCAGAGCAGGTACTTGACCGTCTCGGTGGCCTGAATGTTACCGATAGTGCCGGGGAGGACGCCCAGCACGCCGGTACTCGCGCAGTCGGCGACCATCCCCTCGGGGGGCGCTTCGGGGAACAGACACCGGTAGCACGGTCCCTCCGTGGTGAACGTGGTGACCTGCCCCTCGAACTTGTAGATAGCGCCGTGGGAGAACGGCGTGCCCGAGAGCGTGCAGGCGTCGTTGACGAGGTAGCGCGTCCGGAAGTTGTCGGTGGCGTCCACAACGAAGTCGTAGTCGGCGACGAGGTCCTCCACGTTGTCGGGTTCGACTCGGACCTCGTGGGTCTGCACGTCCACGTCGGGGTTGAGGTCGGCCACGAAGTCGGCCGCCGACTCGACTTTCGGGCGGCCCACGTCGTCGTTGCCGTGGATTATCTGGCGCTGGAGGTTGCTCAGTTCGACTTCGTCGTCGTCGGCGACGCCGAGTGTGCCCACGCCCGCGGCCGCGAGGTACTGGACGACCGGCGCGCCCAGTCCGCCCGCGCCGATTACCAGCACGGCGGCGTCGAGCAGGGCTTGCTGGCCCTCCGGTCCCACCTCGTCCATGATGATGTGCCGGGAGTAGCGGTCGAGTTGCGTCGGGTCCAGCGAGAGACTCATAGCCGGGGGTTAGGCGCTTTCAGGTATAAATCCGCGGTCGGAGATTCGGAGGCTCCCGGATTCACCGGTCGAAGTCTCCGCGCTAACCCTCTCCGCCGCGAGCGAATATTCCCCTCACTCTGACGGCACGTAGAAAAGTTCTAACTAGAGAAATTTACTTATTTCTACCCTGTAATATTTCCTCCGTGTCCCCGATACCGAACGAAAATACCGGGAGTGAGAGGCTATGAACGACGTTTTCGATAGCGAGCAGAAGCGCGTCCTCGCCGGACGTGCACGGACGCTCCACGAACGGCTAGCCGACCCTGACGCACTCGAACCGACCGGCCGGGACGAGTCCGAGGTGGAGGAACTCCTCGAGGAATGGCGCGAGCGATTTCCCGACGACGAGGCATTTAGCCAGCGACTCGACCGCCTCGAAGTGACCGAAGACGTCTGTCGGGAGTCGATTCGGTCGGAGAAACTGGCCGAGGACGAACCGCTCCCCGAGTGGGTCGAACGCCTCGAAGAACTCGTCGGCGTGGTACAGGAGTTCGACCCCGACGACCTGCCCGAGAGTTTCGGCCCGGACCGGGGGTCGAACGGCGAACTTGGTGACGAACGAGAGCGAGAACGGCGCTTCGCCGAACTCTCGGCCGCAGTCGCGGCGTACGCCCGCGACCGACTCCCCGAAGACCCCGTTCGGGACGCGCTTTCTGCGGAAGCCATCGGAACGATGGCAGAGTGGCTCCGGAATCGGTTCGAGAGTTGGTTTCTGCGGGTTCTCTACGTCGAGTTCAAGACGTTCGTCGCGTCTCACGACCGCGAATTGGCGTTTGCGGACCCGGACGAGTTCGACGAACCGCCGACCGAATACTACGAGCAGTTCGTGAACCACCTGTTCACCGGCGGACTGGCCGAACTCTGTCAGCGATATCCGGTGTTCGCCCGATTGCTCGCCACGCAAATTCGCCAATGGGACGAACATCTTCGGGAGTTCTCCCGTCGACTGCGCGCCGACCGAGACCGACTCGCCGACGAGTTCGGCGTGACCGGCGAACTGGGAGCGGTGACGACCCTCGAACCGCTCGCCGACGACACCCACGGTGATGGCCGCGCGGTGATGCGCATAGCGTTCGATTCCGGCGTTACTGTCGCGTACAAGCCCCGGAGCGTCACCGCTGGAGAGACGTTTTATCGCATACTCGACCGCCTGAACGACTACCTTTCGGTTCCCGACTTCGAGACGCCGACGTACGTCGCAGGCGACGGCTACGGGTGGATGGAGTGGGTCGAACGCGACGACTGCGCCGACCGTGAGGCCGTCGAACGCTACTACCAGCGGGCAGGTGCGCTCGTCTGCGTCGCCTACTTCCTCGAATTCCGAGACTGCCAAATCGAGAACCTCGTCACGGCGGGCGAACACCCGACGCTGGTGGACGCCGAAACCGTCCTCCATCCCTACGTCGGGTCGCACCGACGGCCGTCGCGGACCGGGGTCGGAGCGCTCAGAGACGATAGCGTCCTCTTGACGCTGCTTCTCCCCTACGGCGTCCGGAACGCCAGCGCCGACCTCGATTTCGAGATGCTGAAAGCGACTTCGGGCATCGCCGTCTCCGGGGAGGAAGTCGAACGCGAGGGGTCCTCTTATCCCCGTATCGTGGCCGCCGACACCGACGTGATGTCGGTCGTAGAGGAGTCACCGAGCGTGGACCGGAGCGAGAACGTGCCGACCGTGGACGGCGAACCGCACTCACCGGACGAGTATCTGGACACCATCGTAGACGGCTTCGAGACGACCTACGAGACCGTGCTGGAGTTGCACGACGATGGGCGATTGGCCGACGAAATCGGTCTCCTCGACGCGTTCGAGTCGGTCGAAAATCGGGTCGTCTACCGACCGACGTTGGAGTACGGCGCCCTCGTCAAGTCGATGACTTCTCGGTCGTGTCTCGAAGACGGGGCGCGGTTCGGCATCGAGATGGAGGAGTTGGCCGTCCCGTTCTGCAACGGGCGAATCGGCGACCCGAAACCGTGGCCGCTCTGCGACGCCGAGATGCGGGTGCTGAAGCGCCTCGACCCGCCGCGGTTCACCTGCCGAACCGATGAGACCGCGCTCCGAATTCGGGAATCGCCGATAGATGTCGAGGCCGACGCGTCGGGAATCAGTCGCGCTCGGCGTCGTATCGAGTCGGCTTCCCGGTCGGACATGCGCGAGCAGGTCGAACTCGTCCGCGGTAGCCTCGCCGCAGTCCCGAACCCGGATGCGACTCCCGGAACTCAGTCGTCGGTCGGCTACGAATCGGTGGACGGCGAACGACTCCAACGCGAGGCGACCGACCTGTTCGACCGGGTCGAAGGGGCGGCGTTCGAGACCGAGGACGGGACGTATCATTGGGCCTCGATAGAGCCACAGACCGGGAGTCAGGACGACCGAGACCCGTTCTCGCTCCGACCGGCTTACGGGTCGCTGTACATCGGCCGGTGCGGAATCGGACTGTTCGGTGCTGGTCTCTACCGCGTGACCGGCGAGGAACGATATCGGGAGTTCGCGCTCGACGCCGTCGGTCCCGTCCGCGACGCGCTTCGGTCGGACGACGACCTGCTTACACCACGGAACTCCGGTGGCACGACCGGTATCGGCGCGGTTGCCTACGGTCTCGGAGTGACCGCCGACCTGCTGGGAGACGCCGACCTCTTGGCCGACGCGACGAAGGTGGCCGATTTGCTTACGCCAGAAGTCGTCGAGGTGGACGAGACCTACGATGTGGTCGGCGGGAGCGCTGGCACGATTCTCGGCCTGCTCGCACTGTACGACCGGCGGGAGTCACTCGCGTTGCTGGAGGCCGCGGTCGAATGTGGCGACCACCTCCTCGACTCGCGCGTCGAGTCCGAGGGTGGCGTTCCCGTCTGGAAGACCGTGGACGAGACCACGCCGCTGGTCGGGTTCGCGCACGGAGTCGGCGGCATCGCGTACGCGCTGGTCCGTCTCTCGGACGCGACCGGTCGCTCCGAATACCGGAAGGCCGCGCTGGAAGCGCTCGAATTCGAGTCGCGGGCGTTCTCCGAGTCGGAGCAAAACTGGCCCAACTACCGAGACGTCGAACAGATGACGCAGTTCCCCGACCAGTGGTGTCACGGTCGGAGCGGCGTCGGTCTCTCTCGCCTCGGCATGACGGAGTACGTCACCGACGACCGGGCCGAGCGGGGTCTCGAACGCGCGGTCGAAAGCTTCCCGTCCGGAGACCTCCACGACCTCGACCACCTCTGCTGTGGGAACGCCGGTCGGGCCGAGTTCCTGCTCGAAACCGAGCAGCGACTCGGCCGCCGGTCCAGTGAAGCGCGTAGTCTCCTCGGCGGCGTCCTCGCCCGGAAGCGCGAAACCGGAACGTACTGCGTCCACGCGAAGACCCGTGAAGTGCCCGACCCGACGTTCTTCCTCGGACTCTCGGGAATCGGATACACGATGTTGCGGGCGAACAACCCCGAGGCGCTCCCCTGCGCTCTCCTCTGGGAGTGACTTCTCGGACTCTCTGCTCCCGCGTTTAGTAACACAACAGAGAAAACGCCTGAATCGTTCAAATATTAAATTAATAAATTAAGTATTAGAAAAATTCAAGTATGGCCGGAGTAACCGTCTCTATGGGCGCCGTGGTAACAGGTGCCTAAGTGATACTCATGAACCGAGACGACCTTCGCTCCCAGTTCGACGCAGAGTTCGACACCAACAACGACTTCGACGATGGTGCCGCCGCTTGTCCGTCGTACACGTGCGCGGACCCCTGTTGCTACTGAACCGAAATCAGGCGGCTCCGAGTCCTCGGACCGAGTTCTTTTCGACGGTCGCGTAGCGACCCACGATTACATGTTCTCCCGCCGCTGTCGGGTCCGATACCGGCCGAAGAATGGAACGAAATGGAGTAGACGTTACTTCCCGCGACCCTGACCGCCGTTGTTGCTCGGGCGGGTGTGTTCCGTGCCCTTGCCGCGCTGCTGGAGTCCGCGGTTGCTCTTTCCGGCGCTGGTCAGGCCGCGGAAGGCCCGGCCCTTGTGGGAGTCGTCGCAAATCCAGTTGAGGTCGTCGTCGTTCTCGATGGCCGGATGCTCCGGGTCCAGCAGAATCACTTCGAACCACTTCTGGCTGCCGTCTTCGCCGACCCAGTAGGAGTTCAGCACGCGCAGGTTGCGGTACTTCCGACTGGCGCGCTCCTCACCGATGCGCTGGAGGTTCTTGCGTCGGTAGACTCGGTTGACACCCTGCCGCTTCGAGCGTCGGCCCGCCTTGAACCGCTCCTTGCGGGCCGAGCCTTTGCGGACGCTGACGCGGGCGAGGACGACGCCCTGCTTTGCCTTGTAGCCCAGTTCGCGGGCCTTGTCGAGGCGAGTCGGGCGTTCGATGCGCTCGATAGCGCCTTGGTCGCGCCAGTCCTGCTTGCGCTGCCACTGCAGTTCGGCGAGGTCGCCGTCGCCGGGGTCTTTCCACGCGTCCTTGATGTGGGAGTAGAAACTTTTTGCCATGGTTTATCACCACGGGCGTTGCGTGGTTCAGCCCGCGAGACCCGACGTCCCGGGGGCCACATCCCGTCCTGCGGCCGCACGCGAGCGGTGTCGCCCGCCTGCGGCCCACAGGTGCCCGCTGGTGCCCGTCTGCCAGCGAGTTATCGTGAATTCTCGTCGTCGGCGTTTAAGCACTTCGGATTGGGTCCTGCGCTCGGGCGACTCGGCTCCGACTGGAGGCGTTCGACTCCGCCTCGGGCGTCACGTCGGCGTAGACCCCCGATAGCTGGTCCACCGTCGGCGCGTTCACGACGACGACCGTGTCTCCGCGCCGTTCCACGTGGAAGGCGTCGGCGAACTCGCGGTCGTCGGGGATGACCCACGCGTTCGGTCGCCCCTCGACCTGCTGTGCGCCGTGGATGTTCAGCAGTTTCCGGTAGGCCTCGGCGAACTGGCGGGCGTCCTTCTCGGAGTCCCAGACGGTCTTCCAGACGTAGCCAGTCTCGTTCTCGGGGACGTTCTCGTTGACGTACGCGTAGAGTTTGTCGCCGTCCCACCCGGCCGTGGCCGGATGGCTGTAGTTGTACGCGTCGAGGGTGTTCTGGTTCGTGCCGGGGTTCCGGGTGGCGAACGACTCCCTGGGAATCACCGTCTCTGTCCCCTCCTGCGTGAGACTGGGGTAGAGGAGCATCGTGAACAGTCCGGCTTCACCGAACTCGGCGTAGTTGACCCCTCTGTCTTCCAATTTGACTCTGCGCCAGTCCTCGTTGCTCTCGTCCCGTAACTCGACCTCGCTCGGGAGGTCCTCGCCGTACAGTTCGGGATGAATCACTTGCTCGGTGCTGTTGGGCGGGTCCTCGTAGAGCGCGTTCACGCCGTCCCATCCCGACGCGTTGCGAATCGCGGCGACGAAGGGCGGCCCGTCGCTGTACGGTTGGTACTTCAGGAGGTAGATACCGGCGTTGGCGAGCGTCCCGTTCCCGCCACCGGCCCGTCCCGTCCGTTCGAGGCACGTGCCGCTCCAGTTCTGATTGCAGTTTCTGGTGTAGCGGTACTGGACGTAGTTCGCGTCACCCTCGACCAGTCCGTCGATTTCGTTGTGTTCCTCGCGGGTCGAGCGGTTGAACTCCGTGAGGTCGAAGTGCTGGTCTTGGAGCGCGTGGACGAGTTCGTGGGCGAGCGTGAGTTCGTCCACCTTCGGCGGTCTGGTCTCCGAGATGACGACGATGGAGTCCTCGGTCGGACTGTAAAATCCGCCGATGGAGGACCCGGCGTTGCGTTCTTGGACGGCCAGCGAGTTCGTCGTCTCGTTGACCATGAACAGCGCTTCGAACTTCACGTTGTCGAACGTCCGCCTGCGGTCCTCTACCGGGTCCTGACTCCGGTTCTGGAACTGTTCTCGCGGAATCACCCTCACCGGGACCTTCTTCCGAAATTCGAGTCGCCTGATGCGCTCGACGCGCGCCATCGCCCGCGCCACGATTTTCTGTCGCTCCGACTTGTTTATCCCGTCGTCGCGAACGATGCTAAGCGATTCGTTGTACCAGTAGCCGTTCTCCCATCCGAGTACGTCGGACTCGGGGTCCGGCGGCGCGCCGTCCTGCGCCCGCGCCGCGTCCGATTGCACGCGGGCGTCCGCACCGGCCGGGACGCGACGAACGTCGTCGTCGCCGAGACGAGTACGAGCAGTGCGAGTGCTAACGGAGTTCGCATAATCCGCAAACGTGTACCATCGTCCGTCAGAAGTGGCTTCGGGCCGCCGAGACCCGAGAAACCACGCGTTGTCGTCTACCGTTTCGGACCGTTTCACGGGGGGTCCCGGCGTCCTCGGCCGACCCGCGAGGATTAGCCACCTGATAACTAAGCGCGTGGACGAGAAACGCAGAGACATGTTCGGAACTATCCGACGTGTGAGAACGGCCGAGCAACTGACGCGGTATCTCGGGGGTCGATAGCATGGCGATTCTCGAACTCGCCATCGCCTTCTTCGTTCTCGCCATCATCGCCGGAGCGCTCGGTGCGGGCGGGGTCGCGGGACTCTCGATGGACGTCGCCAAGTGGCTGGTGATACTCTTCCTCGTGCTGGCGGTCGTGTCGTTAGTCTTCTGACGCGTGGTCGCGGGCGGACCCGAACGTTCCGTCCGCGAGAGTCGCCGAGAGTGCGGAAACGTCCACGTCCGGCACGAGTTGGGGGTACTTCCGCCGGAAGTAGCCGACCACGTTGTCCACGTCGCGTTCGAGGAACTCCTCGGCGTTCTCGTGGTCTGTCGGGGTCGCTTGCGGCCAGTCGAAGATGGTGATGCCCTCGGCGTTGACGAAGACGTTGTACTCGCTCATGTCGGCGTGGACGTAGCCCTCGGCGTAGGCGTCGCTCATCTCCGACAGTATTAGGTCGAGGATGGGCACCACCTGCTCGTCTTCGAGTTTCGTCCGCGAGAGTTCCACGCCGTCTATCTTCTCCATCACGATGGCGTGGCGGTTGTGGTCTATCGGGCGGGGGACCTTCACGTCGGGGTAGAGCGCTTCGAGCGCCTCGTACTCGCGCTCGGCGGCCTTCCGCGCGGTGTAGAGCCACGAGACGTGTTCGCGGTCGGAGGTGTAGTCGCGCTCTTTCATCACTTCGCGGAAGTTGGTGTAGCCCTCGCGGTGGTACTTCAGCGCGAGCGGTTTGTACGACTGGACCTCGTACACGTCGCTCTCCTTGCCGACGCCGAGGGGCGAACCGAACCCCTCCAGCGTGTCGCGCTCCGCGAAGGTGTGGAGCGCCAGCGCGTCGTACCCCTCGAACTTGAGTTTGTAGCCCTCGTACTGTATCGTCTTGCGTTCGACCAGTTCCCGGTCGAGACACCTGTCGATGCGGTAGTCGACCTCCTCGGCGGTCAACCGCGAGAATTCGGGAATCTTCTCGCGGGCGACCCACTCCGAGAAGCGCATCCCCTGTTCGATGCCCGACAGCAAGTGAAAGTCCTCCACCTCCAGTTCGGAGAGCATGCCCGCGACGTTCTGGACCATCACCGTCACGTAGTCGCCCGGCCGGTAAAAGCCCCGCGCAACTCGCGCTTCGACCGCGAAGCCGTTCCTCAACGCTTCTGGCGTGCGGACTGATGGGGTAGCCGGTCGTTACCCGATTCGACGTCCGGTGCGCGGCCACCACGTATAAACTTATTACTGCGATACAAAATGTAGTATTTGGGGCCGATTAGGGTTTCGCGGACCGGCCGCCGAAAAACTGTGGCGAGAGACGATTTTACCAAGCGATTCGTATTTACTCACGGACACGGGGATAAATGGAACTCGAAGCCGTGCTCCTCGTTGTCATGGTGGGACAAGACACGAGCCGCCGGTCCTTCCTCGAAGCGACCGGCAGTGCGGCGTCGGCCGTCGCGCTCGGGAGTGCGTTCACGGGAGAGGCGGACGCTCAACAGACGACGACCCAGCAGGGTCAGGGAGGGGGTGGCACGCTCAACCTCATCAACTCCACGATGAGTACCCTCGACCCAATCAAGGCGACCGACACCGCCTCCGGAGAGGTCATCCAGCAGGTTTTCGACGCCCTGATGAACTACCCGAACGGGAACATCGAGGTCCAACCGCTGCTGGCGAAGAACTACGAGGTGTCCGACGACTTCAGGACCTACACGTTCACGCTGAAGGAGGGTGCGACGTTCCACGACGGGTCGCAAGTCACCGCTCAGGACTTCGTCTACTCCTTCGAGCGGTTGGCCCAGTCGCCGGAGTCGCGGCGCGCCTACTTCATCCTCGAATCAATCGGCGTCAAACACTCCGTCGACGCCGACGGGAACTACCAACCGGACACGCTGTCGGTCACGGCCGTGGACGACCGAACCCTCCGAATACAACTGGAGGAGCCGTTCCACGCCACGCTGGAGATGCTGGCGTACACGGCGTTCGCCGCCGTGCCCGAAGGCATCGTCGGTGACATTCAGGGGTACAACGGGGAACTCGAATACAGCGAGTTCGCCACCAGTCAACCCGTCGGGTGCGGACCGTTCAAATTCGAGTCGTGGCAACCGAACACGGAGGCGTCGGTCACGCGGTACGACAACTACTACGGAAACAAGGCCGAGGTCGAGCGGGTCCACTGGCAGATAATGTCGGACGCGAACGCGCGGTACACCTACGCGATGAACAAGAACGCCGACGCGTTCTCCATCCCGACGGAGTTCTACAACCCGAACAAGGTCGAAGTCGAGAAGACCGACGAGCGCGGCCGCGAGGTCGGTACGTACGGGCCGGTTCGGAACGGCGAGACGCTCAACTTCCTCGCGGTTCCGACCATCAACACGTTCTACATCGGGTTCAACACGAACCGGGTCGAACAGGCCGCGCGGCACGCCGCCGCGTACGCGATGAACAAGGAGCAACTGGTCGAGCAGGTGTTCAAGGGCCGAGGGAGACCCGCGTTCCACTTCACGCCGCCCGCCATCTACCCCGGCGGACCCGACGCCTATCAGCAGCACGCCCAGCAGGAGTATCCGTACAGTTATCGCCAGACCGACCTCCAGAAAGCGCGACAGGTGATGCGAGAGGCGGGCTACGGGCCGGATAACCGGTACCAGTTCACGTTCACGGTCTACCAGCGCTCCAACACGTGGCCGCAGGTGGGCCAGCTCCTGCGCGACAAACTCTCCAGCGCGTTCATCGACATGCAAATCGAGACCGCGCCGTTCTCGACCCTGCTCAAGCGCGGTCGGAACGGGAACCTGCAGGCGTACTCGCTGGGGTGGGTCATGGACTGGCCCGCGCCCGACAACTTCCTGCAGTTGCTCAACCCGCCGCTGACCGACACCTCCCAGAGCGCGCCCATCTCGTACGTCAACTGGTCGGGGACCGAGGCGTCCGAACGCGCCAGACGGGCTTGGACCACGGTCCAGCAGAACCCCGCACCGACCGACGAGGCCGAGCAGGCGCGCAACGAGGCGTACATCAAGATGGAGGAGGCCAACTGGCAGGACACGGTGTTCCTCAACGTCTACCACCAGACCGACCAGCGGTTCTGGTACGACTACGCCCAGATTCCGAAGTTCGGCGCGGCCGGAACGAGTCGCCAGATGTTCAACGACGCGACGGTGAACGAACCGAACGGCGGACAGTAGCGGTCGCGTCGGTGGGACCACTTCTTTCGTCCCGGCCCGGTGTTCGACGCGGTCTCACTCCCGCGAGAACGTCCCGGTGAACTGGTCGGAGTCGATGGTCTTCGCGTCGAGTTCGTCTTGTACTTCGGGGCGGAGCGCGCCACCCTCCGCGTCCAACTCCTCGTCCAGCGCGTACAGTGTGAACCGATACTCGTGGGGACCGTCGCCCTCCGGCGGACAGGGACCGCGGTAGCCGACGTCGCCGAAGTCGTTCTCCCCCTGCCGCGCGCCGCCGAGGTCCGGCAGTTCCTCGCGCGGTTCGACGCCCTCTTCGATTTCGACCGTGTCAGGAGGCAGGTTCCAGAGCAACCAGTGGGTGAATGTCCCGGCGGGCGCGTCGGGGTCGTCCACGACGACCGCGAGCGCCGCCGCGTCGTCGGGCGCGCCGCCGACTGTCAACTCCGGGGAAACGTCCTCGCCCTCGCAGGTGTACTTCTCGGGAATCGATTCGCCGTGGGTGAACGCCGAGGTTCGAAACGAGAGGTCCGCCATAGCTGTCTCCTCCGTCGGTATCTCGGCGTCGGTAGTGATAGCCGTGGTGGCCTACCGCGCGTCGGAGCCGTCGGCGTCGTCGTCTCCGCTCGCCCCGAACAGCGTGGCACACACGTACGCCCACGTCTTCGTTCGTCCGTTTCGCTTCCGTCCCATATGAGTTTAGGCGGGCCTAAAACACTTAATTCTTCCTGTCGGGATATCCGGTGCGAGGAAGCGGCGACGGCATCCGGACTCGGCGTAACGACAGATGATTGGCGTGCAGTGAGCTTTTACTTTTCGCGTGCATCCCCACGAGTAATGGATGGGACATGGGCGGATAACGGGACAGCGGCACGAACGCCCGTAAGGGTCCACACTACGAGAGATTACCTCGACTACTCTACCACGACGTGCGGCCGCCAGAACACGGTCCGGCCGACGACGCGACGTCTCCATCCGGAGGGTGGAACGTGAGCAAGCACATCGGGAGGTCCGACCGCAAGCCGTCGACAGCCTCCGACGCGGGATTCGAAGCCCTCCAGTCCACCGCCGGGTTCCGCGGCCCCGTCGAACCGCTCGACGGACACGAACACGCCGACCACCTCGCACTCGTCTACGAAGACCGCGCCGAGCAGTTAGCGACCGTGGTGCCGTTCGTCGCAGACGGTCTCGCGCGGGACGAGCGGTGCATGTACATCGTCGACGATAGCTCGCGGGAGGAGATAATCGACGCCCTACGGTCCGACGGTGTCGACGTCGAGGACGCGCTCGACGCAGGACAGCTCTCGTTCCACTCCGTCGAGGAGATGTACCTCAGTGACGGCGAGTTCGACGTCGAGCGCGCTCGTGACAGTCTCGGAACCGTCGCGGAGGCGGCACAGGACGAGTACGAGGGGTTCCGCGTCACCGCCGAGGAGACGTGGCTCGTCGGCGACGACGCCGCCCAGCGGAAGTTCATGGCCTGCGAGGCCCACGTGAACGAACTCCTCGACGGGGAGGCGGGGATGGCGCTGTGCCAGTACGACCGAACCGAACTCCCGCCGACGGTCATCGAGGACGTCATCAACACGCACCCGTACCTCGTCTACGACGAGACCGCCTGTCCGAACGACTTCTACACCCCTCCCGAGGAGTACTTCGCCCCCGACAATCTGGCCCGCGAGAACGAACGGAAACTAGAGACGCTCCTCGACCGAACCGAGGGGCAGGCCTCGCTCGGGACCCGCGAGCGGTACGAGCGCGAACTGTACGATATCACGTCCGACCCGGACCTCGGCTTCGAGGAGAAACTCGACGCGCTGTTCGACCTCGGGTGCGAGCGGTTCAATCTCGACATCGGCGGACTGGCCAAGGTCGACCCGGAGACCGACTTCTTCGAAGTCGAGGCGGTCAGCGACGACCACGACTTCCTCGTCCCCGGAGCGAACGCCGACCTCTCGGAGACCTACTGCGAGGTCACCACCGACTTCAATTCGAGAGATGCAATCGCCGACCCGGTCGCGGTCACCGACCCCGTCGGCGAGGGGTTCGAAGGTAAACGCTGCTACGAACAGTTCGGCGTCCGGACGTACCTCGGCACGTACCTCACGCTCGACGGGACCGACGACCGGACGTTTTGGTTCGTCTCGACCGAACCGCGTGAGAGCGAGTTCTCGGAGGCGGAGCGCACGTTCCACCGCCTGATGGGCCAGTGGGTAGAGTACGAACTCGAACGCCAGCACCGCGAGCGAGAGCTTCGGCGGGCGAAAGACCAGTTCGAGGCGGTGTTCGAGAACAGCAACGACGCCATCTTCGTCAACGACCCCTTCGGCGACGAAATCGTCGACGCGAACCCCGCCGGACTGGAGATGCTCGGCTACGAGCGCGAGGAGTTGCTGGCGCGCGGCCCGTCCGACTGCCACCCCGACGAGATGGGCCGATTCCGGGCGTTCGTCGACGGCGTGTTCGCGAACGGCCACGGCTGGACGGACGAACTGTCGTGTCTGACTAAGGACGGCCGGGCGATTCCGGCGGAGATATCGGCGTCGACTATCGAACTCGACGACCGGGAGCTGATGCTCGCTATCGTCCGCGACATCACCGAGCGCAAAGAGCACGAACAGTACCAGCGTGAACTGTACGATATCATCGCAGACCCACGGGTGTCGTTCGGAGACAAGGTCGAGAACCTGCTCGAACTGGGGAGCGAGCGTTTCGACTTCGACATCGGGTACTTCACCCGAACGAACGACGACGACACGTTCGAAATCGTGGAAGCGATTGGCGACCACGACCTGATACAGTCGGGTGTCACTGACTCGCTGTGTGACACCTACTGCGAGAAGTTGCTCGCTTCGTCCGGGGCGGTTTCGGTGACGGACGCCGCCGAGGAGGGGTGGACGGACGACGCCGCGTACGAACGGTTCGGACTGGACGCGTACTTCGCGACGACCGTGGAGGTCGGCGGCGACGAGTACGGGACGCTGTGCTTCGCGTCCGAGATGCCGCGAGACCGGGCGTACACGGACGCCGAGCGGACGTTCCTCGATTTGATGGGCCAGTGCGTGAGCTACGAACTCAACCGGAACCACCGCGAGGTGCAACTCGAAGAGAAGAACGCGCGGTTGGAGAACTTCGCCAGCATGCTCGCCCACGAACTTCGGAACCCGGTCAACATCGGCCAGATATACGGCCAGCAGCTCCCGGCTGACGGGAACGCCGAGGCCGTCGGCTACATCACCGAGGCGTTCGACCGCATCGAGGACATCATCGACGTGATGCTGATGCTGACCCGGGGTCGCGACGCGGTCGGTGAACACAGCGCTGTCGACCTCGGGACCGTCGCGCGCGATGTCTGGGACGACATAGACACTCGCGGAGCGACCTCGGAGGTAGCCATCGACTCCACGATAGAGGCCGACGAGACGTACGTACAACACCTGTTCCGGAATCTCTTCGAGAACGCCGTGGAGCATGGCTCCACTGGCAATCGTCCGCAGGACGATAACGCCGCCGAACACGGTTCGACGAGTCCTCGCTCGCAGGCTCACGAAGACGCCGTGGAGCACGGCTCCACGGGCAATCGTCCTCGGGACGATGACGTTCATCAGACGGAGTCTGATGCAGCCCATCAGAACGCGCAGCGTTCTGAGGACGCCGTCGAGCACGGAGGCGCGGACGTCACCGTTACCGTCGGCGAACTCCCGACAGGATTCTACGTCGCGGACGACGGTTCCGGTATCCCCGACGACGACAAGAACGCCGTGTTCGAGGAGGGGTACACGTCGGCGGCCAGCAACGGCGGGATGGGATTGGGACTGGCGTTCGTCCAGAAACTCGCCGAGATTTACGAGTGGGACTGCGCCGTCACCGAGAGCGACGAGGGCGGTGCGCGGTTCGAGTTCCGGAACGTCACGTAACGCCGACTGACCACGACCGCCGACCGTTCCCGTCGGGACGAACTCCGCTCCTCGTGGACTCTCGATTACCGACCGCTGGGCCTTCGCAACGCACTTGGCCCCCTCGCGCGAACCCCCGGTATGGCGCTGTCCGACCGCGAGTGGCGGCTGATTCGAGAGGAGTCAAGACGCGGCCCGACGAACATGGCTCTCGACGAAATCGCCGCGCAGACCGCGGCCGAGGAAGGGATTCGAACCGTTCGGGTCTACCAGTGGGACCCCAGCACGCTCTCGCTGGGCTACCGGCAGGACTCCGATACCGTGGCGTGGGACTACTGCGACCGCGAGGGCATCACCGTCACCCGCAGACCCACGGGCGGCGGCGGCATCTACCACGACCGGTACGCCGACATCTCCTACTCCATCGTCGCGCCCGCCGACGAACTGCCGGGCGACCTGATGGAGACGTACGAACTGCTCTGCGAACCCGTCTTCGACGCCTTCGAGCGACTCGGCATCGACGCGCGGTTCACCGACGAGAAACTCCCCGAGATTCACCAACCGGCCTGTTACCTGCGAGAACTCCACCCTGCCCACGACGTGGTCGCGGGCGGCGGGCGAAAAATCTCGGGCAACGCCCAGTACCGCCGGAAAGACGCGGTCGTCCAGCATGGGTCGCTCAAGTTCGACCTCGACGCCGACCGTCACCTCTCGACCTTCTCGGCACCCGACACCGCGCCCGAGGAGTTTCGCGAGCGCGTGACCAGCATCGCCGAACAGTCCGGCGCGGACCGGGACGAGGCGGTCGGTGCGGTCGAGGACGCCCTCCAATCGTGGGCCGACGCCGACGAGGGGAGTTGGACCGACGACGAACTGGAGCGTGCCCGGGACCGCGCCGAGGCGAAGTTCGAGAGCGAGGCGTGGGTTCGAGACCGCGAGGACCCGACCGAGTGACCGCCCGCTCGGTGCGTCGGGCGTCGGAGAACCGTAACCGTATCACGGCGACGGTTAACGGTAGCGTGGTTGGTAATATAATTAATACTAAATTATAAGTCTCTCTGATTTGATGTTCGCGTATCGTGGTTCATCTCGGCACCTTCCACAACGCGACGACCAGTCTTCCGCTCGAACGGACCGACGAGGGGCACCTCGTCCCCGACGCCTCGGTCGAAGAGATACACGAGGCCGCCAAGCAGGCCATGCGCGACCAGATTCGCCACGGCGTGCTGGCCGACGACCTCGGCTACGACTCGCTGTTCCTCTCGGAGCATCACGGCCAGACGATGGGCCAAGAGGTCAGCACCAACCCGCTCCAGACCCTGACCGCAATCGCGGCCCGGACCGACTCGCTGCGTCTCGGGCAGGCGTCGTGCATCCTACCGTGGTACGAACCGGTCCGGTTCGCCGAACAGGCCGCCCTCCTCGACGTGGTCAGCGACGGGCGCGCCGAAATCGGCATCGGGCGGGGGTACCAGCCCCGGGAAGCCGAACTCATGGGGCAGTACTGGGGCGGCGGCGTCCAGAACCAGCCACAGAACTACGAGTCGTTCGAGGAGAAGTACGAAATCGTCCGGAAGGCGTGGACCGAGGACGTGTTCTCCCACGACGGCGAGTACCACAGCGTCCCGCCGAAGGGGACCAAGTGGCATCACGAACAGGAGAAGGCCTACTACGAGAGCGACGCCTGCGAGTACGACCTCGACGACGTCATCGACTGGACCGACTCGGACCTCTACGCCAGCGACGGGGCGAACGAGGTCGTCTCGGGCGGTTCGACGCTCGACGCGGTGTCGGTCTACCCGCAACCCGAACAGTCACCGCACCCACAACTCTGGCAACCCGCGTTCTCGCCGCGCTCGATGAAGTTCGCGGCCGAGCGCGGTATCAACGGCTTCTACATCGGCCTGCCGAACGACGCGCTCGAAGACGCCATCGGTGCCTACTACCAGTTCGCCGAGCAGGCGGGGTGGCCCGACCACCGCCCGGAGTACGACGGCGAACCCTTCGCCTTCGGGTGGGACGAGCGACGGAACCGCGGCGTCGCGCTCACCCGCTACGTGTTCAACACCGACGCCGCCGACGCGGAGACGCTCGACCGCTGGAAGCGCGGACTGGAGAACCAGTGGAACTACTACGCGCCGCTGGGCCTGCTCGGGGCGGTCTCCGGACTCGACTACGAGGAAGCGACGGCGGCGCTGCGCGAACACGGGGCGGACCTGTTCGTGGAGAAGGGCGTCGCCATCGTCGGTGACGCCGACCACATCAGGGACGAGGTGTCGAGCATCGTCGAGGAGTGCGGACTCGACGGCCTGAACTTCCAACCGGCGTTCGAGGTCAACGGCGTCGGCGGCGAGGCGGTGGACGACCAGTTGCGCGCGTTCGGCGAGGACGTCGCGCCGTACCTCCGCGAGCAGTTCCCCGGACCGACCGAGGAGACGACGACCGGGAGCGCCGCGGCCGCCGACGGCGGGAGCGTCGAGACGGCGAGCGCGTCCACTGCGTCCACCGAGAGCAGTCCGGAGCGGTCGGCCGCGTCTGCCGATTCGGCGTCCGACCGACCCAACGCTCCGGCCGACGCGGACGCGTCGCTCGACGCCGACGACCTCGTGGCCGGGGTCGTCGCCCGGGCCGAGCGAGCGATGGACGCCATCGCCGACTACGACCAGTCCGCGACCGACGAACTGGTCCGGGCGGTCGGGTGGGCGGCGTATCGGGACGACAACGTCGAACCGGTCGCGCGCGCCGCCGTGGAGGACACCGCTATCGGCAACGTCTCCGACAAAGTCTACAAGGTGAAACGACAGGTCGAGGGGACGCTGGCCGACCTCCGGGACGCCCCGTCGGTCGGCGTCGTGGAGCGCGACCCCGAACGCGGCGTCAGCGAAATCGCCAAGCCGGTCGGCGTCGTCGGCGCGTTCACGCCTTCGACCAACCCCGTGGCGACGGTGCCGCAACTGGCGATGCTCGCGCTGAAGGGACGAAACGCCGTCGTCTTCTCGCCGTCGCCTCAGACGCGGCGCGCCTGCGCCGAGTTGGTCGAGTACGTCCGCGAGGAGTTGGCGGCGGTCGGCGCGCCCGCCGACCTCGTGCAGGTTATTCCCGGTGAGATAGACAAGGCGAAGGCCCACGCGCTGATGGAACGGGCCGACCTGTTGCAGGTCACCGGTTCGCAGAACAACGTCGAGGCCGGGCAGTCGTCGGGGACGCCCAACTACAGCGTCGGCGCGGGCAACGTCGTCAGCGTGGTGGACGGGACCGCCGATATTGCGCAGGTCGCGGAGTTCGTCGCGGTCAGCAAGCCGCTGGACGACGGCGCGACCTGCGTCAACGTCAACTCGCTCGTCGTGGAGTCGTCGGTCGCCGACGAACTCCGGACGGCGCTCGAAGTCGCGGGCGGGTACTACTGCGACGACGCCGAACGCGACCGAGTCGAGGAGACGCTCTTCCGCGACGGCCACCTCGACCGGCGGGCCATCGCTTCGGACGCCGGGACCTTGGCCGAGATGGCGGGCATCGACCGCGCCGCGGACGCCGACTTCCTAGTGGTGGACGGCGAGGGCGTCGGCGAACGCTATCCGCTCTCGGGCGAGAAGCTCGCGCCCGTCCTGACGGTGTACGAAGCGCCGGACTTCTCCGCGGCGCTCGACCTGACCCAGTCCATCGTGGAGTACGAGGGTATCGGTCACTCGTGTACGATTCACACCTCGGAGGACGACCGCGCCGAGCGCATGGGGAAGGCCATCGACGTGGGTCGGGTACTGGTCAACCAGCCGTCGCTGTGTCTCGCAGGCGCGGGCAACAACGACCTCGACTTCACGCTCTCGCTGGGCGGCGGCACGTGGGCGGGCAATCAGTTCGACGACAACCTCGGCTACGAGTACTTCCTGAACTACACGACCGTCGCCGAGGACGACGGTGGCCGCCTCCCGGACCGCGAGGACCTGTTCGGCGACTACCCCGTCATCGAGGAGCGACCGCCCGAACTGTAGCCCCCGGAGTCACGTCGCTCTCGTCCGGTAGTAACTCCGCTCGCCCTCTCCGGTATCGAGGACTCTCCGCTCCAGCGCACCGTGGTCCACGAGTCGGTCCAGAATCGCGCTCACGGTCGCCACGTCGACGATGCAACCGATGAGGTCGTCGTCGCCGTCGCCGACCGGGTAGTCCACGTTGGCCTCGGACCATCCGGTGTCCATCACCGCCTCGGTAATCTCCAAGACGTTGTACGCCTGCTCGTCGTTCTCCCTGAGGAACGTCAGCACTCGCCTCTCGACGGAGTAGCGCTCCCCGCCTCCTTCGAAGGTTTCGAGGCTGATGGGCACACACCGGGTAGCGTTCGGAGGTCAATAAGAGTGGGGGCTGGCACCTCGACCCACGACAGCGAGTCGGCGCGCCGGTCCTCCGGTAGTCGGTCCCCGGTTCCGAAGCGCCTATCACCCCTCCATCCATCCTCGAACACATGAGAGTAGGTGCGCACGAATCCATCGCTGGCGGCGTCTACAACGCGGTAGACGAGCAGATAGAGGACGGCGGCAACTGCGGACAGATATTCACCCACTCCCCGCAGGTGTGGCAGGACCCGGACATCGGCGACGAGGAGGCCGAACAGTTCCGGTCGCTGTCTGCCGAGAACGACGTGGGGCCGTGGGTCATCCACTCGTCGTACCTCGTGAACCTCTGCACGCCCAAGGACGACCTCCGGGCGAAGTCCATCGACTCGATGCAGAAGGAGGTCGACGCCGCGGACAAACTCGACATCCCGTACGTCAACGTCCACCTCGGCGCGCACACCGGCGCGGGCGTGGACGGCGGACTCGACAACGCCGCGTCCGCGTTAGACGAACTGGACATCCCCGACGGCGTGACGGTCCTCATCGAGAGCGACGCCGGGTCGGGGACGAAACTCGGCGGCGACTTCGAACACCTCCACGAGGTGCTGACCCGTTCGGAGCAGGACCTCGACGTCTGCATCGACACCGCCCACGCCTTCGCGGCGGGCTACGACCTCTCGACCGAGGAGGCGGTCCACGACACCATCGCGGAGTTCGACGACGTGGTGGGACTGGAACACCTGAAGTGCGTCCACCTCAACGACTCGAAGCACGAGTGCGGCACGAACAAGGACGAACACGCCCACATCGGCGAGGGTCTCATCGGCGAGGAGGGGATGCGCGCGTTCATCAACCATCCGGACCTCGAAGACGTGCCGCTCGTCCTCGAAACGCCCCACGAGGACGGCAAGGGCTTCGCGTGGAACATCGAGCGCGTCCGAGAACTGCGGGAGGACTGAGCGTTCGCTCGGTCCCGAACGCCGGTCTGTCGGACGCGACTTTTTCGCGGGACTACAACGACGCTACGAACCGGTACCGCGTCCGCTACGGCTGTTCGGCTTGCCCGCGCGATGCACGGCGCTCTGCCGACGACAGACACCGTTCTTTTCGAATGCTACGGCTCGCCGAGGCAGTTACCGCCGAATGACAAATTCTAAGTAATTTCCTAATTCTGTCACTGGTATGGGGTTATCGGAGAACGAACCAAGCGACAGAGCAGCAGCCGACCCAGAGTCCTCGAACGGGACGCGATGGATACGGGGACTGGTAGCCGTGGGCCTGACGGTCGTCGCCGTCGTGGTGAACGGCGTCTTCACGTTGCCCGCAGTCCTCGGATTGTCCGGTATCGAGCGGACCGTCGGGGCGACGGTTCTCGGTGAACTGGCGTTCGTCGTCGTCGGCGCAGGATTTCTGAAACTGAGTGGGCGGGGACTGGACTTTCTCGACCTCTCCGTTCCCGATACCCGAACGCTCGTACAGTACGTACTCGGTGGGACCGTGGCGTTGTTCGCGCTCCGGTCGAGTATCATCGGGGTAGCGTCGCTCGCTGGCGTCCCCCTCGCTCCCCCGAGCATCCTTCAATCGTCGGCCGATACGCAGCTACTCCTGTTGGTGATGATTCCGCTCTCCGTCCTTATTATCGGTCCCTCCGAGGAGTTGTTGTTCCGCGGAGTCATTCAGCGATACCTCGCCGGAGCGTTCTCGGTCCGCGGCGCTGTCGTCGGTGCGGGAGTCCTCTTTATGTCGATTCATCTGCCGACACTGGTGGTAGTGCCGTCCGCGCTCGGTATCGCAGTCACCCTCTTCGTCATCTTCCTCGTCGGTCTCGCCTTCGGTTGGCTGTACGCGTCCACCGATTCGCTCCCCGTCGCGATGGCCGTTCACGGTCTCTACAACGCGTCTATCTTCGCGTCGGCGTACCTTCTGCTCGAGTTCGACATCATCGCCGCGTGAGTTCCGTGGTAGTGTGATACGACCGGGACGAGTTCTCGCGAAGAGGACCGACGTGTGCGGCGAACTTGCGAGTACACTCGTCGGTCCGCTATCCGAAAACGAACGTCAGGAGCCACAGGCTCGCCATCCCGGCCACGAGCGTCGCCAGAACGTCCTCGGTCCGCCACGCCACCAGCGCCGCGAACGCGCCCGCCAGCAGTCGGGGATTCCCGACCGAGAGCGCGACGGTCCCGTCCGAGACGACCAACTGCGGAACGACCAGCGCCGAGAGGACCGCCGCCGGGACGAACCGGAGCGCCCGCTCGACGCCCTCGGGAACGTCGTCGAGGAGACCGAACAGTCCGATGAACGAGAACCGGATGAGGAAGGTCCCGACGCCCGCCGCGAGGATGACCAGCCACAGCGTCGCCGACCCGTAGTCGGTCGCCATCTACGCCACCTCCTCGGCCAGTAGTCCGGCCGCGATGCCGACGACGGCGGCGGTTATCAGTCCCAGATTGAACGGCAGTCCGTTGACGGCGACTGCGACCGCGCCGCCGACGAGCGCGGCGACACCGGTCGCTCGGTCGGTGACCGCGGGGACCAGTACCGCGAGGAACACCAGCGGGACAGCGAACTCCAGTCGCCAACTGTCCGGGACCTTCGCGCCGAGGACGATGCCGACGACCGTCGCGAGTTGCCACGTCACCCACAGCGCACTCCCCACGCCGAGGTAGTACCACCGCCGGGAGACGTCGTCGTCGTTCTCGAACCGTAACAGCGAGACGGCGTAGGCTTGGTCGGTGAGGAGGTACGCCAGTGCGCCCTTCCACCGAGCGGATTCGCGCTGGAAGTACGGCGCGATGGAGGCGCTGTACATCATCATCCGGAGGTTGATGACGAGGACGGTGAACACGACCACGACGGCGGGCGCATTCCGGCCGACGAGTTCGGCCGCCGCGAGTTGGGAGGCCCCGGCGAAGATGACGACCGACATGGCGACCGCTTCGACCGCGGGGATGCCCGCGCTAATCGCGGCGACGCCCGCCACCATCCCGAACGGAACGATACCGAGGAGAATCGGGAGGGCGACTCGAACACCAGAGGTGAAGTCGCTGCGTGGAGATGACACTGTGCGTTCGTAGGCGGGCCGAACGGTATCATCCTTGGTTTTCCGGCGAGGCGTTCGGACCGAGCGCCCGGCGAGCGAGTCGCCGGGGACCGCCCCGCTTTTCACTCTCCCGCGACAACCACCGACCAGATTCAGCCGTGCGACAGTTCTCCGCCGACTACCTCCGAGACACGCGCCGGGGCATGTGGGACGACCGCGAGGCGCTGGCCGACCTCGAACTCGAATCGCGCGAGCGCGTCCTCGACGTTGGATGCGGCACGGGCGAACTCTCCCGCGTCCTCGCCGAGGAGACGCCCGGCGAAGTGGTCGGGGCGGACGCCGACCTCGACCTGCTCGCGGTGACCCGCGACCGGACCGGCATCGAGACCGTCGCGGGCGACGCTCTCCGCCTCCCCTTCCCCGACGACTGCTTCGACCTCGTGGTCTGTCAGGCCCTGCTCATCAACCTGCCCGACCCCGCCGCCGCGGTCCGGGAGTTCCGGCGGGTCTCCTCGGACCTCGTGGCGGCGGTCGAACCCGACAACGGCGGCGTGTCGGTCGAGTCCACCGTCGAGTCCGAGGACGGTCTCGCGGCCCGCGCGCGCCGGGCGTACCTCCGCGGCGTCGAGACCGACGTGACCCTCGGCGGCGAGGGGACCCGCGAGGCGTTCCGGGAGGCGGGACTGGCGGACGTGACCACCCGCCAGCACTACCACTCCCGGACGGTCGAACCGCCCTACGCCGAGCGAGACCTGCGCTCGGCCCGCCGGAAGGCCAGCGGCGAGGGACTGGCCGACGACCGGGCGACCCTGCTCGCGGGCGACCTCTCGGTGGCGGAGTACGACGACCTCCGGAGCGACTGGCGCGCGATGGGCCGCGAGGTCGTCGAGCAGATGAGCGCGGGCGAGTACCGCCGGGCCGAGGTCGTCCCCTTCTACGTCACCGTCGGGTCGGTCTGAGGTCGGAGAACAGTCGCCGTCGATATCGCGTTCGCATCGGCGTGTTAGTGGACGTGAGCGAGGATTCGTCCGTCGAGGCGGACGGCGAAGTCGTCCAGCGCAACGGCACCTTCCGATTTGCAGGCGATTTCGAGGAGTGGGTATCGCTTCGAGCGATTGGGCACTTCCACGTCAGACGACGTAGAGAGCGACGCTGAAGGCGACGAGACCGACGCCGTAGAAGAACGCTTTGACGTTCCGGCCGACTCCCACCGCGAGGACTGTGTCGCCGGTCTCGTCGAGGGGTTCGGACCCCGGAATCTCGGTCTCCGCGGTCGCGACCGCCCCGCGCGACCCGCTTCCGCCTCCGACGACGAACAGCGTCCCCATCAGTCCGAGGAACGCCGCACCGAGGACCGCCGCGTCGCTCTCGGTGGCCCAGTAGACCAGACCGACCGTGCCACCCCCGTACAGAGCGGTGTACTGCACGACTCCCCGGAGGACAAGTGGCCAGTTCATGACAGCTATCTTCTATAGGATGACGTATGAAATTTCCGTCGGGTCGTCTCGCGTACGTCGCTCTGACCGTGACGAACGCGCTTCGAACTGTGGCACTCACAATCGGAACTGCCGACGAACGAACACGCCTCGAAGGGCGTGACGACGGACGATTCGTCGGGGGACCCTACACCACGTCGCCGCGGACCGTCGCGCCCTCTTGACGCTTCCGGTAGGACTCGACCGCCTCGGCGGCCTCGTCGGTCTCGTCGGCGTCCATGCCGAGCATCTCCAGCGCGTCGGGCAGCGTCGGGAAGGGGAGTTCGCTCTCGCGGAGTTTGCGGAGGGCCTCGTCGCTGCGCTGGCCGTCGGCCCAGAGGCAGACGCCTCGCGGGTCCAGAATCTGCTCGTAGGCTTCTCGCGCGATGGCTCCTTCGAGTCGCTGGGTCACGTTGTCCTCGAAACTGGAATTGCAGACTTCGAGGTGGACGGGTTCGTCGTCGGGCAGGAGGTTGGCGGCCAGACACTTCTCGGGCGCGACGTGGCCGCTGTCGTTCGCGCGCAGGTGTTCGGGGTGTTGCTCGGCCCACTCGGCCCGGACGGTCTTGCCGACGCCTTCGACGCCGTGGGACTTCCGGAACCGCTCGGCGGCGTCGGCGTCGTCGCCGCGCAGGAGGATGTCCTTGGTGACGTACACGTCGAGTCGCTCGACGGGGTCGAGTCCCAGCGCTACGTCGCCGTAGACCCACAGCTCCCGGACCGGCACGGGCATCGTCTCGTTCTCGACGGTGGCGAGAATCTCCTCGACGCGTTCGATGGCTTCGTCTCGGTTCATTGGCGCACTGTTGGGGTTCGGGCGGGTTAACGGTGCTGTGTTGGGCGTCGGTTGGTTTCGCGGAGAGTGTGCGATAATTCTCAGAGGTGGGCGGAGGTGGCGAGGAGATAGCTACTGCTAGAGCCGAGGAGTACAGCGCCACGCCAACCGCACTGTACCGCACCGTCACTGCACGGCACCGCAACCGCGCTCCCCGCTTGCACGGGCGCTCGGCCGCAACTGCACCGCGTGCGGCCGAGCGCGAGCGCAGCGCGTCCCGTGGTCCGTCGAAATTCGAGGAGAGTGCGGTTCCGAAATTCGAGAGAAGTGTGGGCCGAACCCCGGGAAGAGAGCGATATCGGGATATCAGATGCCGAGAGAGAACGTGGGAATATGGCGGGACAGAAGTGGGTCGCGTCGCTCAGTTCTCGGCCGCGACCGGTTGTTGGTCGTACTTGTCGCGGAACTCCTGCACCAACTGGCCCATCTTGGCGTACCAGTCGTTGAGCATCCGCTGCATGTCGTCGGCCACCTCGTCCGGGTCGGTCGGCCGGTAGACGTGGTAGTAGCCGCCCTGCTCGTAGTTCACCTGTTCCTTCTGGACGAATCCGGACTGGAGAAGTCGCTGGATGGAGCGGTACGCGGTCGAACGCTCGCGGTCCACCTTGTCGGCCACTTCGTCGATGGTCAGCGGTTCTTCGCTCTCGACGAGGACCTGAAAGCACTCTCGGTCGAGTTCCTTCAGACCGTGGATGCACTCCAGCAGTCCCTCACACTCCATGTCGCTCTGAAGATATTCGGCCATCGAGTCTGCCATTCTTAGCGGTCGCTACGGACCAAACACGTAAAAGGATTTGTATAGTCCGCACAACACTGCTCCGCAATCGCCCCGTGTCGGTCACTCGCGGCGACTGCGACGCTCTCCTCGACGGCCAGCAGGACGGTAGTTTCCCGCGGTCTCGCTCGAACTCCCGAATTCCGGCTCGCGGTTATAGTAAACTAGATACCGATATATCAAACGCCAGTGTCGCTCCGAATTGGAGTTGTAGCCTAGTCCTCTACGAACGGCCCGCAAGTTGCGTATCGTCACTGTGTCTCCGAGAGGGTGCCCACTCCTCGATTGCAGTCGAACGCTCACACTCTCAGCCCAGAGCAGTTCGTTTCCTGATATGTACGCTCCTTCCTACCTTTCCTCCGAGACGTTTCAGTCGGCGGCTGTACGGCGGTACAGACGTGCCACCAAGCATATCCTATCTCGATTCGTATACTTCTGCAATGTGGAACTACAGGATTACCTCGGTCTGGGGCATCCCCATTCGAATCAACGTTTCGCTGTTGGTGTTCCTGCCGGTCTTGGCGTGGCTCATCGGAAGCGGCGAACAGATTACCATCTACACCGGCATCATCAACGGGTTCACCCCGTCGCCGCTCGACGCGGCGGACCTCCGGGCCGGGAACACGCCGTGGCTCATCGGTAGTCTGGCGGCGGTCGGGTTGTTCGTCAGCGTCGCGCTCCACGAACTCGGGCACTCGTGGGCCGCGCGACGGTACGGTATCGAGGTCGAGTCGATTACCCTCTGGTTGCTCGGCGGTCTCGCCAATCTCCAGACGATTCCCCGCGAGTGGCAGAAGGAGTTCTGGATAGCCATCGCCGGACCCGCGGCCAGCGTTCTCGTCGCCGCCGTGGCCTACGCCGCCGTCCTCGTCGTCCCCGCTTCGCTTCCCGTCGTGACCTTCGTCTTCGGGTGGCTCGTGGTGACGAATCTGGTCCTGACAGTGTTCAACCTCCTGCCGGCGTTCCCGATGGACGGCGGGCGCGTCCTCCGCGCGCTCCTCGCTCGGTCCCAACCGTACGCGACGGCGACGCGGACCGCCGCGCGCGTCGGTGCCCTGTTCGCGCTTGGCTTCGCTATCTTGGGAGTCCTCTCGTTCAGTCCGCTCCTCCTGCTCCTCGCGCTGTTCGTGTACGGGGGCGCGACGAGCGAATCGCGACTCGTCGCGCTCGACACGCTGCTCGACGGCGTCACCGCCGCTGACGTGATGACGACGGACACGGAGAGGGTCACCGGAGACACCACGATGGCGGACCTCGCGACGCGTATGTTGGAGGAAGGCCGGACGACATATCTGGTGACCGGCGACGACGGAACCGTCGCCGGCATCGTCTCGGTAGACGACTTCAAACGCAGTCGCGGGCAGGATACTACGGTCGAGGAGGTGATGGACACTAACGTTCCTCGAATTACCGGTGAAACGTCGCTGTTCGACGTGTACGGACTGATGAACCGCGACCGGGTGGACGCGGCAATCGTGGAAGCCGACGGCGAGATTCGGGGCGTCATCACTTCGACGCAGATGGCGACGGCGTTACAGATTCGCCGGGAAGCGGGGAGCGTCGCGGCACCGCGGACCGCCATGTGACGCTGGTCGCCTGCGGCGATTCCGTTCGGTAGTCGTGGAGGCTCCGACGTTCCGAAACCCCAGTCGCGTCGAAATCTGTAGAGTACTTCTCCGCTCGATTTCCGCCTCGCGGCTGTTTTCACCGAATCAGCAGGTCGAGTTGGTGGGCGACGTACACCAGTTCCGCGTCCTCGACCTGTCGGTGTCGGCGCGCGACCCACGCCGACAGTCGCCGGTCGTCGAGTACCGACTCCGCGCGGACGGCGCTCTCGACCATCTCCACGATGCAGTCGAGGAAGTAGGTCTCGTCGGCCGGATACGTCTCGCCGCGGGGTCGCACCACCCAGTCCGACCCGCCCGCCGCCAGAACGCCGCCCTCGTCTCCGGCGGCGGCCAGCGAGAGCAGGTGTCGGCCCGCTCTGCTGTCGCCCGACCGGTCGAGGTGGCGGTGGAACGCGTCGAGCAGACGCCCCTCGAACTCGGCGTCGGTCACGGGTTCGAAAATCGTCTCGCCGTCGAAGGTGATGGGACAGTAGACCAGTCCCTCGGGAGCCAGCGCGGTTCGGAACGCCGCCAGCGCGTCGGCGGGGTCGACGAGGTCCGCGAAGGCCTGAGCCACAACGAGGTCCCACACCGCGTCGGTCTCCGCGAGGAACTCGAAGGCGTCGGCCGTTCGGAACTCGACTTCGACGCGTCGGCCCTCGCGAGAGAGGACGAACCGGTCGCCCGCGCGCCGGACCGCGTAGCCGAGTGCGGCGGCGCGCGGCGGCAGGCGCTCGCGGGCGGTCACGACGGTTCGCTCGTCCACGTCGAGCGCGGTGTAGGTCACCCGGTCGGGGAGCCACTGCCGGTCGAGGAGTCGGAGTACGGTCGAACCGATGCCAGCGCCGACCTCCAGTACACGCAGGCGGTCCTGCATGCACACCGCGTCGCCGAGTCGCTCCTCGACGCGGCGGTTCAGCGCTCGGCCGTCCGCGGTCCGCTTGGCCGAGAGGTAACGCTGGAAGTTCACGGCTCGGTCTCCTTCGGGTGATTCTCGCCGAGTCGCTCCGACTCGTCAGCGACCGACTGCAGGAAGCGCCGGGCGGTCGCCATCGACTCGCTCCACCCCGGATGGCGCTCGAATCGGCGTCTGGCGGTCAGACTCATCTCGCGCAGGCGGTCGCGGTCGCTCAGCAGGGTTTCGACCGCCGCGGCGACCGCGGCGGCGTCGCCCGGCGGGACGAGGAAGCCGTCCTCGCCGTGAGTGACGAGTTCCGTCGCACCGCCCGCGGTCGTGGCGAGCGCCGGGAGTCCGAACCCCATCCCCTCCAGATAGACGATGCCGTACCCCTCGAACCGCGAGGGGACCGCGAGCAGGTGGCTCTCGGCGAGTCGGTCGGCGAGCGCGGCGTCCGGGAGTCGCCCCTCGAACCGGACCGCGTCGGCGATTCCGAACGTCTCGGCGAGTTCGCGTGCGTCGTCCGCGTACCCCGGGTCGGCGTCGTCGTTCCCGACGACCGAGAGGTGCCAGTCCCCCGAGACGCGGGCGAGTCCGCGGAGCAGAACGCGGAGGCCCTTCCGCGGGAGGAGGTTGCCGACGAAGGCGATTCGGAAGGGGTCGCGGTCGGCCCGGGCGACGATAGTTCGGGGGTCCACGTCGGGGTCGAATCGGTCTCCCGCGGGCCGGGCGACCACCGAGGGTCGGGGACCGGCGAGTCGCTCGGCGTCGCGCCGCGTCGCGTCGCTGGCGTAGATTGCCGCGTCGGCGGTCCGGAGGTAGCGCCGTTCGACCGCGCGATAGAGTCGCTCGCGCCACGCGGGCCACCGCTCGCTGCTCCGGAGGTGGTGGACGACGGCGACTATCGGCGCGCCGACGGCCCGGTTGTGGCCGACCAGCGAGGGGTGACAGAGTTCGTCTTCGACCAGCAGGTCGAACCCCCGGAGTCCGGAGCGGATTCCGGGGTCGAGGTTGTCGGCGAGCGCTCGCAGGTAGTCGCGTTCGGGAAGCGAGACGACGGAGACCCGGTGGCCCGCGTCCCGGAGCGCCGCGGCGAGTCGCCGGTCGTAGAGGTACCCGCCGCTGGTGGTCCCGAGGTCGCCGTAGACCACCAGTCCGACGCGCATCGTTCAGACCGCTCGCTCGTGGGACGCCCGCGCCACGTCGTCCTCCCGCAACGAGACGGTCACGGACTCGACTTCGGGCGCGTCGAGACTCTCCCAAAACTGACCGCCGAACAGGCGCGCGAAGTGTTCCAGACTCGGGTTCCGCCCCTCGAACTCCGGCAGGTCGTTGAGCGTCGCGTCCCGGTATCGGTCCACCGTCGCGTCGAGGCGCTCGGCCACGGCGTCGATGTCCGCGAGGTAGCCGTACTCGTTGAGTCGCTCGCCCGCGAGTTCGACCGTCGCGGTGTAGTGGTGCGAGTGCAGGTCGCCCTCGGGACCGGGGTCCGGAACCGTCAGGAAGTGCTGTGCTACGAAGTCGCGCTGGACCGTGACGGTGTACATTCACTGTCGGCACGACGCCCGTCGGCTTGAAAGTCGGGGGTCGCGGGGTTCGAGGACTCCCGGCGGGTCGGTGACCCTCCCGTCCCTCCGTCAGTACCGGAAGGTCACGCCGAGCGCGTCCGCCGGACTCTCGTCCAGCAGTTCGTAGGCCCGCCCCGCCTCGCCGACGTCGAACTCGTGGGTCAGGAACCGTTCGGGGTTCAGGTCGCGGAGCCGGTCCCACGCCACGGCGAGTCGCCGGTCCTTCGACCACCGGCCCCGGAGTTCCGGGTCGATGGTGCTGACCTGACTGCTCTCGACGCTGACCCGACTCCGGTGGAACCGCCCGCCGAGGTCGAGTTCCGCGGGCTTGGTGCCGTACCACGACCCGACCACGACCCGACCGTCGTAGCCCGTGGCCGCGATGGCCGAGTCGAGCGCGTCCGGACACCCCGAGAGTTCGTAGGTCAGGTCCGCGCCCGCGGCCTCCTCGTCGGGACCTCCCAGTCGCTCTCGGATTCGTTCGCCGACGCCGGTCCGGTCTGACTCTCCGCCGTCGAAATCGCGCCCGTCCGGACCGAGCGTGGCTTCCGGGTCGAGGGCGGCGTCAGCGCCCAGTTCCAGCGAGCGCTCGCGGCGCGGGGCGTGGCGGTCCACCGTGACGAGTCGGTCCAGCGGGCAGTCGTCGAGCAGTGCGGTCGTCAGCAGGCCGACCACGCCCTGTCCGAAGACGGCCGCGCGCTCGCCGAGTCTGGGCGCGCCGTCGTGCAGGAAGTTGACCGCCGTCTCGACGTTCGGCAGGAAGGTGGCCGCCGCGGCCGAGCAGTCCTCGGGCACCGCCAGCACGTCCGAGACCGGCGCGCAGAAGTGGCTCTCGTGCGGATTGAACCCGAACACGCGCCGGTCCTCCCACGCGCTCTCGACGCCCGGCCCGGTCGCCGTCACTCGGCCGACGACCGCGTACCCGTACCGGAGCGGGAACTCGAACCCGCCAGACAGCGCGTCGATGTTCGGGTCGGCGGCCATCCCCGACGGCACCTCGCCGCGGTAGACCAGTAGCTCCGTGCCGGGACTCACCGCCGACCGCTCGGCCCGGACCCGAACTTCCCCCTCGTCCGGGTCGGGTATCTCGCGCTCGCGCACCTCCACCGCTCCGTCCCCCGTGAAGTAGAGTGACCGTGCTGGCATGCTCCCCCGACGGCGCTCGGCCGTCCGACCGGGATACGACGGGCCGACTTATGCCTCTTTGGCCCCCAACCGGCGCGAGAGCGTTCCAGGACCCGGAAACTGTTCGGAACACTACCTCCCGAAGTAACTATCGAGCGCGTCCTCGACCGCCCCGCAGAGGCGCTGTCGGAGGGGTCGAACGACGCGGTTCGCACCCACGCCGAGATACGCGCGCTGTGGCGAGAAGTCTCCCGAGCGCATCCGGAGCGCCAGCGCCACCGCGCGGTGGTTGCCGTCGGCCACGTACCGCGGAACGCACCCCTCCCGCGTCGAGAGGACCAGCGGACCGTCGGGCATCTCCTCGACGAACTCCACCACAGTCGAAACGTCCACGCCCGTCTCGTCGGTCAACTCGCCCGGGTCCCCGTCAGCGATTCGACGGGCCGCGCCGTGAATCGTCCCGTCGGGCGAGAGGGCGCGCCACCGCAGTCCCTCGGGTCCCTCGACCACGCGGAGGTCCGCGAAGTCCTCTCGGTCGAGGGTCGTCTCGTACCACCGCACGGGGGCGTCCCGCCAGACGAACGCGGCCGCGCCGGGGTTGCGGTCGAGCAGTTCGTCCAGCGCCGCTCGCTCGTCCAGCGATTCGACGGGGAACCAGTCCACCTCGGGGTGGCTTCGCTCGACCCGGAGCCACTCGCGGAGGACTTCGATTTGGGCTACGCGGCGCATCCGTCGGTCCTACGGGCCGAAGCCACTCAGTTCCGTTCCTCGCCCCGACATCCACGCTTCGATTTTCGCCAGCCGTCCCCCTACCCGCCGACCAGCTACCGAACCGACTTTGACACCCGGTTGCGAACGCCGCGAACGAGTCCGACTCTCACGATGACCGGTTCGCTCACCTACGTCGAGTTCCTGTCGGCCTTCCTCGCGGTCCCCGCGGTCGGGTTGACCGTCGCGGTCGCGCGCCGGACCGAGGCCCCGCGACGAGTGGTCGCGGGCGTGGCCGCGCTGGTCTGCATCGCGGTCGCCTACACCGCACCGTGGGACAGCTATCTCGTCGGTCGCGGCGTCTGGACCTACGGCGAGGGCGTGGTCGCGGCCCGGTTCGCCCGCGTCCCCCTCGGCGAGTGGCTGTTCTTCGTCCTCCAGACCGTCACGACCGGACTCTGGTATCACCTGCTCGCGCCCCGGGTGGACCCCGGCGTTCCCGGCCGCGACGCGCCCGGACGGGCCGACGCCCGGACCGTCGGTGCCGTCGCGTGGCTCGCACTTGCGGCGCTCGGGGCCGTTCTCACCGTGAGTGCGACCCGGACCTACTACCTCGGGATGATACTCGTCTGGGCCGGGCCGGTCGTCGCGTTCCTCTGGGCGGTCGGCGGCCCGGTCGTCTGGCGCTACCGCCGACTCGTCGCGGCGCGGTCGCGGTTCCGTCGGCGTACCTCTGGGTCGCCGACCGGTTCGCCATCGGCACGGGTCTCTGGACGATTTCGCCCGACTACTCGACCGGGATTCACGTCGCGGGACTGCCGGTCGAGGAGGCGATTTTCTTCGTCCTGACGAACCTCCTCGTCGTGCAGGGTCTCTTGCTGTTCGACTGGGTGACCGCCCGGGCGGACGAGCGCGGTCCGGCCTACGCGGTCGCGGGACTGGTACCGCCGTCGGTCGCGTCGCTGGCCGAGGCGGTCGCGGCCCGCGTTCCGGACGCCGCGGAGGTGCGTCGCCGATGGCAGTGAGCGGCGAGCGCGATTCGGACGGGACCGGTTCCGCGGGCGGCGGCCCGCCCGACGGCTTCGGCGGGGAACTGTTCCGAATCGCGGTCGTCCCGGCGTGGGTCGCCCTCGCGGCGGTCGCGGTCGCGGCGGCCCTCGGCGTCGGAGCCGACCTCCCGCCGGTCGTGCGCTACCTCCCGTTTCTCGCCAGTTTCGTCGCCTTCGGACTCCCCCACGGCGCGGCCGACCACCTCGCGGTCGCGCGCCTCGGCGGGTCCCGCCCGCTGGCGGCGGTCGGCGCGGTCTACCTCCTCGGCGGCGCGGTCACACTCGCGGTCTGGCTGACCTCCCCCGCCCTCGGGTTCGCCTCGTTCCTCCTGTTGACCGTCTACCACTGGGGGCAGGGCGACCTCTACGTCCTGCTCGCGGTCGGCGGCGACCACCTCCGGACCCGCGGCCAGCGCCTGCTCGCGCTCGCGGTCCGGGGCGGGATTCCCATGGTCGTCCCGCTCGTGGCGTTTCCGGGCGTCTACCGGTCGGTCGCCGAGGCGACGATTCGACTGTTCGACTCCGACCTCGTCACAGCGACCACCCTCGACGCCGCGTTTCGGCCCGAAGTCCGCTTCGCGCTCGGCGGCGGACTGGCCGCGCTCTCGCTGGTCGCCGTCGGCGTCGGGGTCGTCCGGGGGAGCGGGTGGACCGACCGCGGGTGGCGAATCGACGCGCTCGAAACCGCCCTGCTGTGGGCGTACTTCCTCGTCGTCCCGCCGGTACTGGCGGTCGGTCTCTACTTCTGCCTCTGGCACTCGGTCCGCCACGTCGCGCGCCTCCTCGTCGTCGAGAACGACGGCGGCGAGTCGCTCGCGGGCGGACGAATCGCCCCCGCGGTCGCGGGATTCGCTCGCGACGCGCTTCCGAACACGGTCGGGGCGCTGGTCGTCCTCGCCGGTCTCGCGTCCGTCGCCCCGCCCGACGCGAATCCGGCGTCACTTCTCGGTCTGTATCTCGTGTTACTGGCGGTGCTGACGCTCCCTCACACCGCCGTCGTCACGTGGATGGACCTGCGAGAGGGCGTCTGGTCGGCCGAGTGACTCCGCTCGCCGGGCTAACTCGCGGCGTCGCCACCGCTGGAACGGTCGCGTTCCGCCTGCAGCAACTCGCGGATGTCCTCCTCGCTCAGCAGGTCCACCAGACTCTCGCCGTTCTCCCACGCGGCTATCTCCTCGGCGGTCAACCAGTTCGAGGGGTCTCGGCCCGTCTCGTCCAGCAGGTCCGAGAGTTTCTCGTCGAGGTCTTCGGGGTCGTACCCACCCACGGGCATGGACCGACGTACGTGCTCGGTGGTCTTATTCCTCGGGGCGGGTGCCGTCTCGTCGGTTCGCATTCGGCTCTCTCGGACGGATAGTGACCTGGACTCTCTCGTCAAGGGGACGGTCGAGGCTGAAACGAACTATCCCCTCCCCGGAACTCATGGGGTCGCCTCCGCCCCCGACTCGGACAGGATTACAGCCCCCACGTCTGCGAGTACGTCCGGGTCGGAGTGGAACGCGACCGCGACCGACGGCGCCTCGCGGAACGTCGCGGTGCCCTTGTACTCGTAGTATCGAGTGCAAGACGGGCACTGTGCGTCGTCGGTAGGCAGGATTTCGAGGATGACCCGGTTTGACTCCTGATTGTACGCGTGGGACCAGTTCAGACCGCCACACTTCGTCGTTCCGGACAGGACCCCCTCGATGTGGAGTCGAGTCGCCGCCTTCTCGTAGTCGAGTGTAGCCGTGTTCTTTCGGCTCCCGCACCCTCGGTCGGTCACTTCTATCGAACTGTTCGTAACGAACGGCGTACTCCCTCCGGTACCGAGGCACCCACCCGTGGCGATACTCCCGCCACATACCCCCGAGAGGAAAGTTCGGCGGTTCATCAATACACCTATAGAGCGAGCGTCATTTCAGCCTGTCCATCAATGTCGGGAGTCGGAATCTATCGACCTTCCGAATGGACGATTTCACTCGACCGGACTTCCCTCCACTCGGTATCGCTCAGTAATGGTCGTGGCCGAAATATCATGAAAATGATTGGATTCCACTAAACCGCGTCAGTACCGCCCGTGGAGTCGGAGGCGCTCACAGCGGCTCGATGCCGATTTGCTATCGCACTATATCATTTATCAGTCCGAGGCGAAACCGACAAACGCCCGGAACCGAAACCCATACGCGATGGACTGCGACAAATGCGGCCGAGAGGCGGTGATGCACGCCGCCTACTCGGGGCTACATCTCTGCGAGGACCACTTCGTCGCTTCCGTGGAGAAGCGAGTTCGGCGTCGTATCCGGGAGGACGACCTCGTTCCCGACGACGCCACGCCCGAGGACCCACAGACGTGGGTCGTCGGTCTCTCCGGCGGCAAAGACAGCGTCGTCCTCACCGACATCCTCTACCGAACCTTCGAGCAGGACCCGCGCATCGAACTCGTCGCGCTCACGATTCACGAGGGCATCGAGGGGTATCGCGACGAGAGCGTGGACGCCTGCGTGGAACTGACCGACGAACTGGGCATCCGCCACGAACTCGTCACCTACGAGGAGGAGTTCGACGTGCAGATGGACGACGTGGTCGAGAAAGACCCCGAGGGGATGGCGGCCTGCGCCTACTGCGGGGTGTTCCGTCGGGACCTGCTCTCGAAGTACGCCGAGAAGTACGACGCCGACAAACTCCTGACCGGACACAACCTCGACGACGAGGCCCAGACCGCGCTGATGAACTTCCTCGAAGGCGACGTCTCGCAGGTCGCCAAGCACTTCGACGCGAGTCTCGGCAACTTCGAGGAGCGGGGCGAACAGGACGATTTCGTACCCCGGGCCAAACCGCTCCGGGACGTGCCCGAGAAGGAGGTCGCGCTCTACGCGCACCTCGAAGACCTCCCCGCCCACATCACGGAGTGCCCGCACGCCAGCGAGGCCTACCGCGGTGAGATTCAGGAACTCCTTCACAAACTGGAGGAGAACCACCCGGGGACACGCCACTCGATTATGGCGGGCTACGAGGAACTCGCGTCGCTGGCCGCCAGCGAGTTCGGCGCGCGCGACGAGGGCGACACCGAACTCGGCGAGTGCGAGCGCTGCGGCGCATCGACCACGCGCGACGTCTGCCGGAAGTGCTCGCTCCTCGATTCGATTCACGCCGTCTGATTCTCACCGCCGCACCTGCTGCGCTCGATGAAACACCCTTCGGGTCCGTCGGGAAAGAGGCACTGAGGCCTGCGTTCGACACCGGGCGACCGGTCCGGATTCTGCCGAGCGACGAACAGACACAACTCTCGAACGAGCGCCGCGTCGCTAGGCGTTCGAGTTACCGCGAGAAAGAGCCAAAACGCACGATTCGTCGGAAGACGGAATCCCAGTCAGCGAATTACGTCGAGACCGTTGTTCTGCTCGACTTTGTCCTGACCGCCGTCGCTCTTGGTTCCCCACTCCGCAGACTCGTTGGCTTCGCGGGAGGCACCGCCAGTTCCGCCGAGACTCCCGGCATCTTCGACGTTCTGACTGGCGTCGAACGCTTGGGCGTCCACGTCGCGCATCTCCTGACGGGACTTGTCGGCCTGCTTCTGGGTGCTCGGGCCGAGGACCTGCGCGCTCTGGACGCCGGTCATGATGGCCATGACCCGGACCTTACCCTTGTAGTTGTCCTGAATCCGCGCGCCCCAGATGACGTTCGCGCTCGCTTCGAGTCGTTCGGTGATGTTGCTCGCGATGGACTCGGCCTCCTTGAGCGTGAGGTCCGGGCCGCCCGTGATGTGGACCAGACCGCCGGATGCGCCGCGGTAGTCCACGTCCAGCAGCGGGTGGTTCATCGCGTCGCGGACGACCTCTTCGGTCTTGTTCTTGTCTTGCGTCTCGCCGACAAGCATCACCGCGACGCCGCCTTGGTTCATGATGGAGGTCATGTCGGCGTAGTCGAGGTTGATGAGCGAGGGCTGGGTGATGGTCTCCGAGATTCCCTTCACGGTCTCGGCGATAATCTGGTCCATCACCGAGAACGCCTTGCCGATGGGCAGGTTCGGGACGTAGTCGAGCAGTCGGTTGTTGTCGAGCACGATGATGGAGTCGGCCTCGTTGCGGAGTTTCTCCAGTCCTTCCTCGGCTTTCACCGTGCGTGCGCGCTCGACGTTGAACGGCGTCGAGACCATCCCGACGACGATAGCGCCCTGCTCTTTGGCAATCTTCGAGACGACGGGGGCCGCACCTGTGCCGGTGCCGCCGCCCATCCCTGCGGTGACGAACACGAGGTCCGCGTCGCCGAGTACCTCTTTGATGGTCCCTTGCGCCATCTCGGTGGCGCGCTCACCCATCGAGGGGTCGCCGCCAGCGCCGAGTCCGTTGGTCAGGGACTTGCCGACCAGAATCTTCGTGTCGGCCTCAATCATCTTGAGGTGCTGCTTGTCGGTGTTGATAGCGACGGTGTCGGCGCCCTCGACGCCGATGTTGTAGAGTCGGTTGACGGTGTTGTTGCCCGCACCGCCACAGCCGACGATGACGATTCGGGGGTCCCCGAACTCGTCGCCGTCCATCGAAGCGTCCATCTCGCGACTCTCTTCCTCGGCGTTCTCGAGGGCGTCTTGAACGATATCCTGCATGGTCTACACCTTCGCCCACGAGCGCTTGTTCGTGGTCTGCTCGGTCTTCTCTTCTTCGTGTTCGTTCAACATGTCTCGAACGGCGGCCCGAATCGCTTCGCTCCGGTTCGGGAACTCGCCCGTCTCGACCATCTGTTCGACCTCTTCTATCTGCTGCTTCGGAATGCGCAGTGTCACACGCTCCATGTTTTGTAATTTCCCCTGTTGTTAGTAAGACGGCACGCGACTTCCAGCGCGTCCTGTCTTACACTCTGTGAGTCCCCAACACGGTCCAATTCCCGTATTCGGGACGGTGTGTAAGACGACCGTCTTACGTGCCACTACCCACATAGTCAGAACTTAAATAGTTAACGCCCGTCGTAAAACGTTGTCTTACGACCGGTCGAGGACGTCGGCCGCGGGCGTTCGGCGGCCACAGCTCGGACAGAACCCCCAATCGGAGCGCACTTCGTCACCGCACTCACAGAAGACCCGTCGCGCGGCCTTCTCTCCGCAGTTCGGGCAGTACACGTGGTCGTCGGACAGCGACTCGCCGCACTGTCCGCAGGCGTTCTCTGTCTCGCCGGACGGCTCGCGACGGTCCGCGTCGGCGGCGCGTTCCGGCGGGCGTCCGTCGGACAACTCGTCAGACGCGTCCGCGTGCCGGTCCGCCGACGCGTCGGTTCGGGCGGCGTCGGTGTCGAGCGTCACGTTGACGTTCACGTCCTGAGCGCGCTCGCCGCGGTTGCGTCCGCGCTCGCGCTCTTGGGCCTCCCACGCGGCGAGTCGCTCGGCGACGAGTTCGTCCACGCGCTGCGCGATGATATCGTCGAGACTGTCGGCACTTCGGCGCTCGCCGTGACCACCGGCCGAGGTGGTCGCCCGGCGTGCGTCGTGCGCCCGGTCCGCGTCCGCGGTGCGGCCCGCGTCCCGAGCGCGATTCCCGTCGTCGGACGCGTCGAGGTACTCGCGGAGCGCCTCCCGCATAATCTCGCTCTTCGAGGCGTCGCGGCCCTCGATGCGCTCGACCAGTTCCTCGTCCGCGCGAACGTTATCTTGCTCATGTGCCAGTTCGACCCACAGGTTTACGACCAACCCATTTCAATCTTCCCAAACATGTCCGACGAGTGGAAGACGATGGGAGACGAGCGGCCGTCGGACGGTTTCGGTCCGTCTGTCGTCCGGAACGCCATTTGACGTGTGACCTCGTCCGAGTATCGCCGCAGGTCTCGGGTTCGAGCAGTCCCGGATTCCGAACGCCGTGTGTCGGTGCGACCGCACGGTCTCGGCGATGTCGATACGCGATTCGTCGCTGGGGTCGGTCGCAGTTCGGTCGGCGATTTCCACCGGAGGCACTCTCTGTCCTCCGAACTGTCGGACGCAAATTACACCGGGATGGGGTATCGACGTGGGACAGACGCGGCGGCGACGTGACTCGGTGGCAGGCGACGCGCTCTCACCGAATAATAACCCTTAAGTCTGGCAGGGAACCTACGTGAAACTGCGTGCCCGCCCTTAGCTCAGACTGGTAGAGCAGTCGACTGTAGATCGACTTGCCCCCCGTTCAAATCGGGGAGGGCGGACTACTTCTTGCGACGTAACACGAAAGAGCGAAGCGACTGAGATACGCCGCGAGAGTAGCGACCCCGAGCCGATTTGAACCTGTGAGTCGCAGTCCCGGACCGGCCGAAGGCCGCACGCCCGGAACGTCTCACTCCGCTCAAATCGGGGAGGGCGGACTTCTTCGCCTCACGATTCTTTGTTGGCCGAGTAGCCGCCCTTGTGCGATTTTCCGCAGGACCTGCGTAGCTCAACAGGCACCCAACTGGGGTCCGCGCCGTCGTGCCTTTGCATATTGCCCAACGCGGTGCAAAGAGAAGTACACACGCCGACGCAGACCTTCGGACCAGTGGGTCGTTGCACTACAACTACGCATCGAGGAAGTGGAACGATAAACACGTGGTGCGGATTGTTCGAGGGAGGAACGCTTATTGCTGGGCTCCGACATTTTTATGTATGGTAGATGATGGCTCGCGGTGGGTGCCGGTCTGGACGGTGCACGTAACACTCGCGAGTACACTCCTCGCGGTTCCCTCGTCTCTCGTCGGGAGCCAGCATACAAACTCGGCCACTGCCGTCACCGTGGTGGGCGTGACGTACGTTCTCTACAAATGGGGGCAGTATCGAGACCCGCCCTCGAAAAACAGTGACGACTCCAGCAAGCGGACAGAAATGAAGGCTGAAGCCGAAGCAGGTGGCGCTACGGCGGGAACGTAGTCTACGACTGGTTGTCGCGTGTCCCGTGATGGCTCGTGAACGATGATGCCACTACATTCAGACCGCCGCGTATCCGCTTCGAGGGTTACGTTCGATTGGTGAAAGATAGACGCTCTGTAGCTACCGCTCTCCGGAGGACTGTGGCCGTGGTCTCCTATGTGGCGACACAGACCGGGCCTGACCACTGCCGTGTCGGTCCTGCGTGGCCGTGTGCAGGGCCTCCCGTGAGAGTGGTGAACACACGCGGCGGCACACTCGACCAGCAGGGACCTGCTTTCGAGGATAGTTCGACTGTCATCCTCGCTTGGCGGCAATTGTCTGTCCAGCCTTTCCCTACCGGTACTGCTATTTTCGGTTCGAGAGGTTCGAGTTCTCGGGTCGTGGCTTGCGGTGGTTTGCAAAGCCATGTCGGCGCGGTGAAGTGGTGTTACAGGCGGATAGTACGTCTGTGGAGGTCGCTTTCCACTTGTCCCCCGTTCAAATCGGGAAGTGTGGACTTCTTCGCCTCACGATTCACGTTCGAGGAACGGCGGCGACGTGGACCTCGTGCTCGCCGTCCGGCGTCGAGTACTCGACTTCGTAGACGAGCGTCGAGTTCTCGATTTCGAGCGACACCCGCGAGACGTTCGTCACCGTCGCGCTCCGGTTCCGGGCGACTCCCACCGCCTCGATGGCCGAGCGCATCTCGGAGACGTTGCGGGTCCGATTGGCGGGCAGGAGGCCCTCGGAGGCACCGCCCCCGAGGACGCCCCCGCCTTCGACGTTGCGTATCTCGCCGGTCTCGGCGTGGACGTCTACCTCGAATCGCGCCGCATCCCTCCGTAGTACTTCGACCTCCCAGACCGGCGTCCCGTCCTTGCGTTCGCGTTCCACGCCGATGGCCGTCCCGTTCGTCTCGTTCTCGGCCGCGACCATCGCATCGACTGCGGTCACGTTTCGGGCGGTCTCTCGGACCGTCGATACGGGACTCGTGGCTCCCTCTTCCGGCGATTCGAACGCGACGCTCGGGGCGGCCGTACCGATTGGTGCGCCGACGACCAGCAGGACGACGAGTCCGAGGACGAACCGCTGATAGCGTGTCATGCAGTTCACCGACCGACCGTTGTCGATACTGGTGCGGACTACCGCAAAGTAATGACGGCCGCTCCGCGTCGCCGGTCGCCGACCGCGAACCGCCGGTTCGAAGGGGGACCAATTATAAGACGACGGACGGGTTGGTCTGGAGTATGCCTCGGTCGGTATCGCTCCGTCCTGCGACCCGTCAGGACATGGACCGCATCTACCGGTGGAGAAACGACCCGGACATCTATCGCTGGTTCCGCGAGCAGGACGACGAACTGGAGTGGCACGACCACGTCGAGTGGTTTCGGAACCGTCCGGAGGGCCGCGAAGACCTGATAATCGAGTATCTGGGGAGGGCGGTCGGAGTCGTCTCCGTCGCGGCCGACGGCGACGTGGGTATCTACATCGGGGAGAAGCGCCTCTGGGGACGGGGACTCGCCTCCGCGGCGCTGGAGGAGGCACTCGACGGGAGAGACCGGACGCTCTCCGCCGAGATACGCGCCGAGAACACCGCGTCCCAGCGGTTGTTCGAGCGACACGGGTTCGAGACGGTCGGTCGGGACGGGGAGTGGCTACAGTACCGACTGGAGCGAAGCCAGTAAGAGGCGACCCCCGAACGTGGACTCGTGTGCCGACGAGCGTCTCCCGGTATCTTTAGGGTCTTACCTCCGTGGTCGGGAACGATGCTCCAATTCGCTACGACGGTGCTCGCCGCCGTCGCCGTCGTCGTATTACTCGCGCTCAGTGCGTTCTTCTCCAGCAGTGAGACGGCAATCTTCTCGCTCTCCGTCGAGTGGGTGGCCGACCGCGCGGCCGGAGGTGACCGCCACGCGGTGTTGCTCCAGAAACTGCGCGACGACCCCCACCGACTGCTCGTCACGCTCCTCGTCGGCAACAACCTCGTGAACGTCGCCATCTCCAGCGTCGTCACGGTCCTGCTCGTTGACGCGTTTCCGCCGGGCATCGCGGTGACCGTCGCCACGCTCGTCGTCACCTCGATAGTGCTGATTTTCGGCGAAATTATCCCGAAGTCCTACGGACTCGGCAACGCCGAGGCGTGGGCGCTCGACATCGCAGGCCCGATAACGCTCGTCCAGCGCGTCCTCTCTCCGCTCGTGACGCTGTTCGACGGCGTTACCCGGGGCGCGAGTCGCCGACTCGGCGGCGACGCCGACATCGAGGAGCAGTATCTCGACGAGTGACCGTCAGTGGACGCCGTCTCCGAAGCCGAAGCTCTCGGGGTCCGGTTTGCCGAGAACGTCCATCACGACCTCGTAGAGGTCCCGAACCTGCGGACGGGCGCGACCGGAGCGGTTCCGGTCGGCGACCCACCGATACCGGACGACGCCGTCGCGGTCCACGAAGAAACAGGCCCGGCGCGCCCGCGGGGCGATTCCAAACGCCCGATAGGTCACGCCGTACGACCGGGCTATCGAGAGGTCCCGGTCCGAGCAGAACGGGTAGGTCACGTCGAGGTAGTCCACGAACTCTCGATTGGTCCGCGGTCTGGCGCGGTTGACCCCGACGACTCGGACTCGGTCGTCGGCCGTGAACCAGTCGTACTCGCCGAGTGCGTGACGTTCGGCGAACGAACCCAACTCGAAGTTGGTCGGCTGAAACACCAGCAGGACGGCGCCGTCGTCGAGCAGCGACGACAGCGAGACGTCCGACACTGACCCGTCGGGCGTCGCCAGCGGTGCGGTGAACTCCGGGGCGTGCGAACCGATTGCCGGACCGGCCGAATCTCCCATCGTCCGACGTGTCTCCCTAAGGCGGTTTAAATTTACGTCAGACACCGAGTTCCGACCCCTTTATGACAACCCGAAGTCAATGCGCTTGGCATGGTATCGCCACTGCTCGCCGACGCGCTGGTCGTCGTGGCGCTGGTCGGCTTCTACGGGGGTCTCGCCCGGGACCTCGGCGCGACCACCGAGTTTCTCGACCGGCGACTCGGTTTGGGTCTCTCGCTCGGCGCGTACGTCGCGGGCGGCGTCGGCGCGTTGCTGTCGCTGGCGACGGTCGCGGTGGAGGTGTCGCGGTTGCGGTCGAGTACCGCCAGCGCGGCGCTGGCCGCGGTCGGTCTCGCGCTGCTCTTCGCGGTCGTCTTCGGCCTGTTCTTCCGTTTCGGTATCGCGGTGTACGCGGTCCTACTCCGCGTCGGACTGAACCTTCCTCGGGGGTGAGTCACACGACGAGGCGGGGCAGTCCGGCCGGGTTGCCCACACGTCAATGTTTAACCGATAGGGTTGCGTGGTTCGGCCCATATGCCGACGCGTGTACCCGACACCGAGTTTGAGGACCGACTCGCCGCCGTCCGCGACCGCATCGCGGAGACCGGCGCGGACGCGGGAGTCTGGTTCGGCGCGACAAGCATCGAGTATCTGACCGGCTTCGACCACATCCAGACCGAGCGCCCGGTCGTCCTCGCGGTGACCGACGACCGCGTCGAGATAACCGTCCCCCGCCTCGAAGTCGAGCGCGTCGAGACCAATCCGCGCATCGACGCGGTCCACCACTACTTCGACTACCCCGGCGGCGACCCGGTCGAGACGGCGGCCGAGATGCTGTCGGGTCTCGGCGTCGAATCGGTCGCCACCGACACCGACGGCGCGCCCGGCGTGATGGGGTACGAGGGACCGAAGCTCTCGGCGTTCGTGGACGTCGAGACCCAGAACTGGATAGACCGGATGCGGTGGGCCAAGTCCGACGTCGAGGTCGAACTGGTCCGCGAGTCCGCGCGGTGGGGGAACCTCGCCCATCGCTACCTCGCGGACTTCACCGAGGTCGGCGAGCATCCGGCGACGGTGAGCCAGCGCGCCTCGATGGAGGCCTCGCGGGCGATGCTCGATACGCTGGGCGACGAGTACGTCCCGCGGACGCGCGGCGACGGTCCGGCGATGGCGGGGTTCATCACCGGCGAACAGACCGCCCTCCCCCACGGCCACACCGCGAACCGCCGCTTGCAGGAGGGCGACGTGCTGGTCACGGGCGCGAGCGCGAACGTGAACGGCTACCACTCGGAACTGGAGCGCACGATGTTCCTCGGCGAACCCACCGACGAGCAGGCCCACTACTTCGAACTCATGCTTGAGGCCCAGACCATCGCCATCGACGCGCTCGGGCCGGGCGTCGAGTTGTCGTACGTGGACGAGCAGGTCTGGGACTTCTTCGAAGAGCAGGGCGTCACCGACCTCGCCCAGCACCACGTCGGCCACAACATCGGTCTGGGCGCGCACGAACCGCCGTACATCGACCGCGGGTGGACCGACCACTGCGAGAAGCGCGAGGGCCGCGACGAGGGCGACGCCGAGATGGAACCGGGCCACATCTACACCATCGAACCCGGCATCTACACCGACGAGTACGGCTACCGCCACTCCGACACCATCGCCATCACGGAGGACGGCGTGGACTGGCTGACTTACTTCCCGCGTGACCTCGAATCGAATATCATCAGTGTGGAGTGAGTCGCGTCAGTGGACCACCGTGGTCCACTCGACGCCGGACTCGGTGACCGTCGCGGTCACGTCGTGGACCTTGTGGTAGTCGAACACCCGCACATCGCGTTCGCCGACCAGTTTTCCGTCGGATTCGATGGTCGTCCTGTGAACTACGGTGCCTTCTTCGACGATGGGGTAGGCGTCCGGAATCTCGTGCTGTTTCCCGGCTGAGACCGTCACGTCTAACGTCCGGCGGTCACCGGTGTTCTCGTTCATGATGGTCACGACAAACGATTTGCGCTCGTCGGTGTCGTTCAAAATCGACAGCTTCCCTGGGTGAGCGCCGCTCCGAGTCGTTCGCGAGTCGCCCCCGTCGCCGGTCGTGGTCGCGTCCGACGACGGTTCGTCGTCCGTCGTCGCAGTCTGCGACACGTCGGTCGTGTCCACAGTCGTTTCGTCCGGACCGCCACCGCTGGAAGTGACGCTCGTGCAACCGGCCAGCGAACCCGCGATTATCGCGCCGGTCGCAGCGACGAAGGACCGCCTCGTCGTGTCAGTCATTGTATTAATTACGGAGTATATTCGTAATAAGTTTTGTGAGGGTCAGGCTGCGACCCATCTCGTAGGTTCGAGTCCTGACCTGCGACGGTCGGTCGCCGAATCGACGGAGACCGACTCTTACTCCGTGTGCTTGTCGAAGCAGTTCGAGTAGAGGTGTTCGAGGTAGATTGCGTCACCGTCTTCGGGGTCGTCGATGTGTTCGCCACACTCGTTGTCCTCGCCGACGAACTGTCTGTCGTAGTTCGTCAGCATCGGCGTGACGTAGTACCCGGTGAAGTTCAGCCCCGAGTAGAATTCGAGGCGGTTCGACCCTGTCTTGTGGGAGTCGCCGGTCTGCATCTCGGACTCGGGGACGAGAAGGCTGTGTCCGACCTCGTGGAGGACGCCGGTAATCGCGTGTGCGCCCGTCGTCGTGTCTTCGTGAGAGTCGACGGGGTCCTTGCTGAGTTGGGCGACGTCCTCGGCGTCCGATGACCACGAGAGGTAACCGTCGCTCGCGGGATTGCACGTCCAGTCGCCGTACGTGAGGACGTGGTTCGCCTTGCTCCCGCTGTCGGACTGGTCGCTCACGAACGCCCCGAAGTCGTCGAGGTCGACGCAGGTGTCGCTTCCGGTGGTCCCGTCACCGTTGTAGTCGTACGTCGCGTCGAAGAAGGTGCCGCCCTTTTCGAGAGTGTAACTGGTACTGAGGTCGTTGAACGCGTGTTCGAGATAGTTGTACGCGATGTCGAGCGGCTCCGTCCCGAGTTTGTTGTACGCCTTCTGCGAGAGGTAGATAGTCACGTCCGTCATCAGTTCTCACCTCCGAAGTTCTCGACCACGCTCGGAGCCAACACGATTGACTGGTCGCCCTCGCGGTGGACGAAGTTCGTCTCGTAGACGGTGTCGCCGAAGCGGACGTACTCCACGAACGAGAGGTCGCTCGGGAGGCCACCCGCTGCTTCGACTTGTCCGTTCGAGCGCGCGTTCTCGAACGTCCGTCGTGCTTCGGCCGGGAGGTCGGCCGCGTCGGTGGCCGACGCGTCGTCCGGAACCGCTTCGACGGCCTCGGGTTCGATGGTCTCGGTCGGCTGGTCTCTGACGTGTTGCGCGCCGGTAGAGTACACGTCACCACGATACGCCACGAAGGGGTAGTCCCGTAGTGCCTGCGGGAGCGACTCGACCTCTACCTCGTCGCGCTTCAGAGCGCGACGGAACAGTCTCTGGCTCTCGGCGTCCATCTGGTCGAACGAGACCAGAAGGTCGTCTACGGACATCTCGGAGTCGGCCGCCGTCGCGTTTCCGAGGCCGACTGAAACGAAGCTACTCGCCGCGACGGTCTGAAGGAACGTCCGCCGCTTACGTTCGAACCCATCAGATTCGTGGGCGTCTTTTTTTGTTCTCCATACTACGAGCTAATTATTTAATTAGCACATAATAAAAATAGCTTAATATAAATTATAAATATATTCGAGAATGGGGGCGCAAGCTATCTACGTCCCAGTTCCGAATTCCGGACAGATGACCGACTCGAAGCGCCGACAGTTCCTCCGGAGCGCGACGGCCGCCAGCGCGACCACCACCGTCACCGCGCTGGCTGGATGCGCGGGCGTCCTCTCCGAGGGCAGCGAGAACGACCAGCAGACCACCGTAGACTACACCCTCCCCGAAGTGACCGAGAGCGCCGAGGTCGAGATGGGACCGGACGGCACCAACCGCTTCGCGCCCGAAATCGTCAGCGTCGAGGTCGGCGGCACCGTCACGTGGACCAACGTCTCGGCGAACCACTCCGCGACGGCCTACGCGCCGGCCACCGACTACCCGCGGCGCATCCCCGAGGACGCCGACCCGTGGGACACCGGCGTCATCACCAAGGACGGCGCGTCGGCATCCCACACCTTCGAGACGCCGGGCGTCTACGACTACTACTGCACGCCCCACGAACCGTTCGGGATGGTCGCCAGTGTGGTCGTCGGCACTCCCGATTCCGAGGGACAACCCGGTCTAAAACCGCCGGGTGAGGGCCGCTCCGGGAGTGCGGCGGCGAAGTTGGAGGCGCTGAACGCGAAGTTCGGTCCGGACTTGAGGGGTGAATTTTCGGTGGACGAGTTTGTAGTGGTTACTAAACGAGGAAGTTTCTGAGGATGGTTGCAGTGTGGCTGATTACCGGAAGAAGCTAGAGTCAGGCTTGAACCGAGGAGTCTACCGCACCACAACCGCGGGCCTCGCACCCCCCAACCTCTTGCGGTCCTGGTCCCTCGCGCGGTTGGCAGGTCGCACGAGAGCGACCCGCCAGCGCGCGCCGAAGTGGTTGGCGAAGTGTGACCCCAAAACTCACCTCGGTCCGACCGATTCAAGTCCGCTTGCACTAATCACGACGTAGTGGCAGTATCGTTCGACCTGTTCGGAACGCTCGTCGAGGCCGAGCGCCCCGCCGACCCCGCCGAGGCCGTGGGCGCGGAACTCCGCGAGCGCGGCGTGGCGGTCCCCGACGACTGGGACCGGGCCTACCGCGAGATGCACGTCGACGCGCCCGAGGGCGCAGAGGTCCCGCTTCCGGCCCACGTCAGCGCCGCGCTCGGGAGTCGGGATGTCGATGCGCCCGCCAACGCCGCACGCCGGGCGGTCGTCTCGGCGTTCGACCCCGCGGTCGAGACGCGCGAGGGCGCGGTCGAGGCGGTCGAGGCCGCGAGCGAGCGCGGGCCGGTGGGAATCCTCTCGAACTGCGCGGTGCCCCAACTCGCGCGCACGGCGCTGATTCGTTCCGACCTCGACCGCGACGCGTTCGACGCTATCGTCACCAGCGTCGCCTGCGGGTGGCGCAAGCCCGACCCGCGGGCCTTCGAGACCTGCGCCGACCGCCTCGGCGTCCCGGTCGCCGACCTCGTCCACGTCGGCGACGACCCCCGGACAGACGGCGGTATCGCGGACTGCGGCGGCGAGGCGCTCCACCTCGCGGACGTGCCTCTGACCGCGTTCCCCGACTGGCTGGAGGGTCGGCGATGAACCCGCCCGGCGGCGTCTCGGTCGGGGCGGCCGCCGCTGGTCTCCCGCCGGCCGCCGCGGTCGCGTTCGCGCTCGCCCTCGACGCCGCCGTCGCGGAACCGGCACGGCGACTCCACCCCGTCGCGTGGTTCGGGTCGCTGGTCGCTCGCTTCGACCGCGAGTGGTCGCACCCGGGAGCGGTCGTCTCGCCGTGGCGGTCGCGCTCCCGCTGTTCGCGGCCGCGGCGGTCGCGCTGGCGGCCGGACTGGCGACTCGCCTCCACCCCGCCCTCGGCGTCGCCGCGGCCGGACTCGCCGTCTTCGCCGCGACGAGTCTCCGGATGCTCTCGTCGAAGGCCGCCGAGGTTGTCGCCGCGACCGACGCCGACCTGCCGACCGCCCGCGAGCGCTTGGAGTGGTTGGCGGGCCGGGACGCCGCCGACCTCTCGGCGGGCGAGGTCCGGAGCGCCGCGGTCGAGAGCGCGGCCGAGAACCTCGCCGACGGCGCGGTGGCCCCGCTGCTGGCGTTCGCCCTGTTCGCCCCGTTCTCGCTGGCTGCCGGGGCCGCGGCCGCCGCGTGGGTGAAGGCGGTCAACACCCTCGACTCGATGCTGGGCTACCCCGCCAAGCCTCACGGGACCGCGAGCGCCCGCCTCGACGATGTTGTGATGTGGGTTCCCGCACGCGCGAGTGCGGTCCTGCTCGCGCTCGCGGCGTCGCTCCCCGCCTCGCTCCTCGCCGCCCGCCGGTGGGCCGACGCTCCGCCCTCGCCCAACTCCGGGTGGCCGATGGCGACGCTGGCGGCGGTCGTGGACTCGCGCCTCGAAAAGCCGGGCGTCTACGTGCTGAACCCCGGCGGCGCTCTGCCCTCGGTCGAAACCTCGCGGGCCGCGATTCGCGTCGTCTCGGTCGCGGGCGTCTTGGCCTTCCTGTTCGCCGGACTCCTCGCGGGGGTCTCCAGCGTGCTTCTGCCGGAGGTGGTCGCGTGGCTCTGACCGCAGTCGCGAGTCGGACCCGCGAGTTCGTCGGCCGCCGCCTGACCGCGACGAAGGGCGCGCTGGGCTTCCTCACCCGGATTCCGACCGGCCGGAGCGAGGCGGCGTGGACCGCGTTCAGCGAGACCCCCGCGGCGTTCCCGCTGGCCGGATGGGTCGTGGGCGCGCTGGCCGCGACGCCGTTCCTCCTGTCCGGACTCGGACCCGTTCCCGACCCGACCGCCGCGTTCGGCTACCTGCTCGCGCTCTACGCCGTCACCGGCGTCAACCACGCCGACGGGGTGGCCGACCTCGGCGACGCCGCGGCGGTCCACGGCGACCCGGACGCGCGCCGCGCGGTGCTGAAGGACACCGAGGTCGGCGTCGGCGCGGTGCTGGCGCTCGGTCTCGTCGTCGTCGGACTCGCGCTCGCCGCGCTCGCGCTCGCCCGACTCCCCGTCGCGGCGGCCGTGACGGTGGTCGTCGCCGCGGAGGTCGGCGCGAAGTTCGGGATGGCCGCGCTGGCCTGCCTCGGCGACCCCGCGTTCGAGGGACTCGGGTCGGCGTTCACCGACAACGACCCGTCTGCGCTGGTCGCTCCGGCCGCGGTCGCGGTTCCGGTCGTCGGTCTCGGCGTCCTCCTCGCGGCCCTTGACGCTCCGGGCGCGGCCATCGGCGCATCTGCCGTGCCTGTCGTCGGCGTCCGCGCCGCGACTCTCGGCACGTCCGCCGCCGGTCTCGTCGCCGCCTCGGCCGCCGCCCTCGGCGGGGCAGTCGGCGTCGCGCTGGCGCTCCTGCGCTGGTCGCGAGCGAACCTCGGCGGCGTCAACGGCGACGTGTTCGGCGCGACGAACGAACTCGCCCGCATCGCGGGTCTCCATCTGGGGGTGGTCGCGTGGACGCTCTCGTGATGTGCGGCGGACGCGGAACCAGACTCGACGCCCCGACCGAGAAACCGCTGTTCGAGGTCGGCGGGCGGCCGATGGTCGCCCGGGTCGCCGACGCCCTCGCCGAGAGCGACGCCGAGACCGTCCACGCGGTCGTCTCCCCCCACGCGCCCGAGACCCGCGAGTTCGCCGAAAACCGCGACTCGCTGTCCGCCATCGAGACGCCCGGCGAGGGGTACGTCGCGGACTTGCAGACCGCGCTCGACGCGGTCGAACCGCCGGTCCTGACCGCGGCCGCCGACCTGCCGCTGCTCGACGCCGACGCCGTGAACGCGGTCCTCCGGAGCCATTCCGAGGGGTCGCTGACCGTCTGCGTCCCGGCCGCGCTCAAGCGCGCGCTCGGCGCGAGCATCGACACGACGTTCGAGCGCGAGGGCCGGGAACTCGCGCCGACCGGCGTCAACGTCGTCGCCGAACCAGACACCGAAACCGAAACCATGTACGAGACCTACGACGCACGACTGGCCGTGAACGTGAATCGACTGTCTGACGCCGACCTCGCGGAGGAGTTGCTATGAGCGAGAACGGAAACTCTCCGACGAGACTGGTGCTGTTCGCCGGGACGACCCGGACCGCCGAAATCGACGGACTGAGCGCCGCGGGGGCCGACCCCGAGGTGATGGTCCACACGCCGAGCGCCGACGCCGAGATACTGGAGTACGGCGAACCGGTCCGCTCGCCGGTCGTCCCCGTCAGTCCCTCGGGGTGCCCGACCCCGGCGGTCGCGACCCGCGCGGTCCGCGAACTCGCGGACTTCGAGACGACGGTCGTGGACGCCGGACTCGCCGAACCCACCGCCGCGCCCACGGTCACGGTCGGCGCGCGACCCGGCGAGGACGTTCGGGCGTCCGACCCCGTCTCGACAGCGCCCGGGGCCTTCGCCGCCGCCCGGGAGTTCGGTCGCCGGATTCCGGACGAGGAGGTGCTTGTCGCCGAGACGATTCCCGGCGGCACCACCACCGCGCTCGGTGTGCTGACCGCGCTGGGCGAGGAGTTCGGCGTCTCGTCGTCGCTCCCGGACAACCCCGTGGACCAGAAGCGCGAGGTCGTCGCCGAGGCGCTCGACGCGAGCGGACTCGAACCGGGCGACGCCGCGGGCGACCCGCGCCTCGCGGTCCGTCGCGCGGGCGACCCCGTGCAGGCCAGCGCCGCCGGATTCGTCGTCGGGGCCGCCCGGTCGGGCACCCGCGTCACGCTCGCCGGGGGCACCCAGATGGTCGCTGTCGCGGCGCTGGCGCGCCACGCCGGACTCGACGCGCCCCTCTCGCTGGCCACGACGCAGTTCGTCGCCGACGACCCGGCCGCCGACCTCCGGGCCGCGGCGGTCGATTTCGACCTCGACCTGACCGTCACCGACCCCGGGTTCGAGGCGGCAGACTCCCCCGCGATGGCGCGGTACGTCGCCGGAGAGGCCAAGGAGGGCGTCGGCATGGGCGGCGCGCTGGCGCTCGCCGACCGCGAGGGAATCGAGATGGCCCGCGTCCGCGACCGGATTCAGTCGGTGTACGACCACCTGCTGGACGGCGAGGCCGACCCGACCGACCCGGAGACCGGCGATGCACCCCGATAGCGTCCGGGAGACCGACCGCGTGCCCCACGGCGGGAGCGACGACCCGGACCTGCTGGAGTTCAGCGCGAACACCAACCCCCACACGCCCGAGGGTGTCGCCGAGGTCTACGCCGACGCGCTCGGCGCCGCGCGGTCGTACCCGAACGACGACTACCCCGAGTTCCGGGAAGCCGCGGCCGACTTCGCGGACTGCGACCCCGGCGACGTCGTCCCCACGCCGGGCGGTCTCGCCGCGCTCCGACTCGCGTTCGCCGCCCGCGTCTCGCCCGGCGACTCCGTGCTGGTCCCGTACCCGAGCTTCGGCGAGTACGCCCGCGAGATTCGCCTGCAGGGCGGAGACCCCGAGTTCGTCCCTCACGACGAACTGCTCGACGCCGACCCCGCCGACCACGCCGCGGCCGTGGTCTGCAACCCCAACAACCCGACCGGCGACGCCTACGACCCGGACGCGCTCCGCGAGTTCGCGGTGCGGTGCCGGGAGGCCGACGCCCTGCTCGTCGCCGACGAGGCGTTCCTCGGGTTCACCGACCGGCCCTCGCTCGCGGGCAGCGACGGCGTCGTCGTCGCGCGCTCGCTGACCAAACTCTTCGGCCTGCCGGGTCTCCGGGCGGGGTTCGCGGCGGCGACCGGCGACCTCGGCGACGACCTCGCCACCGCCCGGCGGGCGTGGAGCCTCGGGACGCCCGCGGCCCGCGTCGGCGCGCACTGTCTGGGGCGGTCGGCGTTCGTCGCCGAGACCCGCGAGCGCGTCCGCCGGGAGCGCGCCCGGATGGCCGACGCGCTCCGCGACGACTTCGGCGTCTACGCCCCCGACGGGCCGCCGCTGTCGGCTTCGTCGGCACCCTTCCTCCTGCTGGACCTCCGCGGAGGCGGTCCGGGGAGCGGCGAGCAGTCGCCCGCGGAACTCGTCGCGGCGGCGCGCGAGCGAGGGGTCGCGGTCCGGGACGCGACCACGTTCCGGGGACTGGACTCGCACGTCAGGGTCGCGGTCCGGACGCCCGACGAGAACGACCGCCTGCTGGAGGTGCTGGCGGATGTTCGAGACTGAGACCCGCGAGGCCGTCCTCCGAGTCGGCCGCGAGGGCGCGCGCTGGCTCTCGACCGGGTGGGACGGCGGGGAGTGGCGGGCCGACGCGGCATACAACGTCTCGGTGCCCGAGGGGTTCGACCGGACCGACCTCGACGCCTACCTCGCCGAGCGCAGGCGTGCAGCGGGGTTCGACGACCCGGGTCCCGCGCTCCTGACGGGCGTCGAGTTGCGCCACGCCCGCGGCGCGCGGTGCGGGCCGGTCTCGGCGGTGGCGACCGCGGGGGTCTCCAATCCGGCCGCGCTCCCGATGGACCCCGGCGGGAGTCGAACGTCGGACCCCGATTCGGATGCGACCGACCTCGGTTCCGCCCCCGACTCCGACCCCGAAATCGGCACGGTCAACGTCGTCGTCGGCACCGACCGGGCGCTCGCGCCGGGCGCGCTCCCCAACCTGCTCGCGGTCGCCGTCGAGACCAAGACCGCGACGCTGCTCGCCGAGACCGGCTTTCCGGGGACGACGAGCGACGCCGTAATCGCGGCCTGCGACCCCGCGGGCGAGGAAACCACGTTCTCCGGGAGCGCCACCGAAGTCGGGGCCTGCGCGCGGGCCTGCGTCCGAGAGGCGGTTCGCGCCGGTCTCGAATCGCGCTACGGCGACGCGACCGACGCCACGATTCCGGAGTCCGTCGCCGACGCCGACTACGGTACGGAGACCGACCGGCGTGCGGAGGTGTTCGAGCTATGAGAGGGGATACCCGACCGAGCAGTCCCACGAGCGCCGAACCGGGGGACCCCGAGGAGGCAGGGCGCGCAGAGGTAGACCACCTACTTTAGTACAAATATTTTAGGAGAAAAGTTTGTATTCCTATGTGTTGTATATTAGGATGGAACATGACCGACGCAGACGAATCCGTCGACGCTGAGGGGTCTTGCTCGCGCCGAACGGCGCTGAAGACGGTCGGTGCCGCCGGACTGGGTCTCGCCGGGTCGGTAGTAGCGACCGGCGACGTCGCGGCCGCCGGGCCGACCGCAGTCATCGAAGCGGACGCGCTCCCGCCCGAAGAGGGCGAGAACGTTACGTTCGACGGGAGCAGTTCGTCCGGAGACGTCCAGAGCTACACGTGGTACTTCCGAAACAACGAGTCGGTCGGGGGCGGATACGGCGAGTACGCCAGCGGACCGAGTTTCACCGAGAGTTGGGCGAACTACCCCTACTCGGTCAAGTTGGAGGTCACCGACGCCGACGGCAACACCGACTCGGCGGTCGTCGATTTCTTCGCCCGTCCCGTAGTCACGCCGATAGCCCGCATCGAGGAGGAACCGGCCACCGGCGACCCGGACATTCGAACGTTCATCGGTCGGTACTCGTCGGCACCCCGCGGGTCAATCGAGAGCTACACGTGGTACTACCGCAACGACGGTATCCCCGAGGACGATTTCGGCAAGTACGCCGACGGACCGACGTTCACCGAACAGTTCGCCAGCGGCTACCAGTACACCGTCAAACTGGAGGTCACCGACTCGCGCGGGCGGACCGCCTCCGACACGGTGACGTTCCAGAACTGACCGAGTGACGCGGGGCTGACCGTCATCGGACAGCCGACGCGGCATAGCCGTGGCGACTGCGGAGGATGACACAGTGGGGAACGGAGGAGGGCCGAAGCGGGCGAACGGCGAGCGGTCGTCGTTCGCGGTCAGTCCTGCTGTCCCGCGGGCGTGGGACCCGCCGGCTCCGTGTTCGGAGTCGAGCGGACGTAGCGCGTCCAGACGAACAGCAGACTCGGCAGGACGAAGATGCTCACGACGAACGACAGCGTCAGCGCGAGGACGACTAGCGTCCCGAAACTCCGGAGCGAAGGCGACGGCGACAGCAGCAGCGCGCTGAACGCGCCGGTCGAAGTGAGCGTGCTGCCGAGCAGCGCGCCGCCCGTCCCGGTGACCGCCTCCCGGAGCGCGCCGTAGGCGTCGCGGCCGCGGTCGAGTTCGTGCGCGAACCGGTCGCTGACGTGGATGTTGTAGTCGATGCCGAGTCCGATGACGAGGCTCATCAGCAGCGACGTGAGCAGCGTCAGCGGGACGGCGAGGAGGTGCATCCCGCCGATTACGAGTGCGGTGACGAGCGCGATGGGAACCACCGTGATAGCGCCGAGCGAGGCGCTCCCCTCGGCGATTCGGTAGACCAGCATCAGCATGACGAACACCGCGCCGAGCGCGACGACGAGCGTGGTCAGGATGCTCTCGGCCGTCTGGGCCGACTCGGCCGCGCTGACGGTCGCCGACCCGACGGCGGTCGCGCCGACGGACTCGCCGCGGTCCTCGACCGCGGCCGCGATGGCCCGCATCTCGGTCTTCTGGTCTTCGTAGCGGGCGTCGGGTCGAATCGGCACGACCATCCTGAGCGACCGGTACTCGCCGTCGGTCCGCTCGATAACCCGACTCGCCTCCTCGGGGGCCGCGTCGTAGAGCGCGTCGTACACCGATTCGAGGTTCCGGTCGGGGACGCCGTCGCCGTCCGTATCGGTCTCGCGGAACGTCTCGGCGAACGCCTCGTCTCGCGCGGCCACCGACTCCATCACGGTGACGGGACTGACGAGGGGTACGGACCCGGACTGCCGGAAGACGACGTCGCTCTCGGCGGCGCGCTCGCGGCCGTCCCGGAGGCGTTCGAGCGTCTCCGGGTCGGTCACGTCGCCCTCGACGAGTACCTGCGACTCGCGGCGCTCGCTCTCGTCGGCCGACCGGTAGTGCGCGTCCACGAACCGGCTGTTTCGGTCGTAGTCGGTGACCTCCCACGCCAGCGGGCCGGGGAGGTTCTGCTTCCACTCGGCGATTTCGCCGTCGTCCTGCTGGAACGTCTTGCGGTCGAGGTCGGTCCACGCGAGACCGCCCGCCGCGCCGGCCACCAGCGCGACTACGACGACGACCGGCGCGGCCCTCCGCGCGAGGTCGGCACCGCTCGCCAGAACCGGTTCGAGCAGTCGGGTCTTCCCGAGCGACTGCTTGCGTCGGTCGAGACCGACCCGTTCGAGGAGACCGTCCACGCTCACCTTCAGCGCCGGGACGATGGTCACGAAGATGACGAACGCCGAGACGACGCCGAGCGTGATGCCGACCGACAGGTCGCGGATGACGGTGAACTCGTTCGTGACGTTCGACATGAAGCCGACCGCGGTGGTCACCGTGACGAGTCCGACGGCGACGGCGACCGCCGACAGCGACCGTGCCATCGGTTCGCGGATGCCCTCGTCTTCGCCGCGCTCCTCGCGGTAACGCATGAAGACGTGGAGTCCGTAATCGACGCTCAGTCCCACGATGAGGACGGGACCGATGATGAGCGTGATTCCGGCCGGAATCTTCAGCCAACCGAGGATGCCGAACATCCAGAGGACCGAGAGGACGACCCCGGTGAACCCGACGACGACGTCGACGATGTCGCGGTACGAGAACGCGAGGACGCCGAGAATCGCCACCAGCGCGACGGGGAGTATCAACTCGAACGTGTCCTGCTGGAACTGCTGGTTCGAGACGCTCCGGGCGTGCGCGCCGATGGTGAAGTGATTCGGCGTCTCGGTCGCCTGCTCGTAGAGCGCGCGAGTTTCGGGTCGTCCCTGCGTCTGCCCGCCGGACCTCTCGGGCGCGGTCCGGAACCGGAAGACCATCCGGCGACTCGTCGCGCTCGCGGTGCCGGGTTCGTAGTCGTTCGGCAGCAGTCGGAGGGCGGCCGACCCCTCCGAGAGCGTCTGCTGGAGGTGCGTCCGAACGTCGCTCTCGCTCGCCGATTCGAGCGCCGAAATCTGCTCGTCGAGCGAGGCGTCGGGGTCCCCGGCCGCTCGCTTGGCCACGAGGTTCGAGACGCCGAGGACGCCGCCGTCCTCGGGGAGCGCTCCGGCGACCGTCTCGTTTTTCAGGACGGTTCGCTGGTACCGGAGCGAGTCGAGTAGCGACGCCTTCGAGAGGACGTTGCCGTCGTCGTCGCGGACGTAGACCGCCGCCGGGGTCGCGTTACTCTCGTTTCCCCCGGCGTAGTGTTTCTGGATGTAATCGTACTTCTGTGCGACCGTCGTGTCGCCGACGGCGTCGCTTCCGCCGGTCTCGCTCGAAAGCTGCAGTTGGGTGACACCGGCACCCACTCCGGCCGTCAGCAACAGCATGACGAGGACCACGACCCGGTTGTGCTCGGTGACGAACCGGGCGGTCTTCGAGAAGACGCCCTTCACTCCGACCCCCGCCCGTGAGCGACGGTTACCTGCTGCCGATACCGTTCCGGCGAGACCCCGTCGCGCATCGGAACCGCGGCGCGGGGTTCGCTGTGGTTCTGCTTCCGGTTCATCGTGTTCTCGTCGGAACGTGGACCCGGTCCGTCGTATAAAGCGCCCCCCCAGTTGTCCGCGACGCAACTGTGGGAAATATTTATATAACAGATTTCGGCCGCCGGTTCCCGCGTCGGCGACGACTACACCGGAGCGGGAGTGACTACGCTGAAAACGAAACGACGAACCCTCGGAGTTACACGTCGGGCGTCTCCATGATGCGCGGGACCCCGGCCGCGGTGATGGTCTCGCCCACGACGTAGGAGGCGGCGTCGCTGGCGAGGAACTGGGCGATGTCGGCTATCTCCTCGGTAGTGCCGATGCGGCGCTCGACCTCGTCGCGGTCGAGGTCGTCGGCGCTGACGCCCATCTGACTCTCGACGCCCGGCGTGGCGACGAACCCGGGCGCGATGCAGTTGACCCGTACGTCGTCGCTCGCCCATTCGAACGACAGCGTCGAGGTGAGGTTGATGACGCCTGCCTTCGCCGCGCCGTAGTGGCTCATGTGTGGCGACCCCTTCTGGCCCGCGACGCTGGCGAGGTTGATGACCGCGCCGCCGCCGTCCTCGCGCATGCGCTCGCCCGCGACCTGCGTGCAGTGGAAGGTCCCGTGGAGGTTGATGTCCACGATGGTCTCCCACCCGTTCTCGCTGATGTCCTCGAACGGGGCCATGAAACTCGCCCCGGCGTTGTTGACCAACACGTCGATGCCGCCGAACTTCTCGACGGTGGCGTCTACCAGCGCCTCGACCGCGTCGCGGTCGGTCACGTCGCACTCGACCGCGAGCGCGCTTCCCTCGCGGTCGCTGTCCTCGATGCCCTCCGCGACCGGTTCGACGTTCTCCAGTTCGCGCGAGCAGACGACGACGTTCGCGCCGTCGTCGGCGAACCGCTCGGCGATGGTCCGCCCGATGCCGCTCGACGCGCCCGTGACAATGACTGTGTCGTCGGCGACGCCGAACTGGTCTCTCATGCGCGACCCTCCGCGGAGTTGGTTGTTATTACCATTGTTAACTACGTGCCACGATTCTCGCCCGCTGTTAATAAATATGGGGTGGTGTTTGCAATCGTTATCTTAATCTACGATGCTAGTCATTATGTCCCATGGACAAGTCCGCGTTCGGCGAGGACGCGCGTTCGGGCAACGTCGCGCGACTGCACGACGAGACGGCGGAGCGCCACGCCGACGACCTCGCGCTCGAAATGCACGGCACCGAAATCACTCACCGGCAGCTACGGGACCGCTCGGCGCGGTTCGCCGGCGGATTGCGCGAACTCGGGGCCGGACCCGACGACCGGGTCCTGCTGTACCTACCGAACTGCCCGGAGTACGTCGTGGCCACCCTCGGGACCCTGAAGGCCGGGGCGGTGGCGTCCCCGATGAACCCCCAGTACAAGGCCCGCGAAATCGGCCACCAACTCCGCGACACCGAGGCCTCGGTCGTCGTCACCCACGCCGCGCTCCGCGAACACCTGACCGAGGCCCTCCGGGAGACCGACCGCAGTCCGACCGTCGTCACGGTGGGCGGCCCCGACGCGGTCCCCGAGGGAGACGTGCCCTTCCCGGAGGTGGACGGCGACCCGACCACCGTCGAACGCGAGAGCGAGGACGTGGCGCTCCAACCGTACACCAGCGGGACGACCGGCCAGCCCAAAGGCGTCCTGCTCACGCACCGCAACCTCCGCGCGCAGGCGTTCTCCGGGTTCGAACTGGTAGACGTGGAACCGGACGAGGACCGCAGTCTCGCGGTCCTGCCGCTGTACCACATCACCGGCTTCGTCCACTCGACGTGGCAGACGCTGATTCGGGGCGGCGCGGTCTACGTCCGCGACCCCTCGCGGTGGGACGCCGAGGACGCCATGCGGACCATCGAGGAGGAAGGTATCACGGGGTTCATCGGCGTCGCGGCGATGTACGTGGACCTCGTCAACCACGAGGCGTTCGGGGAGTACGACCTGTCGAGTCTGCGCGAGACCGGACAGGGCGGCGCGAAGATGCCGGTCGCGGTCCAAGAGGAGTTCGAGTCGGTCGCGGGCGTGGACACGTGGGAGGGGTACGGTCTCACCGAGACGACGGCGGCGACCCACACCGGCGCGGGGACGACGTTCGGCCACAAACTCGGGACCATCGGACAACCGCTCCGGATGACCGACTGCAAGATAGTGGACGAGAGCGGCGAGGAGGTGCCGCCGGGCGAGGAGGGCGAACTGCTGGTCCGCGGGCCGCAGGTGATGAAGGGGTACCACGACCTGCCCGAGGCGAGCGAACAAGCGTTCACCGAGTCGGGCTACTTCCGGACCGGCGACGTCGCGCGGCGCGACGCCGACAACTACTACGAAATCATCGACCGGAAGAAGCACATGATAAACACGGCGGGGTACAACGTCTACCCCAGTGAGGTCGAGGAACTGCTCTTCGAGCACGAGGGGGTGGCCGACGCCGCCGTGGTCGGCATCCCGGACGAGCGCCGGGGCGAGACCGTCAAGGCGTTCGTCGTTCCCACACCGGAGACAGACGTGACCCCGGAGGAACTCAAGCAGTTCTGTCTGGACAACCTCGCGGAGTACAAACACCCCCGCGAGGTCGAGTTCGTCGAGGAGTTGCCCCGGACCGCGAGCGGGAAGGTCCAGAAGTTCAAGTTGGTCGAGGACGAGGAGAGCTGACCGTGTCGGGCGACGAACCGACGGCGGACTACCGGGCGGTGTTCTGGGACATCGGCGGCGTCATTCTCGACCCCGAGTCCGTCCGGCGCGCCCACGAGGCGTTCGTCGAGAGACTGGTCGAGGAGTACGTCCCCGAGCGCTCGCCCGACGACGCCGGAGGACACGGCCCTACGAACCCTCGTTCGCAGGCTCACGACGACGCCGGAGGACACGGCCCTACGAACCCTCGTTCGCAGGCTCACGACGACGCCGGAGGACACGGCCCTACGAACCCTCGTTCGCAGGCTCACGACGACGCCGCAGGACACGGCCCTACGAACTCTCGTTCGCAGGCTCACGAGGACGCGATAGCGACGTGGCGGGCCGCGGTCGGGTCGTACTTCCGGGAGCGCGAGGGGACGGAGTTCCGGTCTGCGCGGACCGGCTACGACCGCGCCGTGGCCGAAATCGTCGGCGAGGCGGTGCCCGAAGACGAGTGGCTCCCGCTCTTCGAGGCGGTGACGACCGAGACCCTGCGGCCCGAACCCGGTGCGGTCGAGGCAATCGAGCGACTGGCCGACAGCGACCGCCACGTCGGCGTCGTCAGCGACGTGGACACCGAGGAGGGACTGCGGATTCTGGAGACGTTCGGCGTCCGCGACCGGTTCGACTCGATTACGACCTCCGAGATGGTCGGGCGAACCAAGCCCGACGCCGGATGTTCGAGACCGCCCTGCGGGAGGCCGACGTCGCGGCGGACGAGGCGCTCATGATAGGCGACCGGTACGAGCACGACGTGGCGGGCGCGAAGGACGTCGGACTTGCGACCGTCGCCTACGGGGCCGAGGACGGTCCGGCGGTCGATTACCGGGTGGACGACCTCCGCGAAATTCTCGACATCGTCGGCGTTCGTGATTCGCTCGACTGAGGCGACGTTGCCGGCCGGAGCCGCGTGACGACATCGCGTCGCCTCGGAGACCAGCCACCATCTTTAATGGACCGTTTGTGTCGATTGTGAACGCGATTCACCATGACAGACGCCCTGCTATTACGAACGACGAGGTCCGCACCGCGACGAGCAGACGGCGAGACCGAGTCCCTCCGCACGACGAATCCCGTCGCGGGAACCGGCGGGCGCGAGCGGCGGGAGGGGGACCGATGAGGGCGCTCACGTGGCACGGGAAGGAGGACGTCCGCGTCGAGAACGTTCCCGACCCCGAAATCGTCAATCCCCGGGACGCGATAATCGAGATAACCGCCACCGCAATCTGCGGGTCGGACCTCCACCTCTACGACGGGTACGTGCCGACGATGCGGGAGGGCGACGTGTTGGGCCACGAACCGATGGGCGAGGTCGTCGAAGTCGGGAGCGCCGTCGAGAACCTGGAGGAGGGCGACCGCGTTGTCGTGCCCTTCACGATTAGCTGTGGCTCCTGTTGGTTCTGCGAGGAGGAACTCTACTCGCTGTGTGACAACTCGAACCCGAACGAGGAGATAGCCCGCGAGATGATGGGCCAGTCGCCCGCCGGTCTGTTCGGCTACTCGCACATGATGGGCGGCTACGCCGGCGGACAGGCGGAGTACCTGCGGGTGCCGTTCGCCGACGTCGGCCCGGTCAAGGTGGACTCGGACCTGTCCGACGAACAGGTCCTCCTGCTCTCGGACGTCTTCCCGACGGGGTACATGGCCGCCGAGAACGCCGACATCGAGGCGGACGACACGGTCGCGGTCTGGGGTTGCGGTCCGGTCGGACAGTTCGCCGTCCAGAGCGCGTGGATGCTCGGTGCCGGCCGCGTGATTGCCATCGACAGAGTGACCGAGCGACTGCAGATGGCGCGAGAACACGGGGACGCCGAGACCATCGACTTCGAGGACGAGGACGTCTACGACCGCCTGATGGCGATGACCGGGGGCCGTGGTCCGGACAGGTGCATCGACGCGGTCGGGACGGAGGCCCACGGCACCGGTCTCATGGGGGTCGCGGACGAGGTGAAACAGCAGGCGCATCTGGAGGCCGACCGACCGCACGTCCTCCGGCAGGCTATCAGGTGCTGTCGGAAGGGAGGGACGCTCTCGGTTCCCGGCGTCTACCTCGGACACGCGGACAACGTTCCCGTCGGTCCGCTGATGAACAAGGCCCTGACCGTGAAGACCGGCCAGACCCACGTCCAGCGCTATCTCGACCCGCTCTTGGAGAAGATAGAGGACGGCGACATCGACCCCTCATTCGTCGTCACCCACCGAGAACCGCTGGAGAAGGGACCGGAGATGTACGAGACGTTTCGGGACAAGAGAGACGGATGCATCAAGACGGTGCTGACGCCCTGAGGGACCGCGGCGACCGGAAGCGAACCCGCAGTCTCGCCGACCTCACTCGCCGAACCGGAGCAGGTGTTCGACCTCGCTCGGGTCGGTGTCCTCGAAGGCGTCGCGCGCGATGACCCGCTTGTGGACCTCGTCCGCGCCGTCGATGATGCGGAACTGGCGCACGTTCTCGTAGAAGTCCGCAAGCGGCAGGTCCTTGCCAATGCCGTTGCCGCCGCATATCTGGACCGCGGTGTCGATGGCGTCCTGCGTGACGTTCGCGGCGAACGTCTTGCTCATCGCCACCTCGATGCGGGCCTCGTTGCCCGCGTCTATCTGTCGGGCGGCGTGGCGGACCATCGACCGGGCGGCGTGGAGGCGGGTCTCGGCCTCGGCGATTTCGAACCGGAGCGCCTGCTTGTCCGAGAGCGTCCCGTCGAAGGCGCGGCGCTCCTCGGCGTAGGCCTTCGCCACGTCGAGGGCGCGCTCGGCCATCCCGGAGAACCGCATGCAGTGGGTCAGGCGCGCCGGGCCGAGGCGCTGCTGGGCGATGGCGAACCCGGCGTTCTCCTCGCCGAGCAGGTTCTCCTCCGGCACGCGGACGTCCTCGTACCGAATTTCGGCGTGGCTCGCGCCGGTGAGACCGCCGCCGAGGTGCGGGATGTCGCGCACGATTTCGACGCCCGGCGTGTCGGCGGGGACGAGGAAGATGGAACAGCCCTGATACGGGTGGGCGTCCTCGTCGGTCCGGGCCATCACCAGCAGCACGTCGGCCTCGCTCCCCTGCGTTGTCCACCACTTGTGGCCGTCGATGACCCACTCGTCGCCGTCCTTCTCGGCGCTCGTGCGAATCATCTTCGGGTCCGACCCAGCGCCCTGCATGGGTTCGGTCATCGAGAATCCCGACCGGGCCTCGCCCTCGGCCAGCGGTCGGAGCCACTCGTCTTTCTGTTCGTCGGTGCCGACCAGTTCGAGGGTGTGCATGTTGCCCTCGTCGGGCGCGTTCGCGCGGATGGCCGTCGCGCCGAGGAGGCTCCGCCCGGCCGCCTCGAAGACGGGCAGCATCTCGCGGAACCCCATCCCCAGACCGCCGTACTCCTCGGGTATCTGGGGGCCGTACACGTCGTACTCGCGCGCCGTCTCGCGGAGTTGGCGGACGGCGTCGCGGGGGACCGGCCCCTCGCCGAGGTACTCGCGCTCGACGGGAATCACCTCCTCTCGGACGAACTCACGCACGCGCTCGGCCACCGCTCGGCCTCGCTCGGGGTCGTCGTACTCCATACTCCAACCTCTCCACAACGATGTAAAAATATTTCCCCGATTCTATTACCCTCGTAAGTTCTTTACCGGAGTTGTACGTACAATCGACACGAAACGTCCGGGCCGCGCGAGAACACGGCGCGGGCCGCGGAACCGCCGACCGACCACCGCAGGACGAACTCATGACAGGTGACGAACGCGACCACTCCACGACCGACACCGACCGAGACCGCTCCGCGAGCGATGACGGGGGAGACCGCTCCGAGAGCGACCGCGAACGCGACTACTTCGAACGACTCGTCGACCGGAGCGCGCTCCGGGACTATCTCGCCCAGCAGTTGGGCGAGACCGAGACGTACACCGTCCGGCACCACGAGGAGGGCCACTCCAACGAGACGCTGTTCGTGACGTGGGGCGACAGGGAACTCGTCGTCCGGCGACCGCCGCCCGGCGAGACGGCCGAGACCGCCCACGACGTGTTGCGGGAGTACCGGGTGCTGGACGCCCTACAGGACACCGACGTCCCGGTGCCGGGGACCGTGCTGGCCTGCGAGGACCACTCGGTGGTCGGCAGCGACTTCTACGTGATGGAGCGCGTGGAGGGCGACGTTCTCCGGGACGCGGAACCCGACCGCTTCGGGACGCCCGAGGCCCGCCGACGCGTCGGCGAGGAACTCGTGGACACCCTCGCGGCGATTCACGCGCTCGACTACGAGGAGGTGGGACTCGGCGAGTTCGGCCACCCGCCGGGCTACACCGAACGACAGGTCGAGCGCTGGACCAAGCAACTCCACTGGGCCTTTGAGCGGACCGCCGACGAGCGGACGGTGCCCGAACTCCGGTCGGTCGGCGATTGGCTGGCGGAGAACTGCCCGACCGACCACGAACACGCGCTGGTCCACGGCGACTACAAACTCGACAACGTGCTGTTCGCGCCGGGCACGCCGCCGGAACTCGCCGCCGTCTTCGACTGGGAGATGGCGACCCTCGGCGACCCGCTGGCCGACCTCGGGTGGATGCTGTCGTACTGGCGCGACCCCGACGACCCGGACCCGGCCACGCCGGAACTGACGGCCACGTTCATGGAGTCGGAGGGCTACTCGACCCGCCGCGAACTGGTCGAGCGCTACGAGCGGGAGACCGGCATCGAGTACGAACACGACCGATTCTACCGGTCGCTCGCGGTGTACAAACTCGCGGCGCTCGGCGAGATGTTCTACCGGCGGTACCTCGAAGGCAACAGCGACGACCCGATGTACCCGGCCATGGAGCACCGCGTCCCGGACCTCGCCCGGCGCGCCAAGCGAATAATCGACGGCGACGAACCGCTCTGAGGACTCCTCCTCCAACCGACCTTCGCCGACGTTCCGCCGGACACCCCCACAACGACCAAACCGTTTTGCCGTCGCGCGCCGACGCTGGAGGCATGCCAACGCTCGACGCTTTCGACCTCTCGGGAACCGTCGCCGTCGTGACCGGCGGCACCCGCGGCATTGGCCGGGCCATCGCCGGGGGGGTTCGCCGACGCCGGGGCCGACGTGGTGCCGACCGCCCGCACCGAGGCGGCGGTGGAGGACGCCGTCGCGGACGTGCGCGACCGCGGCGCGTCGTCGCTCGTCGCCCCGACCGACGTGACCGACGAGCGGGCCGTCAGCGACCTGTTCGAGCGAGTCGAAGACGAACTGGGCGGGGTGGACGCGGTGGTGAACAACGCCGGTATCAACCCCGACGCCGCGCTCGGGCCGCCCGAGGACGTGGACGCCGAGGCCTTCGATTTCACGACCGACGTGAATCTGGGCGGGGCGTTCGACTGCGCGCGGGCGGCGGCCGACTCCCTCGCGGAGCGCGGCGGGACCGTGGTCAACGTCGCCAGCGTCGGCGGACTCGTCGGCCTGCCGCGCCAGCACCCCTACGTGGCCTCGAAGCACGGTCTCGTCGGTCTCACGAAGAGCATGGCGCTCGACTGGGCACCCGACGTGCGGGTCAACGCGCTCGCGCCGGGGTACGTCCGCACCGACCTCACCGAGGAACTGCAGGAGAACGAGCGACTCCGGCAGTCCATCGTGGACCGGACGCCGATGGCGCGGTTCGCCGACCCGGAGGAAATCGCCGGTCCCGCCGTCTTCCTCGCCAGCGACGCCGCCTCGTACGTCACCGGCGAGTGTCTGGCGGTGGACGGCGGGTGGACCGCGCGCTGACGCGCCGACCGGCGCGGAAAGAATAGTCGCCGAGTGACCGAACGCGGTCCGGACCGTCAGTACGTCGAACTCGACGTCGTCGGTGTCGGTCGCCGTTCGGATGTCCGTCGGCCGGACCTGCTACTGTAGCGCTGCTGACTCTGTTGGGACCCCTGTGTTCCCCCTGCGGTTGCCGACTGTTGGCTCGGCGCTTGCTGTTGGGGTGACTCCCGAATTCGTCGCGGCGGACGGCCGAGGGCGCGCTCGACCGACGCCACCCGGTCGCCGACGCGCTGTCGGCGTCCCCTCACGTCGTCGATTTCGATAGACGTGACGACGCGCTCGTCCGGAATCGCTTTGTGCGCGGCCCGGACCGCGTCGAACACTTGGTCGATGGACTCGGCCTCGATGATGGTGTCCGTCGCCGTCGTCTCGTAGGAGACGTCGAACTGGTCGAGCATCTCGACGGCTCTGGCGATGGACGGTGCCATACTCCCCTCCCGTACCGGGATGATTTCTAGACGTGCTATTGCGGTCATCGTCCCTCCTCACACCACCGGCTCTCGGGTTCGTGGTGCGCGGGGTAGATACGGCAATCGTTTACATAGTCTTTTCTCGGGACCGGTGACCGCCACTGATTTATTGGACACGTCGAGTCGCTTCTCCCCTCCCGTTCCGGTGAGAGTACCGTTCGACGTCCCAAGTTGCCTGTTACCAATCCCCACCTTTTAGACCGCCCCCGTCGTACCCGACTCCGATACTCGGAGAACCAACATGTCTTGGCGCATCACGCTCGACGCTCCGACCTACGAGCAGGCCCGCGAGGAGTTCTCGTGGGAGCAGATACCGGACGACTACAACATCGCTCACGACGCGCTGGGCAAGCACGAGGACCTCGACCGGCCCGCGCTGCATCAGGCGTACCCGGACGGGTCGCGGGAGACCTACACGTTCCGGGACCTCGACGAGCGCACGGACGCCGTCGCCCGCGGGTTGGCCGACCGCGGCGTCGAACGCGGCGACCGCGTGGCGGTCGTCGTCCCGCAGAAGCCCGCCAACCCCATCACCCACCTCGCGTGCTGGAAGTTAGGTGCGGTCTCGCTCCCGCTGTCGGTCCTGTTCGGGACCGACGCGCTCCGCTATCGCCTCGCGGACTCGGGGGCGAGGGCGGTCGTCGCCGACGAGTCGGTCCTCGATACGGTTCTGGCGGTGCGCGACGACTGCCCGGACCTCGACCACGTCGTGGCGGTCGATGCCGCGGACCCGCCGACCGACGTCGAGCGGTTCGAGGCGCTGCACGAGGACCGGCCGACCGAGTTCGAAGTCGCCGAGACCGACGCGGACACGCCCGCCATCGTCATGTACACCAGCGGGAGTACGGGACCGCCGAAGGGCGTCCTCCACACCCACGACGTGTGGCTGGGTCACTGCCCGGCGTTCTACATGTACTTCGAGCGCGACGTCGCGGAGTCGGTGTTCTGGACCCCCGCCGACTGGGCGTGGATTGGCGCGCTCGGCGACCTCGTCTTCCCGGCGTGGCACCACGGCCGCCCGGTCGTCGGCTACCCGATGGGCGGGTTCGACGCCGAGACGGCCTACGAACTGCTGGCGGAGTTCGGCGTCACCGACGCCTTCCTCCCGCCGACCGCCATCCGGATGCTGATGGAGGTCGAGGACCCCGCCGACGAGTACGACCTCGACCTGAAGGCGGTCTGCTCGGGCGGCGAACCGCTGACGCCCGAGATTCTCGACTGGGCCGACGAGGAACTGTCCGGCGTCGCCGTCAACGAACTCTACGGCCAGACCGAGGCCAACCTGCTGGTGTCGAACTGCCGGGACTGGTTCCCGGCCCGGCCGGGGAGCATGGGCAAGCCAGTTCCCGGCCACGAGGTCGCAATCGTGGACCCGGAGACCGGCGAGCGCCGCCCGCGGGGCGAGGTCGGGATGATAGCGGTTCGACGCGACGGCGACCCGGTCGTCTTCGAGGAGTACTGGAACCAACCGGAGAAGACCGCGGACGCGACAGTCACCGCGCCCGACGGCACGGAGTGGCACCTGACCGGGGACCTCGGGTCCCGCGACGAGGACGGCTACGTCTGGTTCAAGGCGCGCGACGACGACGTCATCATCACCGCGGGCTACCGCGTGGGTCCCGGCGAAGTCGAGAGCGCCGTCCTCGAACACCCGGACGTCGAACAGGTCGGCGTCGTCGGCGTCCCCGACGAGCGACGCGGCGAAATCATCAAGGCGTTCGTGCAACCGGTCGGCGGCGCGACCCCCGACGACGCGCTCCGCGAGGAGATTCGGGACCTCGTCCGCGAGGACCTCGCCAAGCACGAGTACCCCCGCGAAATCGAGTTCCTCGACGAACTCCCGCAGACGACGACCGGCAAGATTCAGCGCCGAAAGCTCCGAGACCGCGAGACCGAGGAGTAGTTCGGCGGTCGGCCTCGCGGTGGGTTATTCGGTCTTTATGAACTCCGTCGTTCCGTCCTGTTCCACCGTGATGCGGTAGCTCTCGTAACTGAACTCGACCTGCATCTGGGCCTCCGCATTCGGCGGATTGGAGAACAGATGCTGGAGGACTTCGTCCGTACACTCCCACAGGTTCGAAATCTCCGTCGAATCTTTGCCTTCGATATCCGCGACTATCTCCGCGACCTCGGTCGCCGGTTCCGGTTGGTCCGTATCGATTTGTCGGTGGATAATCTCGCTCTCGGGTTCGTCGGACATTCTGCCAGCCATACAATAGCTCCACTCATAAGTGTGGGTTACTGGTGACGGGGCGTCCGTAATCGGGGATTGAACCGCCCGTCTCGCTCGCCGAACCCCTCGGGCCTTCTCGGTGTCGAACGATTTCGACGGGGTCAGTCGGACTCGGCTACCGAGACCGAGAGGTACTCTTCGAGCAGGTCGTCGCGCTCGCGGAGGTCGGGCACGCTCCCCTCCCAGACGTTCGACCCCTTCTCGATTATGTAGGCGCGCTCGGCGAGGTCCAGCGCGAACTGGACGTTCTGCTCGGTCAGCAGGACGGTCACGTCCTCTCGGACGATTTCGCGGAACACGCGCCGCAGGTCCTCGACGATGACCGGCGCGAGACCCTCGGTGGGTTCGTCCAACAGGAGGAGGTCGGGGTTCTGGACGAGCGCTCGGCCCACCGAGAGCATCTGCTGTTCGCCCCCCGAGAGGTCCCGGCCCAGACTGTCGCGGAGGTCGTCGAGCGTCGGGAAGATGTCGTACATCTCCTCGACCGGACGGGGGTCTCCGGCGGTCTCGGCCGCCACCTGCAGGTTCTCGTGGACGGTCAGCGTCGGGAATATCCTTCGGTCCTCGGGGACGAGTTTGACGCCCATCCCGCTGATTCTATCGACCGCGGCGTCGGCGATGTCGGTGCCGCGGTAGGTGATGCGTCCCTCGCGCCGCGGCACGGACCCGACGATGCTCCGGAGCGTGGTCGTCTTGCCCGCGCCGTTCCGCCCGAGCAGGACGACGACCTCGTTCTCCTCGACGTCGAGCGAGAGGTCGAACAGGACGTGACTGTTCCCGTAGTAGACGTCAACGTCCTCCATCTCCAGTATCGCCATCACTCCTCACCTCCCGACCCCGGCCCCGCTCGGCCGCTCGGCGTCGTCATCACCCCTCACCCCCGAGGTAGGCCTCGCGGACGCGCTCGTCGGCCATCACCTCGTCGGGAGTGCCGTCGGCGATGAGTCGCCCGTTGTCGAACACGAGGATGCGGTCGGAGATGCCGAGGACGACCTCCATGTCGTGTTCCGTGACGAGGAACGTCGTGTCCGTGGTCTCGTCGAGTTCGCCGATGAGTTCGACCATCCGCCGGGTCTCGGTCGCGTTCATCCCGGCGGTGGGTTCGTCCAGCAGGACCACCGACGGGTCGGTCCCCAGCGCGAGCGCGATTTCGACCTTCCGGACGTCTCCGTGCGAGAGGTTGGCACATCGGGTGTCGGCGACGCCTTCGAGGTTGGTCAGTTCGAGGACGCGGCGGGCCTGCTCGTTGAGTTCGTCGTCGCTGGCGGCGACGGACGTGACGTCGAGGGTCCGACCCTCGCGGCTGATTCGGGCGACGCGGACGTTCTCCAGCACCGTCAGGCGCTCGAAGACGTTGTTTATCTGGAACGCCCGGGCGAGTCCGAGACGGTTTATCTCGAACGGTTCCATCCCCGTGACGTCCACCAGTCCGGCGTCATCGGGGTCGGTCGCAGTTCCAGCGTTCGCGTCCGTCCCGCCGTCGGCGTCCGCCGTCGTCCCGCCGTCGGCGTCCGCCGTCGTCCCGCCGTCGGGCACCGGGTCCGCCCGGCGCGGACGGATGGCGATGCGGCCCTCGGTCGGGTCCAGTTGCCCGGCGAGCAGGTTGTAGAACGTGGTCTTGCCCGCGCCGTTCGGGCCGATGATGCTGGTGATGTCGGCGTCGTCTATCGCCACGCTGACGTCGTCCACGGCGACGAGCGCGCCGAACTCCCGCGTCAGGTGTTCGGTTTCGAGGACTGTCGTCACGTCAGACCCCCTCCTCGGTCCCGAACAGCCCCTGCGGTTTGAGTACGAGGACCGCTATCATCGCGAGGAACGGGAGTAACTGGCCCGCCCCGGAGATGACGATGCTCCCGACGGCGATGAGCAGTCCGATGACGTACGCGCCGACGAACGCGCCCGTGAACGACCCGAGACCGCCGATGACCACGACGACGAACGCGTTGATGATGACCTGATTGCCCATCGCCGGACTCACCGCCCCGACGGGCGCCGCGAGCGCGCCGCCCAGTCCGGCGAGGACCGCCCCGACGAAGAAGACGCCGGTGTAGAGCCGCGAGACGTCGATACCGAGCAGGCGGGCCATGTCGCGGTCGCTCGACGTCGCCCGCACGAGGCGACCGACGTTGGTGAACCGGAGGACCGCGAACAGCGCGCCGAGCACGGCTATCGACGTGAGTATCAGGAACACCCGGTAGGTCGGGGCCGCGAGCGAACTCGTGAACCGGACGGTGCCCTGAAGTTCGGGCGGCGGCGCGATGACGAACTGGCCCGTCCCGAAGGCGACGCGGGTGAGGTCGGTGAGTATCAACACGAACGCGAAGGTCAGCAGCAGTTGGTCGAGTACCTCCTCCTGTCGGCCGTAGAGCCTGCGGATGAATCCCACCTCGATGACCGCGCCGAGTACTCCGACGACGACCAGCGCGGCCACCACCCCCGGCCAGAACCCCATTTGTGGAACGCTCAGACCCAGAACGTCGAGACCGTTGACCAGCGTCACGGCCACGTACGCGCCAATCATGTAGAGCGCCCCGTGAGCGAAGTTGAGCACGTCGAGGACGCCGAAGATGAGGCTCAGTCCGATGGCGACGAGGAACAACTGCGCGCCGATGCTGAGTCCCGTGATAACCTGATCCGCAATCAGGTCGATGCTAACCATGAACACACCTCGACGAGAACGGGATTAAACGTTTCGCCGCCCTCGGGCGCTCTGGATGGCGAATACCGCCGTTTTACTATTGGGACGGGATGCGGTTGGATGAGCGTAACCGGACGGATAAACGTTGCGGCGGCGAGTGATAGAATAGAGACAGGGCGGCCCTCGTACTCAGGCGAAGGTATATGTTCACATCTACCATCAACGATTCGTGGGTTTCATGACAACAGATGGCACTCCCCGTGTCGGACGGGAGGAGAAGGGCGAATCGACGGGGTGGAATCGCCGCAGGTTCCTCGGCGCGGCCGGAGCGACCGGCGTGGCCGGACTGACCGGACCGGTGGGGACCGTCGCGGGACAGAACGGGCCAATCAAAATCGGAGCGGTCTACCTGCTGTCGGGACTCGGGCAGTCGCTCGGGTCGGCATCGGTCGCTGCCGCCGAACTCACGGTGAAGAAGATAAACGAGGCGGGCGGCATCATGGGTCGGGACGTCGAACTGATAGTCCGCGACCACGAGAACAGCGCCTCCACCGCGAACCAGCACTTCCGGGACCTCGTCCAGCGGCAGGGCGTCGCCGCCATGATTGGTCTGACCTCTTCGGGGGTGACGCTCTCGACCGCGCCGACTGTCGCACAGCTCGGGGTGCCGCTGACGCTGACCGACATCGGGACGCCGTTCATCACGGAGCACGACGAGGACACGTACGGCGACAACGCGCAGGGGACGCCGGTTCACTTCCGGACCAACGCGAACACCGCCATCAACACGTACGCGATGGCGAAGTACGCGAACGAGAACCTCGACGTGACGCGCGTCGCCAACCTCGGACCCGACTACGCGTACGGCCAGCAGTGCTGGGAGTACTTCAAGGCGTTCTCGAACGCGATGGGGGCCGACTACGAGTACGTCGCCAGCCAGTTCCCGGAGGTGGGTGCGGGCGACATGACGCCACAGATAAACACGGTGACCAACGCGAACCCGGAACTGGTGTTCACCTCGTTCTGGGGCGGCGACGCGGTCACGTTCGTCCAGCAGGCCACCCAGCAGGGACTGTTCGAGCAGGCCACGGACGTCTTCGACACGCTCGGGGCGGACCCGACCGTGTTCAAGGCGCTGGGCAACAGCATGCCCGAGGGCGTCAGCTACTCCTCGTGGTACTGGCACTCGACGTACGACAACGAGAACAACAAGAGCTTCCTGAACGCTTGGAACGAGGAGTACGCGAACACCGACACCATCGGCATCCCGTCGTTCACCGGACCGAGCGCGTGGTCCGCGCTCTGGATGTACAAGCGGGCCATGGAGAACGCCGGGAGTACCAACCCCGACGACATCGCCTCGCAGTTGGAGGGGATGCAGTTCCAGAACGACCCGCGGGGGCCGATAACGATAGACGCAGACTCCCATCAGGCGCAGGCACCGACCGTCATCGGGACCACCAGTAGCGAGGACGACGTCCCGTACGACGGGGTGGGACTCCAACCGTCCCAGTCCATCAGCGCGGACCGCAAGACGCTCACCGACCTCCTGAGTCAGGCCGACACCAACCTGCCGCCGGGCGTCTGAGCGCCGGACTCCCGGTTCACAGGCACACGCTACCTACACATGAGCTACACAGATACGGTACGTGACCGCGTCCGAGACCGCGACTTGGGGGTCGTCGTCGCGGGCGTCGTCGTCGCCGCGGCGCTCGTCGGCGCACCGCTGTTCCTCGGACCGGTCGAGACCTCGCTGCTCATCACGATGCTCCTCGTCGCCATCTTCGGAACGGCGTTCAACCTCCTCTACGGCTACACGGGACTGCTCTCGTTCGGCCACGCGATGTTCCTCGCGGTGGCGGCGTACGCGACGGCGAAGGTGTTCAACGTGGTCGGTCCGCTCGTCGGCGTCGAGCAACTGTTCGGCGGGGCCAGCGTGCTGGTGACGTTCGCGCTCGCCGTCCTGCTTGGGGTGGTGACGGCGACGCTACTGGCCATTCCCGTCGGCTACCTCAGCGTCCAACTGGAGGAGATATACTTCGCGATGATTACGCTGTCGTTCAGCATGGCGGTGTTCGTCGTCCTCCTGCAGGACATCACCGGCCAGTTCGCCGAAATCCTGCACCTCGGGGAGACCGCCACCGAACTGCTCGCCACGAACGGCGACGACGGACTCATCATCTCGTTCCGGGCCATGGGCGAGGTGGACCTGTTCGGGTGGACGTTCACGTTCATGAACATCGACGACTACCTCGCGTTCTACTTCGTCGTCCTGTCGGCCTTCGCGGCGTCGATGTACGCGCTCTGGCGAATCGTCCGGTCGCCGTTCGGGCGAGTCTGCATGGCGATTCGGGAGAACCCCGAGCGCGCCCGGTCGCTCGGAATCGACGTGACGCGCCACTCGTGGGCGACGTTCGTCGTCAGCGCGGCGTTCACCGGACTCGTCGGGACGATGTGGGCACCCCTGCAGAGCAGCGTCGTCCCTGGCATCGGCCACTGGACGTTCTCGGCCACGCCCGTGCTGGTGACGGTCATCGGCGGCCCGTACTCGTTCCTCGGCCCGACGGTGGGCGCGTTCGTCTACGAGTACCTCCGGTTCACCATCGACCAGTACCCCGCGCTGGCGGCGCGCTGGCAACTGGTGTTCGGCGTCATCCTGCTGGCGGTCGTGATGTTCTTCGAGAACGGCGTCACCGGCGGTATCAAGGACCTCTGGCGTCGCGCCCGCGACGGTCTCGGTTCCGGCGACAGAGTCACGGGCGAGGTCAGGGGCGGCCGCGAGGGCGAGTGAGCGGTCCGTCGCCTCGGTGGGGCCGGGGGTATCGCCCCCGTTCTTCGACTGGCCGTCTGGCCGCAGACGGGCGAGTCACACGACTCGTTGACAGACCGCGCCGTCGCCCGACGCGTTCTAACAACGATTACGAAATAGCTGCAAACGGATTCCGATATTGTTGGAGAGGGATATTTCCTTTACAGAGGTAACCACTCTCCGGTGGAGTTAAGGTCGGATACCACGAAACGTCGTACCGTATGACAGTTTCTGACATCCGACGGGTGACCGTTCTCGGAGCGGGCAACATGGGCCACGGAATCACCGAGGTCGCCGCCCTCGCCGGGTACGACGTGACGATGCGCGACGTCGAGACGGACCTCGTGGAGGACGGCTACGACGACATCGAGTGGAGTCTGGAGAAGTTGGCCGAGAAGGACCGACTCGACGAGTCGGTCGAGGCGATTCTGGGCCGCATCGACACGACGACCGACCTCGAAGAAGCGGTCGCCGACGCCGACCTCGTGATAGAGGCCGCGCCCGAGCGGATGGACCTCAAGAAGGACATCTTCGGCGATTTGGACGAGTTCGCGCCCGACGACGCGATACTCGCGTCGAACACCTCCAGTCTGAGCATCACCGAGATGGCGACCGCGACCGCCCGCCCCGAGCAGGTGGTGGGCACGCACTTCTTCAACCCGCCGGTGAAGATGGACCTCGTGGAGGTCATCTACGGCGAGGAGACGAGCGACGACACCGCCGAGACGGCCTACGAGTTCGTGGAATCGCTGGGCAAGACGCCCATCTACGTCCGGAAAGACGTCAACGGGTTCGTGGTCAACACGGTCCTCGGGCCGTTCACCGACGAGTCGGCGTGGATGGTCTCGAACGGCGAGGCGACGATTCGGGAGGCCGACGCCGCGATGGTCCACCGGCGGGGCTACCCGATGGGTCCCTTCGAACTCGCGGACCTCACCGGCATCGACGTGGGCTACCACGTCCGGAAGGAGGCGGGCCGACCCATCCCGCCGATTACCGAGGAGAAAGTCGAGAACGACGAACTCGGCCGGAAGACCGGGAAGGGGTTCTACGACTACGAGGACGGGGAGGGCGTGAACTACGAACCCGGCGACGGCGAGGAGTTCGACACCCTGCGCGTCGAGGCCCGGATGGTCAACGAGGCCGCGCGACTCGTGGGCGACGACGTGGCGACGCCCGAGGAGATAGACACCGGGGTCAAACTCGGTCTGGGCTTCCCGGAGGGCATCTGCCGACGCGGCGACAAACTCGGTCTCGACGCGGTCCTCGACAAACTCCGGACCCTCCGCGAGGAGACCGGCGAGGACCGGTTCGAACCGGACGACTATCTGGTCGAACTCGTCGAGTCGGGGAAGACGGGCGAGGAAGCGGGCGCTGGCTTCCACGAGTACGGCGGCGGAGGCGACGGACCGGGCGACTACCGCCTGCTGAACTACGACCTCTCGGACGAGGGCCTGCTCGCAGTCGAACTCGACCGCCCCGAGCGCATGAACGCGCTCTCGGGCGACTTGCTGGGCGAGATAGACGACCTGCTCTCGTCGGTCGATACCGACGACGTCCGGTGCGTCACCTTCGAGGGCGCGGGCGACCGGGCGTTCAGCGCCGGGGCCGACATCGGCGGGTTCGCCGACATGGACCCCACCGATGCGATGGACGTGACCCCCGCGTTCGAGACGGTCAACGACTTCGAGCGCCCCGTCATCGCGAAGGTGGACGGCTACTGCCTCGGCGCGGGACTCGAACTCGCGCTGGCCTGCGACCTCCGCATCGCCACCGAGGCCTCTCAGTTCGGGTCGCCCGAAATCGGTCTCGGACTCATCCCCGGCGGCGGCGGGACCCAGCGCCTGCTCCGACTGCTCGGCGAGACGCGGGCCAAGGAACTCGTGTTCCGCGGCAACCGCATCGACGCCGACCGCGCCGAGGAGTGGGGACTGGTCAACCGCGCCGTCCCCGAATCGGAGTTCGAGGACACCGTCTCGGCGTTCGTGGCGGACGTGCTGGAGGGGCCGCCCGTCGGCCTCAAGGTCGCCAAGAAGGTGATGAACGAGGGCGCGGACGCCAGCCTCGACGCCGCGCTCGCGATGGAGAGTCAGGGGTTCGGCCTGCTGATGAGCACCGACGACGTGCGCGAGGGGACCGCGGCGTTCCGCGACGACCGCGACCCCGAGTTCACCGGAGAGTGACCCCATGAGCGACGAACGCGCCGCTGGCGGGGAACGGTCCGCGGACGCGACGGCCGAGATGCAGGCGTTCGTGGACCGCCACGGCTACCTCTCGTGGCTGGGCGTGACGGTCGAGGCGGTCGAGCGCGGGCGACTCGTCATGTCGGTCCCGTACGACGAGAAGTTGGTCAACCCCGACCCGGACGGTACCGCGGTCGTCCACGGCGGCATCGCCGCGACGCTGGTGGACACCGCCAGCGGGTTCGTCCTGCGGACCACGTTCGAGGACCCGGCCGAGGCCGCGCTCACGACCACCGACCTGAACGTCTCGTACCTCCGGCCCGCGACCGGCGACCTCCGGGCCGAGGCCGAGGTAGTGCGGGCGGGCGGGTCGATGGGCGTGACCGAGGTCACCGTCACCAGCGAGCGACCCGGCGACGAGGAGGCGACCGAAGTCGCGGTCGGACGCGCGAGCTATCGGCTGTTCCGGGGTGAGACGACGTGAGCCTCTCGTTCGACGAACTCGACGTGGGCCGCCGAATCACCACCCCGTCGCGGACCGTCACCGAGGCCGACGTGACCAACTTCGCGGGCGTGAGCGGCGACTTCAACCCGCTCCACACCAGCGAAACCGTCGCGGCGGAGTCGGCGTTCGGCGAACGCGTGGCCCACGGGGCGCTCGTGTTCTCGATGATGACCGGTCTCGCGCGCCGCGCCCGCGACCGGCGCGCCGACGTGGTGGCGTTCTACGGCGTGGACCGACTCCGGTTCACGGCCCCGGTCGAGTTCGGCGACACGATTCGCGTCGAGATGGAACTGGTCGAGAAGGACGAACGCGACCACCCGACCGCGAGCGGCGTGGTCCGGTACGAGACCGAGGTGCTGAACCAGCGCGACGAGACGGTGCTGTCGTGCGAACTGCTCTCGCTGGTGAAGTAGGACACGCCGAGGATGTCCGTTGGGGGATTCGAAGGACAGTTCGTCTCGGGGGAGACCGTCCCGCACCAGCCGAGTTAACCCGCTCACACTCGGCGAATAACTACCAGACAGAGGCGAGGAGTTTCCGCGATACGTTACTCCACGAGTGGCGGTCGTCGTTCGGACTGATTACCGGCGGTCGAGTGGTAGACCGCTTCGCCGCTCGTCGCGTCGAACAGGTGTAGCCGCTCGGGGTCGACGCCGAGTTCCACCTCGTCTCCCGGGTGTACGTCCAGTCGCGGTTCGGCTTTCACCTGTAGTTCGTCACCGCCGACATCGACGTGTAGCAGTAACGACTCGCCGAGCGGTTCGTGCACGACGACCTCACCCGTGAAGGTCCCCACCGCTGTCTGGCGGTCGAGCGTCGGTGCGACAGCGACGTCCTCAGGCCGGACCCCGAACAGTACCTGTCGCTCTGCGGCGGCGGCGAGTCCGTCGCGCTCCGGTAACCGAACCTCGAACCCGCTGTGAACGGCCACGTAGTCCTCGCCGGTAGCCTGCACCGTGGCCGGAACCAGATTCATCGCGGGGTCGCCGACGAACTCCGCGACGAATCGCGTGTTCGGGAAGTCGTACAGCGACTGTGGGGTCGATACCTGTTCGACTTGCCCGTCGTTCATCACCGCCACTCTATCGCCCAGCGTCATCGCCTCCGTCTGGTCGTGCGTGACGTAGATGGTGGTGGTGTCCAACTCCCGATGGAGTTTGAGCAACTCCGCCCGCATCTGAACGCGCAGTTTCGCGTCCAGATTCGAGAGGGGTTCGTCGAGGAGGAAGACTTCCGGTTCCCTGACGAGCGCTCGCCCGATGGCGACGCGCTGGCGCTCCCCGCCAGACAGGTGCTTGGGCTTGCGGTCCATCAGTTCGGTGATACCGAGCGTCTCGGCCGCGGTATCGAGGCGACGTCGCACCTCGTCGTCGCTGTACGACCCGGTGGACTGCAGGCCGAACTTCATGTTTTCCGCCGCCGTCATGTGTGGGTAGAGCGCGTAGTTCTGGAACACCATCGCGATGCTCCGGTCCTTCGGCGGGGTGTCGTTGACGATGTCTCCGTCTATCGAGAGCGTCCCGTCGGTAATGCCTTCGAGACCGGCGAGCATCCGTAAGGTGGTCGATTTCCCACAGCCAGATGGCCCGACGAGGACCAGAAACTCGCCTTCGCGGACTTCGAGGTCGATTCCACGAACGGCTTCGACGCCGCCGAAGTGCTTGGTCAGATTGTCGAGGGTGATGTGCGACATTGGTGGTCACTTCTGTTGGAGCGCGAACGTTTCGAGTAACGGTCGATGCAACGCGACGAGCACGACCAGCGGCGGGAGCAACGCGATTACCGCGCCCGCCATGATGAGACCCCACTGGGTCAGTCCGGACTGGCTGGCACCCTGCAGGAACTTGATTCCGACCTGCACGACCTGCTTGCTCTGGTCGCTGATGACGATTAGGGGCCACAGGTACTGATTCCACGCGTAGATGAACGTTATCACCGACACGCCCGCTATCATCCCCTTGGACATCGGTATCAACACTTTCACGAGGAAGGTGAGCGGCCCGACTCCGTCGAGTCGCGCGTTCTCGACCAGCGACGCGGGAATCGACATGAAGTGCTGGCGGAACAGGAAGACGGCGGTCGCGCTCGCTACGTACGGCCCGGTGATTGAGAGGACGGTGTTCGCCCACCCGAGGTCGGCCACGAGTTGGAAGAGCGGGACGATTCGTACCGGGACCGGTACCAGCAGGGTCAACAGGATGAACCCGAACACCGCGCGTTCGTACGGGAGTCGGTAGTAGACGAGCGCCAGTGCCGCCAGTAGCGACAGCGTGACCTTCCCGACGACGATGAGGACCGCCATGACCAGCGAGTTCCACATGTACCGTAGCAGGTTGTACTCCGTCAGAACCCGCTCGTAGTTCGAGAGTCCCTCGCTCCCGACGCCGAGGTTCGTCACTTGATACACTTCGGTCGTACTCTGCGTACTCATCACGAGCGCCAGCAGTAGCGGGAGTCCCATCAGGAGGATAGACCCGGCGAGCGCGACGTGGACGGTTACGCCGTCCTCCAGCACCTTCGCGACGAGCGACCGGTCGAACCGAGTTCTCGTGTGTTCGTTTTCCGTTGCCATATCAGGCTCCGTAGTGAGCGTAGTTCTCGGAGATGGTCAGCTGTACGTACATCAGAATCGCCACGATTGCGAACAGGACGACCGACTCGGCGGACGCCTTGCCGAGACTGTTGAACGCGAACGCGTCTCGGTAGAGCTTGAAGATGAGCAGGTTGGTCGCGTTGTCGGGACCGCCGCTCGTCATGAGGTCCACGAGCGGGAACGTCTGGAAGAACGCGTATATCGTGTTCATCACGGTGAGGAACACGAGCGTCGGCGAGACGAGCGGGACGTACACTCTGTACAGCATCTCGAGGCGACCGACCCCGTCGAGTTGGGCCGACTCGGTCAGCGTCTCCGGGATGTTGTTCAGCGCGGCGACGAGGAAGATGATGTTGTACCCGAGCTGTTTCCAGATGGCGACGAGCGCGACCACGAGGAACGCGAGTGGCCCGCTCGTGAACCAGTCGAGTTTCAGTCCCGTGAGCGCTTCGAGGTAGTGGCTGACGATGCCGAGCGTGGGGTGCATCAGGAACATCAGCACCGTCGCCGCGACGGCGGTGGGGAGCGCGTACGGCCAGATGGCTGCGACGAGATAGCTCGAACTGCCGACGTCGACCTCGAACAGGAGGTACGCGACGAACAGCGAGACCGAGAGCGTGCCGAGGACCACCACGCCCGCGAACAGGAACGAAATCAGGAAACTCGTTCGATACTCCTGCGAGGTCGCGAGCGCGACGAAGTTCTCTAGCCCCACGAACGTCTGTTTGGTCCCCAGCAACAGCGTTTGGAAGAAGCTCAACCGGAACGTCTGGACCGCCGGGTAGTACAGGAACAGCACCAGCACCGCGACCGTCGGGAGCAACAGCAGTGCGGCCTGAAGCGTCGAATCGTACGGCTTCGTGAACTCTGTCATGCGGAAGTAGATTGGGTGACCGTGCGGTCAGTTCGTCTTCTGGTTGTAGGCCTTCAGCGCGTCCTCGACCTTCGAGTCGATGTTCTGGAGACCCTGTTGGACGGTCACGTCGTCGGACTGAATCATGTTCACGTAGCCCTCCTCGACCAACGTCCGGACCTTCGTGAACGACCCCACGAGGGCACCGCGGGTTGCGGACGAATCGTTCGTCTGGCGGAGCTGGTCGATAGCGGTTCGGAAGTTGGGGTTCTCCTCGTAGAACCCCTCGCTCTCCAGTTGACTGATGGACTCCTTTCGCACCGGGAAGTACCCGGTGTTCTTGTGCCATCGCGTCTGTTGTTCCGGTTCGTTCAGCCAGAGGAGGAACTCGGCCGCCGCCTCCTGCTTGGCCTGTGAGAGTCCGGACGGGACCCAGAGGGAGGCACCGCCGATGACGACGCCGTTCCGCTGACCCTCGGGAACGGGAAGCTTCATCGTCCCGAGTTCGAAGCCGTTCTTCTTCGCGCCCTTCTTCATCGGCGCGATGCTCGACGTCGAGTAGCCGAGCATGGCCGTCTTCTGCGTGAGGAACGCCTGCTGGGCCTCGCTCCACGCCTCGATTCCGGGGTTGAGATACTGCCCCTGTTCGTAGAGGTTCGTCCACCAGTCGAAGGTCCGCTTCGCGGCGTCGCTCTCGAAGAACGACTTCGTGGCGCGCCCCGACCGGCCGTTCTCCTCGTTCACGAGCAGTTGGTCCTGCTCGGCGAACCACTGCTCGACGAACCACGAGTGGTTCGGCCACGTGACTCCCTTGTCCACCGCGCCGGCACCGGTCAGGGTTTCGGCGGCGTCCAACACGCCTCGGTACGTGGTGGGCGGGTTCTCCGGGTCCAACCCGGCCTGCTCGAAGGCGTCTTTGTTGTAGTAGAAGATGGCGTTGCTGGAGTTCAGCGGCATCGAGTGGAGTTTCCCGTCGATTCGGTAGTAGTTCAGTACCGAGTCGAGGTAGTTGTCGTAGTTGATGCGACCGCTGGGGATGATGTCCTCGACCGGCGTGAACACGTCGCTGTCTAATGCGAGTTGCGTGCCGATTTCGAATATCTGAGCGATGGCCGGCGGATTGCCCGCCTGCACCGCCGAGGTCGTTGCGTTGAGCGTCTCGCGGTAGTTGCCCTTCTTGGTGGCCTCGACCGAGATTCCGTCGGACTGGCTCTCGAAGTCTGAGACGAGCGTGTCGATGAACTTCCCGAGGTCGCCGCCCATCGCGTGCCAGAACTTGATGGTCGTCGCGGCCGACCCGTCGCCACTGCTCCCGACGGTCGTGCCACCGCTACTCGTGTCGGTTCCGTCACCGTCGCCCCCGCCGGTACATCCGGCCAAGAGCGCGGCACCGGTGGCCCCCGCAGTCGAGATGAACGTGCGCCGATTACTCCCTGCGTACCGCCCGCCGTCCTGAGTGGATTCCATACGCGAGGTAGGTCCTATGTCCGAACATTGAATCTATCTATGAGTGATATATATCAGTACGACGTAATACGTGTGGCTCTCAGAACCAACCGTTCGTCTCTCCCTTCTCTGCTGTCGGCCCGCCGTCGGCGGTCACGGTACTCCGAATCGGTTCGTCGGACGCGAAAAGCGGAGGCGTCCGGAAGACGTCGTTTCGAGCGAGTCACGACGACGTTCGGGTGTAGCGCGATTCGCGTCGTGCAAGTAGCGAAGACGGAACGCTGTTCGACGACGCCCGCTACTCCGCGCGTTCGCCGTTCAGGCTGTCGAATATCTCGGGGTCGGTGCCGAACTTGAGGACGTTGTGGATGACCGAGTTACGGATGTTGGCGATGACGTCGCCGTGCTCCTTGTAGCACTCGTGAATCCACTGAGACTCGTCCTCCCGCGTGGGGAACATCATCACGGTCTTCCACTGGTACTCGCCGTCCGAGAGGAAGTAGAACAGGGTGTGGGGGTCGTCGCGGATGTACTCCATCGCGTCGCGCCACCCCGACTCGAAGTTCTCGGGGTTGAACTTGAACTCGAACAGGCCGAAGATGTAGTACTCCTCGTTGGGGATGATGGCCTCCCGGAAGACGCCCTCGTTGCGCATCTCCCGGATGGACTCGCTGACCGTGACGTGGGACACCTCGATGTCGTACTCCTCGGCGAGAATCGTGGTGAGTTCTCGCGAGGACAGTTGCGGGTCCCGCGTCAACTCCCGCAGGATGGCGATGTCCCTGTCCTTGAAACTCCAGTTCGGTGATTCCGTTCCGTCGGTCATATGGTCTTGGCTTCCCGCGAGCGGTTTATGACGCTTCCCCTTCGCTCAGGAACGACCGGAGTCGCTCGCGGTACGCGTCCGGGCGGTCCTCGACGACCCAGTGGTAGGCCCGGTCCAGTACCGACAGTTCCGCGTCCTGTATGTCGTCCGCGAGGCGCTCGGCGTACGAGACCGGTTGGAGCACGTCGTCGCCGCCCCACAGCAGCAGCGTCTCGGCGGTGATGGCCCCGTAGTCGAGTTCCGTGGTGTGGTTGGTGTTGGTCGCCACCGCGTTCCGCGAGAGCGATAGCTTCCCCTCCTCGGACTGCCACGGCGCTTTCATGCCCGTCACGAACTCCTCGTGGCCCTCGTCGTCGTAGAGACCGTCGGCGAACGCGAAGTCGAGTTTGGCGTCGAGTTCCTCGTCGGTCGTCTCCTCGGCGACTGACGGGAGTCCGAGTTCGTTGACGAACTCGACCGGCCACGAGTCGTAGCAGACCGCGTTCGACAGCACTAACTGCTCCACGGCGTCCGGGTTGTGACTCGCGTACCGGAGCGCGACCCCGCCGCCGATGTCGTGGGCCACCAGCGAGACGGTCTCGACGCGGAGTCGGTCGAGCAGGTCGTCGAGCATCGCCTCTTGGGCGCGGATGGACCGGTCGAACCCGTCGTGCATCGCGGAGTTGCCGTAACCGAGCAGGTCGGGCGCGATTACCCGCCGGTCCTCTGCGACGGCGGGGACCACGTCGCGCCAGAGGAACGACCACGTCGGGATGCCGTGGACGAAGACGACCGACGGTCGGTCGTCCTCGCGGCGTTCGCCGCTCGGACTCTCCGAGGCGCCGCCGGATTCGCTATCGTAGTACGCCACCTCCAGTTCGTGACCGTCCACCGAGACGGTCGTCGCCTCCTGCCGGTCGCTCCACTCCTCGTGTCCCGGCATGGTCACTGGAGGTTGTCCGAGATGATGTTCTTCTGAATCTCGCTGGTCCCCTCGTATATCTTCGTGATTCGGGCGTCGCGGTAGTAGCGTTCGACGGGGTGGTCGGTGACGAAGCCAGCGCCGCCGTGGACCTGAATCGCCTCGTCGGCCACGTCCACCGCGTGTTCGCTGGCGAACAGTTTCGCCATGCTGGCGAACTGCGTCGCCAGTTGGTCGTCGCCGTCGTCCACGTAGGACGCCGCCCGGTAGGTGAGCGACCGGGCCGCCTCGACGTTGGTCGCCATCTCCGCGAGCTTGTGTTCGATAGCTTGGAAGTCGCCGATTTTCTGGCCGAACTGTTCGCGCTCCTCGGCGTAGTCGAGCGCGGCGTCGAGCGCGGCCTGCGCCGCCCCGACCGCCTGCGCCGCCACGCTGGTGCGGCCCGACGCGAAGAAGTCCATCAGTTGGTAGAACCCCTTGTCCACCTCGCCGATGACGTTCTCCTCGGGGACCCGCACGTCGTCGAGGATGACCTCCGCGAGGTCGGAGGCCCGGATGCCGAGTTTGTTATCTATCTTCTCGGTCTGGAACCCCTCCGTGTCGGTCGGGACGAGGAACGCGGTGATGCCGCGGTGGCCCTCGTCGGGCGTGGTCTTGGTCATCACCACGGCCACGTCGGCGACGGTACCGTTGGTTATCCACATCTTGTTGCCGTTGATGACGTACTCGTCGCCGTCTTTCTCGGCGCGAGTCTCGATACCCGCGACGTTCGAACCGTGCGCGGGTTCGGAGATACAGCTACAGCACGCCGACTCGCCGGACGCGATGCGGGTGAGCCACTCCTCTTTCATCCACTCGTCGCCGTACTTCCGAATCATGTTCGACCCGAACCCGCGGCTTCCGATAGCGCTCCCGATGCCGGGGTCGGCCCGCCAGAGTTCCTCGGTGACGACGATGGCCGACAGCGTGTCCATCCCCGCGCCGCCGTACTCGACCGGGATGGACGGGGCCACGAAGTCGAGTTCCGCCGCCTTCCGGACGAGGTCCCCGGGGTACTTCTTCTCCTCGTCGTGTTCCCGCGCGACCGGTTCTATCTCCTCCTCGCCGAACGTCCGGACCGCCTCTCGTATCGCCCGCTGTTCGTCTGACAGTCGAAATGCCATACCCGTACATCACCTTCCAATAAAAAGTATTTTTGGTAGAGTTAGAATACTGTTAACCAAAACGCCGAGCGGTGGTTACATCGCTGCCATAGATTTATGTGGTACCGAGTCGCAAGATACCGACTATGCGCGCCGCAGTGTTACGCGAGTACGGCGAACCCCTCGAAATCGAGGACGTGGACCGACCCGAACCGGACCCGGACGGCGTCGTGATAGAGACCGACGCCTGCGGCATCTGCCGGAGCGACTGGCACGCGTGGCAGGGCGACTGGGACTGGATAGGGGCGAAACCGCCGAGAGGACAGATTCTGGGCCACGAACCCGCCGGTCGGGTCGTGGAAGTCGGCGAGGACGTGACGCGCCTCAGCGAGGGCGACAGCGTCGCCGTCCCGTTCAACCTCAGCGACGGCACCTGCCCCGAGTGTCGCGCCGGTCATTCGAACGTCTGCGAGAACCTGCTGCCCCTCGGATTCGCCAAGGCCGCGCAGGGGGCGTTCGCCGAGGAGGTCCACGTCCCGGCCGCCGACCAGAACGCGGTCACCCTACCCGAGGGCGTCTCCCCCCGTGGCGATGGCCGGACTCGGCTGTCGGTTCGTGACCGCGTTCCACGGACTCGTCCACCGGGCCGACGTGGACGCGGGCGACTGGGTGGCGGTCCACGGCTGTGGCGGCGTGGGACTCTCCGGAGTCCACATCGCCGACGCCATCGGCGCGAACGTCGTCGCGGTGGACCTCACCGACGAGAAACTGGCCAAGGCCGAGGAGTTGGGCGCGGACGCGACCGTCAACGCCGCCGAGACCGACGACGTCGCGCGGGCCGTGAAGGGACTCACCGACGGCGGAGCGCACGTCTCGGTGGACGCGCTCGGCATCGCCGAGACGTGTCGCAACTCGGTGGGCAGTCTGCGTCGGCGCGGCCAGCACGTTCAAATCGGTCTCACCTCGCGCGAGGAGCAGGGGAGCGTCGAACTCCCGACCGACGCGATGGTGATGCAGGAAGTCGAGTTCATCGGGTCGTTCGGGATGCAACCGCCGCGCTACGGCGAGATATTCCGGATGGTCGAGGCCGGGACGCTCGACCCGAGCGCCGTCGTCTCCGAGACGGTGACGCTGGATGACGTGCCCGACCGCCTCGCCGCGATGACCGACTACGAGACGATGGGCATCCCGGTCGTGGACGAGTTCTGAGCGCCGGAGGCGGCGATGGTGAGGACAGACGTACCGACTCCGTCGCCCGCACCGGGAGACGCGTCGCTCAGATATCGATTCTGCAGCACGTCCCCTCGACGAGATTTTCCTCGTCGATGTGCGCGGACAGGCAAGCGTAGTTACAGAACTGCCCGGCCGGTTCGCGCTCGTCGCCTCGCTGTTCCGCCACGAACAGCGCGTCGTGTTCGTACACGTCGCTCCCGCAGTAGGTGCAGTCGTCGGTCACGTCCGAACGGAGGTGCCGAACGCAGTAAGTCGTTTTCCCGCCCACAAGACGGTGGACGGTGAACTCGTCCCTCGACTCCGAGACGAATCAGAGGCCGGGTCACTCCGCGTCGGCGTTCCGCGTCGCGTCGAACCGCCGCTTCACCTGCTCGGCGAACGCCGCCCGGTTCACGACGCGTGGCGCATCCGGCCGGTGGCCGCCACGCCGCCCTCGTCCTCGACCGTCGCGCTGGAGGTTATCTGGCCGCTCTCGGCGTCTACTTCCTCGACCGTTATCGAGACCGAGACCGCCTCGCCCGCGGGCGTGGGAGCGCGGTGGTCGCACTCGATGCGCACGCCGACGATGCGGTGGCCCTCGGGAAGTTGCGGAACCACCCCGTCGTAGACGGTCTGCTCCATGAAGCCGATTAGCTCCGGGGTGGCCGCGACCTCGATACCGTCGGCGACCGTCTGGGGTTCCATCTGCCCGGCCTCCCACGTCGATTCGTACGCGAACCCCTCGGCGACCGCCGAGAGCGGGTCGTCGCTCCGCGACTCGTCGGTCACGTCAGCGCCCCTCGAACTCGGGTTCGCGGTCTTCGAGGAAGGCGCGGACGCCCTCCTCGTGGTCGTCGGTGCCGAAGACGATGCCCTGCGCGGTGGCCTCGTCGCTCATCGCCCGGTCGATGGACTTGTCGAGTCCCTCGCCGAGGAGGCGCTTGGCGTGGCGCAGCGCCACCGTCGGCCCGGTGGCGACTCGCTCGACGAACGCGTCGGCGCGCTCCTCGAACTCCTCGGACGGATAGACGTGGTTCACCAGTCCGAGGTCGAGCGCTCGCTCGGCGTCGAGGAGTTCGCCCGTGAACACGAGTTCCTTGGCGACGTTCTCGCCGACGAGTCGCGGGAGCAGGTAGGAGGTCCCGGCGTCGATGCTGAGACCGACCTGCCGGAACCCGAACCCGACCGTCGCGTCGTCGCTGGCGAGTTGCACGTCACAGGCGATGGCGAGGTTCGCGCCCGCCCCGAACGCCGCGCCGTCTATCTTGGCTATCGTGGGCAGCGGGAACGTCGCGAGTCGGGCGACGGTCTCGCTGGTGGTCCGTTCGAGTCGCCGGACCTGCTCGTCGATGGATTCGTCGGACTCGAACCGCTCGCGCATCGCGTCGATGTCCCCGCCCGCCGAGAACGCCCCGCCCGCGCCCTCGACGACGACGCATCGGGCGTCAGCGTCGGCGATGTCCGCGAGCGCGTCGCGGATACCCGCCGAAATCTCTTCGGAGAGAGCGTTGCGCCTGTCGGGCCGATTCAGCGTTATCGTGGCGACGCCGTCCTCCAGCGTCAGTTTCGTCGGTGAGTCAGACATGTGTGACTCTCCGACTCACTCCGCGGCCTCCGTCTCCCTGTCCCGGAGTTCGAACTTCTGGACCTTGCCCGTGGTCGTCCGCGGGAGTTCCTCGACGAACTCGACCTCGCGGGGATGCTTGTACTCCGCGAGGTTGTCCAGACAGAACTGCTTGAGTTCCTCGGGCGTCACGTCGGCGTCGGGAACCGGGACGATAAACGCCTTGACCGTCTCACCCCGGCGCTCGTCCGGAACTCCGACCACGGCGGCGTCGGCCACCCCCTCGTGCTCGAAGAGCAGTTCCTCGATTTCGCGCGGGTAGACGTTGTACCCCGCCGTGTTTATCATGTGCTTCTCGCGGTCCACCACGTAGAAGAAGTCGTCCTCGTCCCAGTAGCCGATGTCGCCGGTGTGGAACCAGCGCGTCCCGTCCACCTCGGTGAACGCCTCCTCGTTGGCATCCGGCAGTCCGGAGTACCCCTTCATCACGTTCGGTCCGGAGACGACGAGTTCGCCGGTTATCTCGTCCAAGTCGACTTCCTCTTCGTCCACCGGGCCTTCCTCGACTCGGGGTCGCTCCTCGAAGTCCTCGTCCACGATTTTGGCGTCCACGCCGGGGAGCGACTTCCCGATGCTCCCGACCCGGCGGCCCTGCTCGGGGGAGTTGAAGTGGGTCACGGGACTCGTCTCGGTGAGTCCGTATCCCTCGTACACCGTCACGTCGTACAGTTCCTCGAACCGCCGCAGCACTTCGATGGGGATGCCCGACCCGCCGACGCCCGCGAGGCGGAGCGACGAGAGGTCGAACTCCTCGGCGTCCGGTTGGTTGATGATGTCGTTGTACATCGCCGGCACGCCGTGCATCAGCGTGAGTCGCTCGTCCTCGATGAGCGAGACGGCCTCTTGGGCGTCCCACTCGGGGAGCGGGTAGTACGCGCCGCCGTTGAACAGCGTCGCGTTCATCACGACCGTCATGCCGTAGATGTGGAACAGCGGCAGGACGCCGAGTTGCTTGTCGTCCGGCCGGATACCGTCGGGGACGAGACCCGCCGCGGTGTCGGCGTTCGACGCGAGGTTGTTGTGGGTCAACTGCACGCCTTTGGGTTGGCCCGTCGTTCCGCTGGTGTACGGTTGGACTGCCACGTCGTCGTCGGCGCGGTCAACGACCGCGGATTCGTCGGCGCGGTCCGCGACTTCGAACTCGTGGTCCTCGCCGAGGAACGCCTCGAAGTCCGTCCCGGCGTCGGCCTCCTCGCCCACCGTAACGACGTGTTCCACGTCGGTGTCGTCGCGGACCTCCTCGACGAACGGGACGAGGTCCGAGAGGGTCACGACCACCTGCGCCTCGCTGTCGGACAGCAGGTGGCGAATCTCCCGGGACTTGTACTGTGGATTCATCGGCACGACGACGCCGCCCGCCCGCAGGGTCCCGTGGAACGCGGTCACGAACTGGGGCAGGTTCGGGAGGTAGACGGCGACTCGGTCGCCCTCGCCGACGCCCCGGTCGTCCAGTCCGGCCGCGAACTGCCCGGTCCGCGCCCAGAACTCCTCGTAGGTCGTCTCCCGGCCCCGGAAGGAGACCGCTACTTCCTCGGGATGCTCCTGAGCCACCGCCTGCACGTTAGTGACAAGATTTGCCATACAGGATAGGTATCGCATCACATCCCCTAAAGATTTGCCCCGCGCAGAACCAATTTTGCGTCAGTTCCCCGGTCACCCTAACAGTTGTAGTGTTTAGGCGATTGAAAACTTACGGTGGAAACGAACGTCACCCGCCGAGGTAGGCGTCGCGGATGTACTCGTCTCCGCGGAGCGTCTCGGGTGCCCCCTCGCGCTCGAACCGGCCGTTTTCGAGGAGGTACACCCGGTCGGCGTGGTCCATGGCGAACGTCACGTTCTGCTCGCACAGCACCACGGTGACCCCGGCGTCCCGAATCTGCTCGATGCCGTCGCTGATGTCGTCCAGAATCACCGGCGCGAGACCCAGCGTCGGTTCGTCCAGCAACAGGAGGTCCGGGTCGCTCATCAGCGCGCGGCCGATGGCGAGCATCTGCTGTTCGCCGCCGCTCATGGTCCGGGCGTTCTGGTCGGCCCGGTCTTCGAGGGTCGGGAACAGGTCGTAGACGAACTCGCGGCGCTCGTCCACGTCGTCGCGGTGGCGGTACGCCCCGAGGTCGAGGTTGTCGGCCACGGACATGTAGCCGAACAGGTCGCGGGTCTCGGTGCAGTGAATCAACCCCTCCGAGACGAGGTCGCTCGCGCTCCTGTCGGCGACCTCTCGGCCGCGATAGCTGACCCGTCCCTCGTAGGCGACGTGGCCCGACACCGCGTCGGCGAGCGTCGACTTCCCCGCGCCGTTCGGGCCGATGATGGCGACGATTTCGCCGTCCTCGACGTGGAAGTCGAGTCCCCGGAGCGCGGCCACCTCGCCGTACGAGACCTGTAGGCCCTCGGCGCGCAGAATCGCGTCGCCGCGGTCGGGAGTCGCCTCGTCGCGCTCTGTGGTCGCGTCTGGGGACGAACTGGGCGCGTCCCCGGAGGCCGCCGCACCGTCACGGGACGACACCGCGTTGCCGTCCTGCGTCGAGGCGTCGTCGCTCCCGGAACCGGAGTCGGTACTCATAGCGTATCACCTCCCAGATACGCCTCCTGCACCGCGGGGTCGCGCTTTATCTCCTCGGGGTCGCCCTCGGCGATTTTGGACCCGAACTGGATGACGATGGCCCGGTCGATGAGCGAGAGCAGGCCCCGCATGTTGTGGTCCACGACGACTAACGTGATGCCGTCGTCCCGGAGCGACTCCAGCAGGTCGGAAATCTCGCCGACCTCCTGATTCGAGAGTCCGGCGAACGGTTCGTCCACCAGCAGCAGGTCCGGGTCGGTGGCGAGCGCCCGGGCGAGTTCCAGTCGCAACAGCCCGGCGTGCGGTAACTCGTCGGGCAGTTGGTCGAGTCGGTCGCCCAACCCGACGCGCTCGCAGATTTCGGTCGCGCGCCGCCGCGTCTCGCCCCGAAGCCCCGAGAGCGACGCGATTCGGTCGGGGACGAGCGCGAGCGCCACGTTCCGGACGATGGACCGGTCGTCGAGGGGTCGGAACGACTGGAACGTCCGGGCCATCCCGCGCTTGACCATCTCGTGTGCGGGTTCGCCGGTGACGTCCTCGCCGCGGTACCAGACCGTGCCCTCGGTCGGCGGGTACGTCCCCGTCACGCAGTTGAACGTGGTGGACTTGCCCGCGCCGTTCGGCCCGATGAAGCCAAGAATCTCGCCCTCCTCGACCGCGAACGAGAGGTCGTCAACCGCGGTCAGTCCGCCGAATCGTTTCGTGAGACCGTCCAGAACGAGGACGCCGTCGTCCGGGCCGTACGAGTCGGCCGCCGATTCGTCCGCCGCGAGGGTCGCCGCGCTGTCGTCGTCCGTCGGTGTTTCAGTGCTCATTGTCGTCCTCCGTCGAAGCGTCGTCGCCGAGTGCCTCCCGAAACGAGGCCAGCGTCCGCTCGACCGGGGTCGTCCCGGCGTCCGATTCGACGCCGCCGTCCGGGACGGCGCGTCCACCGTCCGGACCGCCGCCCCGCAACGCTCGCCGCCCGTTCCTGATGGTCCAGCGGACGAAGCCGCCGGGCAGGAAGAACAGGAGCGCGAGCGTGACCAGCGAGAACAGCAGCAGGTCGAGTTCCGACACCGGCACGTCGGTCAGCGGCACCGTCCACGTGATGCTGCCGAGGTAGTCCCGGAACATGTAGTAGAACAGGCCGCCGACCGCCGGACCGACGATGGTCCCCATCCCGCCCAGCACGCTGGCGATTATCACTTCGATGCTGACGGTGAGCAACAGCAGTTGACTCGGTTGGGGGTTGCCGACCGGCGTGTGGACGAACATCGCCCCGGCGAGACCGCCGACCGCGGCGCTCAGCACGAACGCGAACACCTTGAACTTCGCCGGGTTGAGACCCGCCGCGGCGACCGCGTCCTCGTCCTCGCGGATGGCGGTGAACACCGACCCGGCGTCCGAGCGCGTCACCGCCAGCAGCAGCACGAGGACGAACAGGAACAGACCGAACGCCAGATAGTAGTTCGCGGTGATGGCGGTCTCGAAGCTCTCGAACGTGACCAGATTCTCGGGACTCGACAGTCCGAGTTCGCCGCCGAACGTGTCGCTGAACACGATGAATATCTGGAGCAGGATGAGCGGCGCGACCAGCGTGACCAGCGAGAGGTACGGTCCCTCCAACCGAAGCGCGGGCACGCCGACGACGACGCCCGCGACCGCCGCCATCGCCATTCCGACTACGACCGCTAGGGCGGGTTCGACGCCCCAGTTCAGGTTGAGCAGCGCCGACGTGTAGCCGCCGACCGCGAAGAACAGTCCGTGACCGAAGCTAATCTGGCCGGTGTAGCCCGAGACGGCGTCCCAACTCATGGCGAACACCGCGAAGTACAGCGCGCCCGTGAGCTTCAGCGCCATCAGGGGACCGACCCCAAACGGGAGCAGGCCCAGCACCAGTAGTCCGAGGACGCCCAACTGGTGGCGCAACGCCAGCGAGGTCGGGTCGAGCAGGTCGCGGTAGGACTCACCGTCGGTGGTGACTTTCTCCGACATGGTCAGGCCTCCGCGAGTTCTCGGCCGAACAGTCCTTCGGGTCTGACGAGCAGCACGACCACGAGTACCACCAGCGACGCGAGACCGCTCAGACTCGAATCGACGTACGTGACAGTGAACACTTCGAGGAACCCGATGAGGTACGCGCCGACGACGCTCCCGCGGATGGAGCCGATGCCGCCGATGACGACGATGGAGAACGACAGTATCAGCGGGCCGCGTCCCATCGTCCAGCTAGCAGTCCTGACAGAGGCGAGGAACACCCCGGCGACGCCCGCGAGCGCGCCAGCGAGCAACCACGTGTACAGGTACATCCGGTCGCTCTCGATGCCGACGAGCGCGGCCCCCTTGGTACTCATGCTGGTAGCGAGGATGGCCTTCCCGGTCTGGGTGTAGTTGACCGCCACTATCAGCGCCCCGATGAGCAGCCACGAGAGGACGAACGTCAGCGCCTGATTCGTCTGGACGGTGCTGCCCGCGATACTCAGTTGGCCCTGCAACAGCGACGGGACCGCCTTCGGTTGGGTCCCGACGGCGACGAGGAAGAACTGCTCGATGGCGATGCTGGAGACGAGCGTGAGTATCATCACGAGTATCGGCTCGTCCTGAATCCAGCGAATCATCCCGAGGTACAACACCGCGCTGAACAGTCCCGCGACGACCAGCGCGGCCAGCGCGCCGGTCCAGATACCGAGTCCCATCGCGCTCGTGGCGTAGTACGCCGTGAACGCGCCGATGGTGAGAATCGCCCCGTGGGCGAGGTTCAGCACGCCGCCGACGCCGAATATCAGCGTGAATCCGATGGCGACGAGTGCGTACAACGCGCTAATCGTGACGGCGTTGATGACCGTGGTGAGAACGTCAACCATAATTGGGGAGTAAGTCGGTGTCGGTCAGACCCACGGCGGGGACTTGTACTCGGTCGTCGAGAGGTTGTCTGGCCAGATGACCTCTTGGCTCCCCGTCCCGTCGGTCTTCTGCCACTGCAGCCAGACCGGCCACGCGTGCTTCTTCCCGTACTTCACGTCGTGGGGGTACTTCGAGTCCTTCCCGTAGTATTCGAGCGCCGGGGACGTGGTCCCCGTGAACGACGAGTTCTCCAGCGCGGGGATGACTTTCTCCGACTCCTTGCTCCCCGCCTCCTTCACCGCGGAGGCGTACTGTTTGACCGCGTCGAAGGTGATGTATCCGGTGTAGACCGGGTACTTGCCGTACTCCTCCTTATAGGAGTTGGCGTACGGCACGGTCTTATCGGTTATCTCGCTCGTCGGCGTCGCGGAGTTCTGGGTCACCGCGTACCGGCACGCCCCGTTCGTCGCCTTGTAGTAGGACGGGAACTGCATCGGCACGTGGATGCCGCCGAACTCGAACGGCCGCTGCTGTTTCGCCCACTGGACAACCGCCGACGTTCCGGTGTGGGCCATGACGACGTACGCCGCGTCGACGCCCGCACTCTGGACCTCGTCGTAGATGGGCGAGAAGTTCTCCGTCCCGCCGGCGTAGCGCTTGTTGACGGGCACGTCGATTCCCGCTTCGCTGAGCGACCCGTTGAGCGCCTTCGAAATCGGCTCGGTCCACTTGTAGTCCTCGGCGAGGATGGCCACCGAGTCCCACCCCATCGACTCGAAGTTGGCCTTGGCGAAGTCCACCATGTTCTGGCCGAGGAAGTGAGAGTTGACCGGTCCGGTGCGGAAGAAGTACTTGAATCGGTCGTAGTTCTCCGCGACCTTCCGAGTCGCCTCGGGCGTCGCCGCCCCGGTGCTCATGTGGAGCGTCTGCTGTTGGGCGATGCTCGACATCAGGTTGAGCAGCACCTCGCTCGTGAACACGCCGGTGGTCAGGTCCACCTTCTGGCCGACGGTGAGTTCCTGATATTTGCGCTTCCCGGTCGCGGGGTCCTCTTTCGTGTCCTTCACGACGACTTCGACGTCCGCACCGAGGACGCCGCCGTTCTCGTTGAGTTGGCTCGCCGCGAGTTTCGCCGAGTTGGCTATCGACGCGCCGATGGGGTTGTTCCCCGGTTCGGGCGCGAGGACGCCGACTTTTATCGGTCCCTGTAGCTGCTGGGTCTTCGAGTCGCTGGACTGGCTCCCGCCGGTACACCCCGCCAGCGACGTGGCCGCGACGCCGGTCCCGGCGACACGGAGGAACCGACGACGGTCGACGACGGAGCTAACCGGCGACCTCTTATCATTGTTTTCTGTACTCCGCGCCTGCTTTCCATTTACCCGATTACGAGGGTAATCGTTACCATCGTTAACCATCGTTCCGGATGGAAGTTTCCATAACTACCCATATAAATGTGTGGGGTGGTATCATGGGTGTAGGTTATCGACGAGTTTCGATTACCTGTCACGACCGCCGTCGGAGACGGTCGTCACGCAACGCAGTTCTCGACCCCGTTCGTTTCACGTGCGTAGGTTTTTAACATATCGGGCGTAACTCGGGGGTAATGGTCGAGGCGTTCGCGGTAGCCAGCGGGAAGGGCGGCACCGGCAAGACCACGACGACGGTGGCGCTCGGCATGGCGCTGGCCGAGGAGTACGACGTGACGATAGTCGATGCCGACACCGGGATGGCGAACCTGCTGTTCCACACCGGCCTGACCGACGCCGACGCGACCCTCCACGACCTGCTGGTCGCGGACGCCGACGCCGACGTCGCCGACGCGGTCTACGACCGATTCGGGATGTCGGTGGTCCCCTGCGGAACCAGTCTCGCCGCGTTCGAAGAGGCCGACCCAGAGCGCCTCCGCGCGGTCGTCGCCGAACTCGCGGCCGACACGGACGTTCTCCTGCTGGACTCGCCCGCCGCGCTCGGGTCGAAGAGCGCGGTCCTCCCGGTCGTCCTCGCCGACCGCGTGGTGGTCGTCCTCCAACCGACGATTCCGGCGCTCAGCGACGGTCTGAAGGTGCAGGAGTACGCCCACTCCTACGGCACCGACACCGCGGGCGTCGTGTTCAACAAGGTCCACGACCCCGAGGGCGCGTCGGGGGTCACCGAGATGGCCGAACGCTACTTCGACGGTCGGACGCTGGCGACGGTCCCAGACTCCGACGCCGCCCGGTCGGCCCGCCGCGCGGGCGAACCGCTGCTCGCTCACGCCCCTGACAGCGACGCCGCGCGCGCCTACCGAGGGGCCGCGGCGGCACTCGACGTGCGACCCGGTGCATCGGACGACGTGGCCGACCGCTTCCGGAGCGCCGTTGTTCCCGACTCCCCATGACCAGTCCCGACTCGGACGCCCGAGGACCGCCCGAACGAGACGCGCCGACTCTTCCCGAGCGGTCGCTCGCCGACGGGACTCTGCTCCGCTCGCGCGTCGAATCGGACCTGTCGGTCCCGTTCGCCGCCGCACTCGACCGCGAACTGACGGGCTACGCCGTCCTCGAACCGCAGGACGCGCTGTTGCTCGACGCCGACGGCGCAGGCGTGGTCGCCTTCGAGTCGGGCGTCCCACGGTCCGCGTACCACACCGGCACCGACCGCGGCGGGTCGGCGGCGCTGGCCGACCTCGCCGCGCCGGGACCGTACGACGTGACGCTCCGGTCGCTCCCGGCCGACGCCCTCGCGGCCGACGACTCGCCCGACCTGCGCGTCCCGCCCGGACTGGTCGCCGACCGTCTCGCAGGCGACCCGGACCTCGCCGAGCGCACGCGCGAGGCGGCCCCGCCGGAGTGGCGGGACGGCGGCGACGAGCGGCCGGGCGACGACGCCGACGAATCGTTGGACGCGGTCGAGGCGTTCTTGGACGACGAGGAGAAGATAGCCGCGATTCGAGACCGCGCCCGCGAGGAGGCCCGCGAGCGCGCCGCGGAGTGGGGACTCGACGGAGAACTGCAATAACCCCTTTCCCCGTCGAACACGTAGGTCCAATGTTATGACCGGACAAGTATCCCGCATGCAGGGACAGACGACCAACAGTCAGATGGGGACGGTCGGGTACATCGTCGCGGCGGGGGTCGCAATCGTACTTCTGCCGGTTCTCCCGTTGGTTCTCCTGTTGTGGCTCCTTGCGGAATCCGGTGATAGGAACGAGCGCGAAACGCCACACACTAGCTGACGCCCGCGACCGGACCCGTTCCGCGGCGGTGACTATCAGCGACGCCGAGAGCGGCGTCGCGCCCGGCGAAACGTCACGAAGGGCATGATTTATGTCTCGTATCTTTGAACCAACACTGTGAACCGCGCTCGGACTCGGATACTCGCCGTCGTCCTCGTGTTCGGTCTCGGAGTTACCGCGGCCGGTCTCGCTTCTGTCGGCGCTCCGGCAGGCGTCGTCTCGGCGGGCGGAACGGACGACGTGACGTACGTCGAACGCGACGTGACCGACGACACGACGTGGTCCGCCGAGGACGGCCCGTACCGAGTCGCGGCGGACGTGACCGTCGAGGAGGGGGCGACGCTCCGCATCGAACCCGGAACGACCGTCCAACTCGCGGAGGCAATCACGATTCGGGTCGAAGGGAATCTCAGCGCCGACGGTACGCGGGCCGAACCCATCGCGTTCACGACCGCGTCCGAGGCCCCCGACCGCGTTCGGTGGGCGTCGATTCGGTACGAGGGGCGCTCGGACTCGCACCTCTCGCTCTCCCACGCGACCGTCGAGAGGGCCGAGAACGGACTCACCGTGAGCAGCGCGGCGGGCCGCGTCTCGGTCGCCGACGTCACCGTCCGGAACGTGAGTCGAAACGGGATTCTGGTCGAGGACACCCCGCGCACGCCGAGGCTGTCGGTCGAACGCTCGACGTTCACCGACGTCGGTCGGCGCGGCGTCGCCGTCACGCCCGGCATGGGAACGGTCAGCGACGCCGCCGTCGTCTCGAACTGGAGTGCGACCGGGAAGCGGGCCACCCACCGGGCGACGTTCACGCTCGGTGCGGACACGACCGTGGACGCTCTCCGGGTCGCGTACCGCGGTCACGGCGGGGTCCGCGAGGTCGAGGCGGATTCGTTCTCGACGTTCGGTCTCGACCTCAACGGCAACGGAACGGTGGACCGGTCGCTCAAACCGCTGATGGCCGGTCTCGGCAACGGGACGGGCAACGCCTACGAGATACGACTGAACCGCTCGGTCACGATTCCGGCCGACGCCACGGTGGTCGCTGTCTACGACGACGCGGTCAACCCGCGAACGTACGGAACCTACCCCGTCGAAGTCAGCCTCCTGCGGAACGGCGTCGAGCAGACGGCGGAGACGACGCTGCCCCTCGACCTCAGTTCCTCCGGCGACCGGCACCGGCGCGCCGACCGCGGGAACGCCGAGACGAGTCGCGCGAGTCGGTTCTCGATAACCGGTTCGACCTTCGACTCTCTCGGCGAACAGGCCGTGTTCGTCGCCGCCGACGCGGCACACGACTTCCGTGTGGCGAACAACTCCGTCACGAACGTCGGCGGGTCGGCCGTCAGCCTCCGCGGGCGACGAGTCGAGTCGGTCGCCGTCGGCGGGAACCACGTCGCTTCGGTCGGCCGCGGCGCGGACGGCGTTCGCATCGCCGCACAGCGCGCCGCCGACTCGAAGCTTCGCGGAAACCGAATTACCGACGCCGACGCTGGCATCGCCCTGTTCGCACGCCATCGGAACGTCGACGGGGTTCGGGTGGCGAACAACTCCGTCACCGAGAGCGAGACCGGCGTTCGCGTCCGACACGTCGCGGCCTACTACGTCCAACACGTCTCGCTCGCGCTGGCCGACAACGAACTCTCGCGGAACGACGGCCACGGTATCTCGGTCGTGGCCCCGTCCACGCGACTGACGAGAGTCACCGTTCGCGGGAACGACGTCACCCGAAACGGAGACGGCGGCGTCCGACTCGAAGCGAGACGCCTCGCCCGCACGACAGTCGCGAACAACACCGTCTCGAACAACGACGGAACGGGATTCGAACTCGTCGGACGGCAGGTCCGTCACGGTCGAGTCGCGGACAATCGCTTCGCGGAGAACCGCGGCCACGGCTTCTCGGTCCGGACGAGTGTCGTGGCTCACAACCTCACGGTCGCGGCGAACCGCGTCTTCGACAACGCGGGCGTCGGCCTGAACGTGGCCAACGAGTTGACCCACGCCGGGCGAATCGACCTGACCCGCAACGTCGTGACCGCGAACGCGTACGGAGTTCGCATCGCCGGTTCGCTGGGCGCGCGCGTCCACCACAACACGATAGCCCACAACACGTACGGCGTCGGTGCGCCGGTCGAACTCTCCGGCTACCGACCGGGAACGGGCATCGTCGTGGAGGGCGGCGACGCGGGCGCGATTTTCAGGACCGGTGACGTGGACGAGAAACTCGCGGTACTGCTCGACGACCCGCAGGTCGAGGGTGAACTCCGGGGGAGAGTCGGCGATAGTTACACGGTCGTCCTCCGGCCGGGCGCTGCGGGCGACGTCTGGGAGAGCGACGACACGGCGCTCACGGTCCGGTCGCTCTCCGAGGACCTCCCCACAGGCATCACGCTCCCCAAGGACGCCGACCGCCGTTCGCGGGTCGTCGTCCGAGAGAACGACGTGTACGGCCACCCTCACGGTATGATGGTGAACGTCAGCACGCTCGTGGACGTGAACACGACCACGCGACTGCTCGTCAACACGACCCGGACTGTCGTCGCCGAGCGCAACTACTGGGGCGCGCCCGACGGTCCCACACACTCCTCGATTCACCCGGAGGGAACCGGCGACCGCATCGTCACCCGACGCGGCTGGGTGGACTTCCTCCCGGTCGCCGACGCTGCGCTCCGCTCGCCCCGGTACCGCCCGGCGGCGAACGTCAGCGTCTCGCCGAACCCCGCGAGGGTCGGCGAGCGCGTCCGCGTCTCCGCCGCGGAGTCCGGCGACCGCGACGGTCGCGTCGCGTCCTACCGGTTCTCGGTCGCGGACCGGCGCGAGAACGTCACGTCGCCGAACCTCACCGTCTCGTCGTCGCCGAACGTCACCCTCTCGTTCGAGACCCCGGGCAACTACACGGTCTCGGTGAACGTGACGGACGACGCGGGCGTGGAGAACGCAGACCCCGCGACCGCGACGGTCGTCGTCCGACCGCGCAAGATGGCCGCGGCGACGAACGAGACCCGCGGCACGTCCGACGCGCCGAGCGGCGTCGGAGGAGCGAACGGGACCGCGACGCCGAACGCCACCGGGGACGCAGACGGGGGTCTCCTCCCCTCGGCGACCGTCTTCTCGACGTTCGGTGGACTGCTCGGTCTCGCGCTCTACGGCGTCGCGCTGGTCCTCGGCGCGTACGGGACGGTCCTCACGTTCCGGAGCGCGGGCGTGCCCGTCAGCGGGAGGACCATCAACGGCTTCGCGGCGGCGGGCGTCGCCGTCTGGGTCGGATTCGGGCTACTGGGCACCGACGGCCTGCTCGCGGTCGGTGCCGCCGGTGGCGTCCTCTGGGTCGCGCTCGTCGTCCTCCTGTGGGCGGTCACGCGACAGTTGTACGACTGAGCGACCGCTGGTACGGTCTCTTCCTCCGAGAAACTCCGCGAACCCGCGCTTCGATTCTCGAACCGATACGCGAGAAGCGAGGCGGTTACTGCTCGTCCGACCCGTCGCTCGACTCCTCGTTGTCGGCGTGGAGCGCCTGCACGTCGAGGATGTCGATGCGCTCGTCGTCCCGGTTGAAGTCGAACGCGAACTGGTTGTCCCGAACCGAACTGTTCCGGTAGGACTCGAAGAACGTTCGCACGTCGCTCCGGGCGAGCGTCCCGTCGCCGTCAACGTCGCGGAAGCGCCCGTCGCGGTCGAGGTCGCGCGGGGCCTGCGAACCGAGGACCACGTCGGGGCGCTCCGGACGGACGAGCACGGTCCGGGTGACTATCGTGGTGACGCCGTCGTCGTCCACCACCACGAGTTCGACGGTGTGGTTCCCCGGACTCCGGCCGGTCCAGTCGAGCGAACCGGTGTCCGCGGCGGAGGTGTTCGCGACCCGCCACTGCGTGTGAACCGCCCGACCGTCGGCGTCGGTCACGTTGGCAATCGTGAACTGGACGGACTCGTTGACGGTCACGGACGACCGACTCGCGCTGATTTCCCCGCTCGGCGGGACGAGTGTGGTGTTCAGTTCGACTTCGTCCACGACGACGTTGTCCGAGAGTGCGGTCTCTCCGGGCGCGGTGATTAGAATTTCGACACCGGAACCGGACGAGACGCCGGGCAGGCCGACGGTCGCCTCCGTGAACGCCGTCGTCTGGGAGGAGTCGCTGCCCGCGACGGTGACGTTCCGCGAGGCCACGAGACTACCGGTGGACGCGTTCCGGACCTCGATTTCCGCGGTCGCGTTCGCCAGTCCCTCGTTGGAGACGAGCATCGACGCGCGGACGACGCCGTCCGTCCGGTAGTAGCCTATCTGGCCGTCGCTGAGCGCGAGGTCGGGTCGGAACAGGTACCGCGACGCCGCGTCGTCGGAGGCGTCGCCCTCGACGCCCGTCTCGTTCGGGGTGACCTCGAACCGGGTCGTGTACGCGGGGTCGGTCTCGGCGACCGGCAGCGAGACGTTGACCGTCCGGGTCGCGTTCGGTTCGAGCAGCGACACCGTCCCGTATCGCTGGACGTCCGGCCCGTTGCCCAACCGATACGCCACGTCGGTCGCCCGGACGCCGGACGGGTTGGTCACGGTGGCGGAGACGGTTATCGTGTCGTTCGCCCGTGCGGCCGTCATCCCCGTGACGTTCAGGTCGGGGTCCAGCGCGAGCGCCCGGTCGTCGTTGTTCCGCTCGTCGAGTTCGGGAACCGCGCTCCCGGCGTCGGCGACGACCGACAGCGTCCCGGTGCTATCGACCGTCACGGTCGCCGTGCCCGAGGCGGTCTCGCCCGCCGGTATCGACCCGAGCGAGACCGACTTCAGGTGTCCGTCGCCGGACTTCACGAGCAGGTCGGACGCGTCGGCCGGAGCGTCGCCGGTGTTGCGCACCGCGTACCGGACGTCCACCTGCGTTCCGGCGCTGACGTTCTCGGCGGCGACCGACGCGTTCACCGTCAGGTCGGGGTGGAACCGGTGCTTGAACGCGTAGACGTCGGGTTGCTGGTCGGAAGTGAGGTCCTGCCCGGCGAACACCGACACGAAGCCGTCACTGCTGGGGGCCGCGTCTCCCTGCCAGAACGTGAGGTTCCGGTGGGACCCGTCGGCGTACTTGCGCGCCGGGAGCCACCGCCCGCCGATTCGCGGCTTGTAGTACGCGGCCGCGACGTCGCTCGCGGCGGGGTACGCCCGGAAGTCCACGAGCAGGTCGCCGTCCCGCTCGGTTAGTTCGACCGTCTGCGGGGTCGATACGTTCGACTTCAGCCCGACCGACCGAACGTCTGTGCTGTTGGCGATTCGCAGGTGCGTGTCGTTCGCTCCGGTATCGACGACGCCGACGTGGGTCGCGCTGACGTCCATGCCGCCGAACTGACCGACGGAAATCGCGCGCTCGGACTGCTCGGGGAGTCCGTCCCGAGCGCTCACGGTTCGGACCGTCACCGACCCCTCGACGGAACTGTCGTTCATCGACAGGTAGCCGACGCGGAACCCGTCGGCGGTCGCGGACACGTCGGGCGCGCGCGCCGTCTCGACGGTCTGGACCGGTCCCAGCGTCCCGTTGTACCGCGCGTACTGGACCGACTGGTCGCGCCACGTCGTCAGGTTCTCGTCGGCGTCCTCGGTCCACGCGACGACCCACTCGTCACCGCGCTGGGCGACAGCGGGCGCGAAGTCGAAGTCGGCATCGTCGGTCACGAACTGCGGCGCGTCCCACCCGGACCCGTCGGACGTCGCGATTCGGATTTCGCCGTGGGCGTACACGTCGGACGGCCCGCTGACGTTCTCGAACGTCCGGTCGAAGGTAGTGAACGCGACGAGCGACCCGTTTCGGGCCGACCCGGTGAGCGCGGGGTCGTGGTCGCTCCACGAGTCGTCGGTGACCGGGGACGGCGACGTAATCCCACTGTCGTCCATCCGTGACACCCGTATGTCGCGACCGTTGAGCGCGGACTTCTCGGCCGACTGGTGGCCCCACGCGACGGTGTGGGCGTCTCCGATTCGAGCGACGGCGGGCGACTCGTCGGCGACGGTGTTGTTGGTGACGACGCCGGTCTCGGCGATTCTCGTGGGCGTCGCTCCCGCCGAGTTGAAACTGCTCCCGACGAACCCCATCCGGTGGGTCAGGGTCTGTTCACTCCCGTCGCCAGCGGTGACCGTCGGCTTCGGGGGCCGGTCGCCGGTTCGCTCCCGGACGCTCCACGACGTATCGCCGGAACTCCGCGTCTCCGTGGCGTCGGCCGAACCGCCGTCCGAGGTCGTTCCGTCGGCGCTCAAGGTCGTCTCCTCCTGTAGCAGTTCGAAGTCGTAGGTGAACTTCTCTTTCTTCCCGGACGGGTAGTAGGCCTCCTGCGTGAACATGTAGGCCTGCGCGCGGGCGTACAACTGCCCGGCCACCGTGCCGTCTATCGGACTCAGTCCGGGTAACGGGGCTTTCGTCACTATCTCCTCTTCGAGACCGAGGACGAGCGCGAACTCGTTCCACTTCTTCCCGAGTTCCTGTTTCGCCCCGAGTTTGGGTGAGACCTCGCCCTTCTCGAACTCGAACGAGACGTTGTCGCCCGACCCCGCGGTGTCCTTCTCGTCGAAGGTCGTCGTCACCTTCAGTTCCGCGCTGAAGATGGGGTAGAGGCTCACCGCTCCCGGCGGAACCGGACCTATCGGCGGACTCGGGACGCCCGTCGGCGGCGGGGGATACTCCGCCGTCGCGGTCGCCTTGAGTTCGAGTTCGCCCTTCGTGAGGTTGCCCTCTTCGAGGTCGACGAACGCCTTGCCGGTGGCGTTCCCGGTGACGTTGACGACCTTGAGGTCGTACGACGCTCCCCCGCCGACCGACGCCTCCGCCTCGGTCGTCGTCAGGTCTACTTTGATGGTGACGGTCACCGCGGCGCTGGTCTGCTGGTTCTCGCCCGCGCCCGGCATCTTCACCTCGTCCTTGAACGGGAACTTGTTCGGTATCTTGTTCGAGAGGCTGGCTGGCTTCGAGGACGACAGTATCAGGTAGCCGTGGGTCGGGCGCGTCACCGAGACGGTCATCGCCTCGAACCACCCCGGCGTCGAGACGTGGCCGACGCGAAGCGCCCGACTCGCGGTCGTGCCGTTGGTGTGGACTGCGGTGGCGACCAGCGTCTCGTCGGACGTGACGTTGCTGGTGTTCACGGGGAAGGTGTACCCGTCGCTCCCGTCCGAATCGACGTACGTCGAGTTGTTCAGTCTGAACCGGACTTCTGCGGTGTTCGACGGTTGGCTGACCGTGGCGCGATAGCTCAGGTCCAGCGGCAGGCCCTCGATGACGACGACGTCTTTCCGGGGGTGGCCCGACAGGTGGGGCGTGACCGAGACGACGTCGAACTCCTCGGGTTCCTCGCCGACCTTTATCTGTCGGGTGACGGAGTAGCCCCGGCCGTCCTCGGTCACGACCGAGTGGGTGACGGTGTAGACGCCGGGCGAGTCGTAGGCGTGGGCGACTTCGAGTCCTCTGGCGGTCGCCCCGTCGCCGAAGCTCCACTCGGCCTTCGCGATTTCGACGCCGGTCGTCGTGACGCCGGCGCTCCTGAGTCGCAGGCTCCGGTTGGCGACCGGCGTTCGCATCCCGACGTTGAACTCCAACTCGCTGGGCGACGTGTAGGATATCTCGTCGCCGCGGACCTCCGGAACGCCGGAGAGGGGATTCGAACAGTCGGCCGCCGAGTCGCACTGGCCGGAGACCGGCCCGCCGATTTGGCCCCAGTAGTTCCGGGTCGCATCGACCGTCGGGGACCGATAGGCGTAGATTCCCGAGTTGCGGTTGTTCGCGACCATACTGTCGTGAATCTCCACCGGGGCGTTCGCGTAGCGCACCCGAAGGGCCTCGCTGTTGTTCACGAGGTGGGAGTTGCCGATGGCCACCGCTCGGTCGGTGCTGGAGGCGCGAACGCCCACGTCGAACTCCCTGACGACGAATCCGGAGATGGACGCGCCCCCGCCGTTCGAGAGGTGTATCCCGTCTGCTCCGTCGTTGAGCGTCGAACCGTTGAGCTGCGCCCCTCGCGGCGCGGTCAGGTTGATGTCCTTCTGAATCCTGACGCGTTCCCGGTAGACGCCGGGCCGAACCTCGACGGTGTCGCCCGCCTTCGCGGCACGGACCGCGTCCTGTATCGTGGCGTACGGTGCCGACCCGTCGTTCGCCACGACGAGGACGTGAGACCGGACTAGCGGAACGTCGACCGACCCGTCGGGACTCGACAGGAAGTAGCCGCAGTCCACGTCGCCGCGGCACTGTGCTCGGAGCGGGCCGTCGGACTGCCCCCAGTAGTTCTCGGTGGCGTCGCCGACCTGCGAGGAGACGCTGCGGACGCCGGCGTTGGAGTTGTCGTAAATCTCGCTGTGCTGGATGTCCCAGCGATTGTAGTTGTCGTTCACGTAGAGACCGTCGCGGTTCTGCCGGAGGACGACGTTCTCTATCAGGAACTCGCTATCGACGTTGTAGGCGTCGATGCCGTGGTCCCACGATTCCACGGTGAATCCGGAGACGGTGACGTTCGCGTCGTTGTAGAGTCGAATCCCATCTGCACCCGAGTTGCGGGTGGACCCGTTCAGGGTCGCGCCGTCGGGCGCGACGAGCGAGAGCGGTTTGCTCAGTCGGACCGACTCGGAGTACGTGCCGGGTCGAACTTCCACGGTCGCGCGAGCGGGTGCGGCCCGGATGGCGTCCTGTATCGTGGCGTACGGTTGGGTCCCGTCGTTGGCCACGACGTACGTTCCGGAGCGATTGGCCGGAACGGAGACCGTTTCTGTCGGCGTCGAGCGGAAGTAGCCGCAGTCCGCGTCGCCGCGGCACTGCGCTCCCGTGGGACCGTCGGCCCGGCCCCAGTAGTTCTCGGTGGCGTCGCCGACCTGCGAGGAGACGCCGCGGACGCCGGCGTTGGAGTTGTTGTAAATCTCGCTGTGTTGGATGTCCCAGCGATTGTAGTTGTCGTCCACGTAGAGTCCATCTCGGTTCTGTCGGAGGACGACGTTCTCGACGACGAACGGGGTATCGACGTTGTAGGCGTCGATGCCGTGGTCCCACCCTTCGACGGTGAACCCGGAGACGGTGACGTTGGCGTCGTTGTACAGTCTGATTCCGTCAGCGCCGGAGTTGCGGGTGGACCCGTTCAGGGTCGCGCCGTCGGGCGCGACGAACGAGAGGGGTTTGCTCAGTCGGACCGACTCCGAATACGTGCCGGGCCGGACCTCGACGGTCGCGCGAGCGGGCGCGGCTCGAACCGCGTCCTGAATCGTGGCGTAGGGCTTCGAGCCGTCGTTCGCCACGACGTACGTCCCGGAGCGATTGGCCGGAACCGAGACGGAGTCGGTGGGCGACGACAGGAAGTAGCCGCAGTCCACGTCGCCGCGGCACTGCCCGCGGGTCGGACCGTCGGACTGACCCCAGTAGTTCTCGGTGGCGTCACCGAGTTGTGAGGAGACGCCGCGGACGCCGGCGTTGGAGTTGTTGTAAATCTCGCTGTGCTGGACGTCCACCCGTTGTACGTGTCGTCCACGTAGAGACCGTCTCGATTCTGCCGGAGGACGACGTCCTCGACGACGAACGGGGTATCGACGTTGTAGGCGTCGATGCCGTGGTCCCATCCTTCGACGGTGAACCCGGAGACGGTGACGTTTGCGTCGTTGTAGAGGCGAATCCCATCTGCCCCCGAGTTGCGGGACGAGCCATCCAACGTCGCCCCTTGCGGAGCGGTCAGCGTGAGCGGCTTGCTGATTCGAATCGACTCCAAGTACGTGCCGCCGCGAACGGTGACCGTCTCACCGCTCGGGGCGGCCCGAATCGCGTCCTGAATCGTGGCGTACGGTTCGGTTCCGTCGTTCGCCACGACGTAGGTTCCCGTCCGGTCGGACGGAACTGTGACCGAATCGGTTGGACTGGACAGGAAGTAGCCGCAGTCCACGTCGCCGCGGCACTGTGCTCGGAGCGGCCCGTCGGACTGGCCCCAGTAGTTCTCGTGACGTCACCGAGTTGTGAGGAGACGCCGCGGACGCCGGCGTTGGAGTTGTTGTAAATCTCGCTGTGTTGGATATCCCACCCGTTGTACGTGTCGTCCACGTAGAGACCGTCTCGGTTCTGCCGGAGGACGACGTTCTCTATCAGGAACCCACTATCGACGTTGTAGGCGTCGATGCCGTGGTCCCATCCTTCGACCGTGAACCCGGAGACGGTGACGTTTGCGTCGTTGTAGAGCCTGATTCCGTCAACACCGGAGTTCCGGGTGGACCCGTTCAGGGTCGCGCCGTCGGGCGCGACGAGCGAGAGCGGTTTGCTCAGTCGAACGGATTCCGAATACGTGCCGGGTCGAACTTCGACAGTCGCACGAGCGGGTGCGGCCCGGATGGCGTCCTGTACCGTGGCGTAGGGCTTCGAGCCGTCGTTCGCCACGACGTAGGTCCCCGTTCGGTTCGACGGGACCGAGACGGAGTCGGTGGGCGACGACAGGAAGTAGCCGCAGTCCGCCTCGCCGCGGCACTGCCCGCGGGTCGGGCCGTCGGACTGACCCCAGTAATTTTGGGTGGCGTCGCCGAGGTGGTCGGCGCTACGGACGCCGGCGTTGGAGTTGTTGTAAATCTCGCTGTGCTGGATGTCCCAGCGATTGTACGTCTCTTCGACGTAGAGACCGTCCTGATTCTGCCGGAGGACGACGTTCTCGACGAGGAATCGAGTGTTCACGTTGTCGGCACGGATGCCGTCGTCCCAGCGTTCGACGGTGAATCCGGAGACGGTGACGTTGGCGTCGTTGTAAAGGCGAACCCCGTCGGCGCTCGACCTCCGAGCCGACCCGTTGAGGGTCGCGCCGTCGGGTGCCACGAGCGAGAGCGGTTGTTTGACCTGCACCGACTCGGTGTAAGTACCGGGCCGGACTTCGACGGTGGCGTGGGACGGGGCGGCCTGAATCGCGTCCTGCATCGTGGCGTAGGGCTTCGAGCCGTCGTTCGCCACGACGTAGGTCCCCGTTCGGTTCGACGGGACCGAGACGGAGTCGGTGGGCGACGACAGGAAGTAGCCGCAGTCCACGTCGCCGCGGCACTGCGCTCTCGTGGGACCGTCGGCCCGGCCCCAGTAGTTCTCGGTGGCGTCGCCGAGGTGGTCGGCGCTACGGACGCCGGTGTGGGAGTTATTGTAAATCTCGCTATGCTGGATGTCCCACCTGTTGTACGTCTCTTCGACGTAGAGACCGTCCTGATTCTGCCGGAGGACGACGTTCTCTATCAGGAACTCGCTATCGACGTTGTCGGCGCGGACGCCCTCGTCCCATCCTTCGACGGTGAACCCGGAGACGGTGACGTTGGCGTCGTTGTAGAGGCGGACCCCGTCGGCGCTCGACCTCCGAGCCGACCCGTTGAGGGTCGCGCCGTCGGGTGCGACGAGCGAGAGCGGTTGCCTGACCTGCACCGATTCGGTGTAGGTGCCGGGTCGAACTTCCACGGTCGCGCGGGACGGAGCGGCCTGAATCGCGTCCTGTATCGTGGCGTAGGGTTTCGACCCGTCGTTGGCCACGACGTAGGTCCCGGTTCGGTCCGCGGGCACGGACACCGAATCGGACGGACTGGAGAGGAAGTAGCCGCAGTCCACGTCGCCCCGGCATTGCCCCTTCGTCGGGCCGTCGGACCGGCCCCAGTAGTTAGCCGTCGCGTTTCCCAGCGAGGAACTGCTGGTCTGGATAGCGACGAGACTGTTGTTCTTGACGACACTGTCGTGGATTTCCCAGCGACTGTACGTGTCGTCCACGTAGAGACCCCGACGATTCTGTTTCAGCGTGACGTCGGAGAGAGAGACGTTCCGGCCGACGCCGTTCGCGAGTATCGCGTTGTCGTACCCCGTAACCGTGATTCCCGAGATAGAGACCTTGGCGTCGTTGTAGAGGCGAACCCCGTCCGCGGAACTGCTCAGCGACGACCCGTCGAGCGTCGCGCCGTTCGGTGCGCGGACGTCGAGGGGCTTCGAGATTCGCACCGATTCGGCGTACACCCCCGGTTCTATCCGGACCGTGTCGCCGGCGCTCGCGTTATCGACGGCGGCCTGAATCGTTCGATAGTCCCCCGACCCGTCGGAATCGACGACGATGGTGGCCGTCGTCAGCGAGAACGAGACCCCTTCGAGGACCTCGGGGACGTCTACGCTCGGCGCGTCGAGTCCGCTCGACTGCGGAAGCGCCGCGGTGGGCGTCGATGCCGAGGCTACCGAGACGAGGACGATTCCGATAAGAAGTACGCTCTTCCGTCTTCGTGATTTCGAGACCATGTTCTACGTTGTTCTTATTTGTCAGTATATGTCCGGTATTTACCTGAATACGTCACCAGAATATAGGATATACTTCTGACCTGTCGGTATAGATTTGTTTCAACAAGGGGTATTAAATGCATCGTTACCCCGGCTCGAAGCGATTCACCCCGTCTCCCGAGAACGCGGAACCGCTACCTCCGACCTAGTGCGAACAGGACGCCGCCGACCAGCGCTCCGAGCGTGACGCCGCCCCCGAACCCGGGGACCCCACCTTCGGCGTCTCCGCCGGTGTTCGCGGTCTTGCCCGCCTCCTCGCCGGTCGTCCCGGTCGCGGCCGACCCCTCGCCGGTCGTCTCCGTCGCCGCGGTACTCGTCACCGGGTTGTCGCTACTCCGGTCGACCACGACGGCGAACTGCGAGAGTCGGTCGGTCGTCGCGGTGAACGCGTTCGAATCGCGCACCACGCGGACCTCGGTCCACGACCCGTCCGCGTAGCGATAGACGGTCACGTCGTCGAGCGTCGCGCCTCCCGGCAACGCGTCCGCCGAGACGCCGAATCGGTACGTCGCCCGACCGACGACCGACGCCGAGGCGTACCGAGTCGCGACCGCGACGTGGCCGAGGACTGCGTCGCCCGGCGGGCGGGTGATTCCGTCGGGAGTCCCGTCGGCGCCCGTGAGTTCGAACACCACGTGGGCGGTCTCGCCCACGAACTCGAGGTCCACGCGTTCGAGTGTCGCGTCGCCCGCGGCGAGACCGGCGACCGAAGCACCCGCGCTCTCGCCGGGTCGCGCGTTCCGGACGTCGAGTCGGACGCCGCCGTCGGTCCGTTCGGTCGAGAGTTGGACCGGCGGTGGTGGCACGTTCGCGCCGCCGCCCCCACCGCGGCCGCTACCGCCGTCGCTCGTCGTGGTGGTGGTCCGCGGTCGCTCCGACACCGAGAGGGTGCCTGCGGAGACCGAGACGGGTTCGTACTCGTTGCCCGCCTCGTCACCGATAACGCGAACGTCGATGTCCACGTCAGACTCCCCGACGGTCTCGCCGGCCAGTTCGAGTCGCACGAGTTCCACGGTCCCGTTCTGGTCCGTATCGACGCCGTATGCCGTGACACGGAGCGACGAGTTGTCCGCGTTCGTCTCTACGCTGGCCCCCTCCGGGCCGCCGACCAGCGAGTAGTCCGCGATTCGAGCGACGGAGGCGTTCGAGAGCGCGACCGTGAGGTTGTACGCGCCGACCCCTGCGGTGACGTTCGACGCCACGACTGCGGTGGTCGTCGTCTCCCCCGTCGCGACGTCCGTCGCGTCGGGCGACGCGTGTACCGTAACGCCGCCGGAACCGGACGCGGCCGACGCCGCCCCGGTTACCGGGGCAACCGAAACACTGGCGACGAGGACGGCCACGAGCGAACAGACGACTGCCTTCCTGAGATTCTGCATTCGATGCTTGCCTCCGCTCACGGCGTGAAATGGGTTTCGAATACATCGGATAGTTTCCACGAGGCGGGTTCCGCCGACCATCGTTTTCTCTGTGATTCCGAAAGTCTCGAATTCTCCGTGCGGAGGCGGCTACGAACGTCGCTTCGCCGCGACCCAGACCGCGACGACCAGTCCGGCGACCGTGACGCCCGGACCGAATCCGGGCGTGCTCCCTTGCCCGCCGAGGTCGTCGGCCTTCGCCTCGCTGTTGCCGGCGTCCTGTACCGCGCCTTTCGTCCGCACGGTGATGGGACCGACGCTGCGACTCCTGCGGTCCTCCTGCTCGCCGAAGTAGTAGACCGCCTTTCCGCCGATGTCGTACGTCCCGGGTTCGTTCACCTGCAGGCGGACCCTGAAGCTCTCGTCCGCGCCCGCCTCGACCGTGAAGAAGTCGGTAGCCTTCCGACTCACCGGCGACTCGCCCGCGACGCTCTGTATCGAGACGCCCTCGTCGGGCAGGTCGAGTTCGAGTTTGACTTGTAGTGGACGGTCGTTGACGTGGTTCGAGACGCTGAACATCACGACCGCGGTCCCGTTCCCGGTCTCGACCGTCGCGCGGTCGGCGGTCAATTGGAAGTAGGCGTTCTGCTGGACGGTGACTATCTTCGTCGCCGTGTTCTCCATGTCGCCCTTCCCGACGACGTGGAGTTGCACCGAGTACTTGCCGGGCGAGTCGAAGTCGTGGGTCACCTTCCGACCGCGAGCGTCGTACTCACCGTCGCCGTCGAAGTCCCACTCGTACCGCTCGACGCGCGCGTCCTGCTCCGCTGTGAATGAGACGCTCTGTCCCGAACTGGGCTGTTTCGGCGTGAAATCGAAGTCGGCGGTGGGCCGACGCCGGACCGAGAGCGACTGGGCCGCGGTGTCCGACCCGCCGTCTCCGTCCATCACCACGAGCTCGACGGTGTAGTCGCCGGTGTTCTCGACGCTGTACTGGACCGTCTCCCCGCGTTTCACGGTGCCGTCGAACACCCACTTGTACTCGCTGACGCTCCCGTCGGGGTCCGTCGAGTCGCTCGCGTCGAACGTCACCGTGTCGCCGCGTTCGAGGTGCGCCGGTGAGTAGGAAATCTGCGCGTTCGGCTTCTCGTTCTTCTCCGTCACGGAAATCTCGGCGGTCGCGCTGGCCGTGCGGTCGGTCTCGTCGGTGAGGTCTAGTTCGACGCTGTACGTTCCCGGTTCGTCGAAACTGTGGGTGACGCGCTCGCCGTAACCGGTGGTCCCGTCCTCGAAACGCCATTCGAACGTCGAGATGTCGCCGTTGGGGTCGCTCGACCCAGACGCGGTGCACTCGACGGTCTCGCCCACCGTCACCTCGGTGGGACTGCACGAGATTCGGGCCGACGGCGGCTCGGCCGCCGCTTCGACGCGAATCGTCTCGGAGACGGTATCGGTCGCGCCCGTCTCGTCTGCTACGTCGAGTTCGACGGTGTAGGTCCCCGCCTCGTCGAAGGCGTGACTGGCGTACGTCCCGGAGTCGCCGGTTCCGTCGCCGAAGGTCCAGTCGAACGTCGAGATGTCGCCGTTGGGGTCGCTCGACCCCGACGCGGTGCACTCGACGGTCTCACCCGCGGTCACTCGGGTGGGAGTACAACTCAGCGACGCCGACGGCGGTTCGGCGGCGCTCTCGACGCGTATCGTCCCCGTGGCAGTGTCGGTCGCGCCGGTCTCGTCCGTCACGTCGAGTTCGACGGTGTAGGTCCCCGCCTCGTCGAAGGTGTGACCGACGTACTCGCCGGATTCGCTCGTTCCGTCGCCGAAGGTCCAGTCGAACGTCGAGATGTCGCCGTTGGGGTCGCTCGACCCCGACGCGGTGCACTCGACGCGCTCGCCTACCGTCACTTCGGTGGGAGTACAACTCAGCGACGCCGACGGCGGGTCGGTCGTGTCTTCGACGCTGACCGTCACGGAGGTCCTGTCGGTCGCGCCATCGTCGTCGGTCACCGTCAGTTCGACCGAGTAGAGACCGCTCCGGTCGAAGGCGTGGGACGCGGTCTCACCGTAGTCGGTGTCCTGTCCTCCGAACTCCCACTGGTAGGACGTGACCGACCCGTCGGTGTCGCTCGAACGGTCCGCCGTGCAGGTCACCGTGTCGCCGACCGCCACCTCGGTGTCCGTACACTGTATTTCGGCGTCCGGGGGTTGGTTCGTGGGTTCGACCACCTCGAAGGCGCTGCCCCGACTCTCGTCGGCGAGTCGAGTGTGGAGGTCGTTACGGTCGCTCTCGGCCCAGACCGACGTTCTCGCGTCGTACCACCCGTAGGGAGCGTCCGACTCGACGGTCCAACTGAGCGTCACCCACTCGCGCTCGTTCGGGTCGAGCGTCACCGTCGTCCCGGTCTGGTCGTCGTTGTTGTACCAGTTCCCGTCGGGACCACGGACGCCGTACCCGACGAAGAAGGTGTGCCTGCTATCGCCGGTGTTGCGTACCTCCACTTCCGCTCTGACGGTCTCGCCCTCCTCGAACGACCCCGTCTGTTGGTTGAAGTTCAGTATGCGTGCGTCGATGCTCTCGGCGGACTGCACCGCTGAGGCCTCGGCGGACTGTACCAGCGAGGTGCTACCGACTGCTGTCGCACCCGCGACGGCGGTCGTCACGAGTAGTACCGCGGTTATCGTCGCGAGTCCCGTTCTCGGTCGATTCCCCATCATTGTGAATTCCCTCGGTGGACGGCGGTTGCAGCGTGCCGACGCTCCTCCCGCGGTGAGCGACCCCGGGCATCCAATCGCTGAACGGTCCCGGTGTCCTCCGCATCAGCGGGTCCGTCTCGTCCCGACGGAGGCGCGACGCTTCCCACCGGACTGACGGAGAAGAACGCCGACCGGCCGCGGACCTCGCGCCCACCGGTCATGTCTGAATGGATATATCAAATATAGATAAATGTGTTGATGGACGAACTGATGGTCCCTAGACCAATTTTGTCCCGTCCGATATTTTTTCATCCTTTCGACAGTACGGAAGGGAAACTCCTCCGGCCGACGCAGTTCTCACGTCGTCCGAACGTTCAGCACTGCGGGGTCGGTCGTTACTTCGACGACCGCGACGCCCGGTGACCCCGCGTTGAACGCGTAGCGGTCGCCGCGGACGGTCGCGACGGTGTCGATGCCGTACTCGTGGGTGTGGCCGCTACACACCGCGTGCGGACTCCCCCGGCGGACGGCGTGCTTGAGCGCTATCGACCCGCGCCGGATGCGTCCCCGGAGTCCGGACCCCGAGTGGTGGTGGTCGAACGCCACGTCGAACGGAGGGACGTGCGTGAAGAACAGGACTCGTTCCTCGGCGGTGACAAGCGAGTAGAGCGCCTCGTACCGTCGTTCGAGCGCCGCTAACTGGTCGGCCAGACGCGCTCGGTCGTCGTCCGCGATACCGAGGGCGTCCGCCACCGCGCCGGCGTCCGCGTCGCCGTCGAGGTACCGGCCCGCGAGCGTCTCGATTTCGACGGCGCGCTCGGCCGCGACGTGGTCGATGGTCGCCGCCGTCGCGTCTTCGAGCGGGTCCGTCCCGGGGAACTCGGTGTACCGAATCTCGGGGCGCTGGTCGAACTGTTCGCACCCCCATCCGGCGAGCGCGAACCCCTCGAAGTCGGCGTCCGGGAAGTCCGCCTCGCGGAGGACACGCTCGTGGGCGACGATAGCCCGGTCCAGTCCCTCGGTCAGGCGCTCGACGCAGTCGAGCGGGTCGTGGTTGCCGGGGACGACGACGATTGGAAGGTCGTACTCCTCGTGGAGGAACTCGTAGAACGCTCGGCCGACTCGCTCGTAGCGCTCACCCGCCGCCGATTTGGCGTGGTCGCGGTTCTCGTCCACGACGTCCCCGGCGGTCACGATGGCGTCGAACTTCGCCTCGTTGATTTCGGGTCGGGCGTACGCCGGTCGGTCGTCACTCGGGCCGAGGTGTAAGTCGTTGAGTAGCAGGAGTCGCATGTGTGTCGTGTAGTTCGGTGTGTCGTGTCTCGGTGGTCCCAACTGAACGCGAGTTCGACGTCGCCCGGCACGCGGGCGGCGACCGGGAATTCGTCCGGCGGAAGCGAGACCGGAATCGCCGGGTCGGTCACGACCGCACCTCCCGAAACGCGTCGGCGATTCGCGTCACGGTCTCGGCCGTCCTGAACGCCGGTTGGAGTTCGACCACCAGCGGGCAGTCGATGTCGCGCTCGTCGAGCGCCGCCACCACGCGCTCGAACGACGGCGTCCCGACGGTCGGCGGTAGATGGTGGTACTCGCCGACCGACTCCTCGACGGCGAGCTCCGCGGGCGACTCGACGCCGAACGTCCCGCAGACCGCGGCGAGTTCTCGGGTCGCGCGCTCCGGGAGCGTGCCGTGGAGGTGGACGCTCGCGGGTGACCCGACCGCGTCGAGGAGTTCGAAGGGCCGCCGAGCGTGACCGAGGTCGCAGGTGAACGCGAGCACGTCGCGCCGTCCGAGTCGGTCCGCAGTCGTCCGTAGCGCCGTCACGTCGTCGGCCGTCGTCAGGAGATAGTCGAACGACCCCCGCGGGCAGACGTTCTCCAGTGCGACCGGACCGCGGTACTTCCGCTCGGCCCGACGGTGGTCCTTCGACGCCGCGAGGGTCCGAACGAGTCGCTCGCGTCGCGTTTCGCGGTCCGCGTCGTCGGACGCGAACCGCGGCGGGTGGAGCGTGGTGAGTTCAGGAGCGAGGTTCCGCCGTCGTTCGACCGAACCGTCGTCGTGCTCGTAGACCATCTGGCTCTCCTTGAGGTGAGTGTTGAGTTCCACGTCGCCGTCCTCGTCCGCGCCGCGAGCCAGCGGCGGGAGGTGGACGGTCCGCACGTCGAGGTCGAGCGATTCGGCCTGCGAAACGTCGGCCCTGAGGTAGGACATCGCGTTGACCTCGACGAACAGTTCGACCGGGAGACCCCGCTCCGCGATTTCCGCGAGAAATCCGAGACGTGGCTGGTCACCGCGAGCGCCTCGCGAGAGGTCCTCTTGGGTCACACTGAAACGAAGGTCCGTCACGGTCTCACGCGCTACTCGCGCAACTCCGCCAACCCCTCGCGCACCGCCGACCGCGGCATCTCGGTGTCGGAGGCGATTCGGCCGACGTGCCGGGCGGTCAGGTCCTCGGCGAAGTAGTCGTTCTTGAGCGCCCAGTGGCGAATCGCGTCGGCGATGCTCGGCGTGTAGAGGACGGTCCGCCCGTCGCGGTACCGGCCGAGTTCGCCCGCGTCAACCAGCGCGTTCAGTTGGTTCGACATCCACGGCCGGTGTTTCGCCGACCCGTACTCCTCGACGAACGACGGGTGTTGTTCGCCGAGCAACTCGATTATCTGGGTCGTGCTTCGGGGACTCCCCATCGACGAGAGGAGGTCGCCGAGGCGTTCCTGTGCGGGCGAGAGTTCGCGGGCCTCTCGATTCTCGACGGTCTCGACCGACTCCGACCCGGGGTCGAGGTACCCGAGGTCCGCGAGCGTCTCGCGCAACAGCGTCGGGTCGTTCGCCGCGAGTCGTCGCAGGGCGTCTCTGGTCTCCGAATCGAGCGTCTCGAACCCCGTATCGCGGTCCGAGCGGGTCGTCTCGTCACTGCCCATCGGCTATCACCACGTCCTGCGGGTTCCTGAACCGCGGGCCGTACAGCGCGAGTTCGTGACGGTACTGCTCGCCGCGCCACGAGACGCCGCCGTTAAGCGCCGCGGGGTCGTGTCGCTCCTCGACGGACGGGACGCCCGACTGCTCTACGTAGGCGTGGATGCCGTGGAAGAACTCGAAGTCGTCGGTGCCGAAGGCGTCCTCGTAGCACTCTTCGATGCTCTCGGCGCTCCCGACGTCGGTGTCGCTCGGCGTCGTCGTCCCGCCGGGATGGGTGTGGAACCGAGCCACGACGCCGGGCGTCTCGCCGTCGGGATACGACGCCGCCACGCGCCGCGCCACCTTGCTTTCGAGCGTCGTCACGCTGCTGGGGGTCGCCGACTCGTAGTACTCGGGGTCGTCGAGACCGAACAGTTCGGTCGGGGTGGTCGCCGACTGGCCCGTCAGAACGTACACAGTCTCTACGCGCTCGTGCGCACCGTTCTTGCCGCGCGTTTCGAGCGCTTGCATGAACGGCTTCGAAGCGGGGAACGCGAACGTCCCGCGGGGGTACGTGGTCCCGACGGGGGACTCCCGCGGCGACACGTCCGGCGACGGTTCGGTCCCGCCTCGCGCTCCGGCCGAACTCTCCTCGGAGTCCACGTCGAACGTGTGCGTCGTGAACCACGAGTCTCCGTCCAGCACGCCCGACGGGTCGCCCGACCCGACGTTCACGTCGGTTCCCCACGCGCCGGCGTTGGTGCGTACCTCCACGTCCGCCTCCGGGTCGTCGTCACCGGAGTCGTCTTCGTCGCCGAAGAAGCGGTCGAACATGGGTGGTCACCTCGGTGGCGTTCCGGCGTGGAGCGTCACTTCTTGACTCCGATGTTGATGTCGCGCGGACTCATCTTGGTCATCGCCAGCACCGCCACGAGCAGGACGAACATGAGACCGCCGATTATCAGCAAGTTCTGGGAGACGGGCAGGCCCGAACTGGTTCCGGAGGCCACGGCCGTCGTGTCGCTCTCCGCGTTACTTCCCGAGTCGCCGGTCGCTTCGACCGGTTCCGTCACGTCGAACGTGAACGACATGCCGTCTATCTCCTGAGCCATGTCCTTGTGGCCCTTGGGCCAGTACTGGATGTCCGCAGTCACCGTGCGCTTGCCGGTGTTGGTGCTGTACACGTTCGCGCGGATGTCCTTGATGCCGCCCTGCGGTCGGACGTCGAAGGTCCCCGACACCATCCCGGCACCGCCCGAGAAGAGGTCGGACGAGCCTTGGATGGTCATGCCGCTGGGGACGCTCATCGTGATATGGACGACGACGGGACAGGTCGCCGTGGGGTCCACTTGGAAGCCGCCCGAAATCTTCCCGGCTGGGACTTGTTGATGGTCTTCTGGGAGGCGTACAGTCGGGCCTGCGACATGCTCGGCGGCGAGGACGGCTTCTCGCACTCGCCCTGCGTGGTGGCCGCCGACTCCGCGGTCGTTACGGTCTCCGTCGTGGTTTGGGTGGTGTTCGCGGCTGCGACGTCGTTCTGTAGCTGTGCGGCCGCCGGCGCGGCGACTCCCGACGCGAGGACGAGGAGCGCCGTCATCGCGACGAACGTACGCTGAAAGTTCGTGTCGTTCATCTCTCTCATTTCCGATGTATAACTCCATACATATATATCTTTACGAGTAAAGTTACTCGTAATTCGTACGAGTAAAACGGGCTCTTAGAACGTAAGGGATGGATTAAGCCGAGATACGAGGAGGTCAACCGACGCGAGCCAACGACTGACTATAGTAAATCGAGCATGCTACGAATACTGGTAATTTGGTCGTCGCCCTCGAGAACGTGGGACTATCTCGCACGGACGAGAAGCAGCACGTCCATCTCCGAGTTCGCCGTCGTCACTCGCACGTCGAACGCGACCGCGAGGACGTGCGTCTCGCCAGCGCGCTCCTGCACGACGACGCCTCGTAGAGTTTCGCAGTCACCGAACTGACGGTCGGTATCGGGACCGCCAGGACAGTTCGCATCGCTCCACGACTCGGCCGCAGACTGGTTGTACTCGACCTGATAGACGGTCCCGGATTCGACTCGCGAGGCCCTGAGCGCGTCCACTCTGGGCCGGAGGTCGGCGCGAACCGCGTTCACGGCCGCGGTTCGCTCGTCCCACGCGAAGTCGTCTGGCACGTCGGCCGCGGCGTCGTGGACCGCCCGCGAGAGCAGGCGCTCGGCGTTCCGACCCGGCGCGTCGTACTCCTCGCTGGCAGTGACGTCAGCGTGGTAGCCCAACTGGAGGTAGGCAACCACGACCGGCGCGAGCGCGATGGCGACCAGCGCGGCCGCCGCGAGGACGAGTTGGGCGCGCTCGCGGACCGGTGGTTCGTCGGCTTCCGAACCCCTTCCGCTCACGCGTACCACACCCATATCGTCACGTCACCGGCGGCGGTCGTCACCGTGGCCGACCCGACCGCCACGCCCGCGGGTTTCCGGAAGCCGACCGCGCCCCGGGGCGTCCGGACGCGGAACAGCAGGTTGTCCGGTAGGATGCGCGCGACTCGACGCCGCAGAGCGTCGCGCTCTCGGTCGAAGGCGTCGGGCGAGCGCACGACCTCGGAAAGTCGGGTCGCACCCGCGTGGCGCGGCGGTTCGCCCGCGAGGACGGTCGCGGCGTCCTCGGCGTAGAGGTCCAACTGGGCCGTCCCGTCGTCGGTCGGCGCGACCCCGAGCGCGAACCCCATCGCGACCGCGAGGATGAGCACGGCCCCGACACCGGCCTCCACGACCGACAGCGAAAGCTGTCCGCGCAGGGTCAGCGAGCGGACGCTGCGGTGGCGCTCCTCAGCCATCGACAGTCACCGCCAACACTGTCTTTCCGGTCTCTGCGGGCGAGTACGTCAGTTCGACGCTCCCGGTGGGAAGCGGTCCGTCCGACTCGAACGTGAGCGTCGTGGTCTCGAACCGCGAGAGTTCGACTTCGAACGTCCCCGTCAGTCCGGAGGCGTTCCGGAGGACCACCCTGTCGTTCGCCCGGACGACCCGGACGTCCGTCCCGGCGGGCGGTGTGAGCGCGAGTTCGACCCGCGGGGACCGACGGGGGAGCGTCACCGCAGGGTCGGTCGCCGAGAGGTCGGGCGTGGTCGACACCGAACTCCGGTTCTCGACCAGCACGATGCGGCGAATCGTCGTCCCGCCGGTCGGGTCACCGGTGGATGCGAGCGTCCGGTCGCCGAGGCGAACCGCGACGTCGTAACCGTCGGTCACGGGGAACAGCGTCCCGAGGCGAGACGCGTTCAGGCCCGAAACTGCGTCGGCGTCGAGGACGTTCGGACGGGCCGTGACCCGCGACTCGGACGCCACGAGTCGCTCCGAGAGCGCGACCGCGACCCGCCGCTGGTCGGCGTCGCGCTCCGCGCTCAGATACGCCCGGTCGGCCATCCCGAAACTCACGACCGCCACCGCGGTCACGACGAGGAGCGCGACCGCCAGCGCGGGCAGGTTCATCTGGGCGCGCCTCGGTCGTCTCATCAGTCCTCACCCCCGGGGTCGCCGGATTCGAGTCTGACCGCCAGTCCGCCAGCCCCGTCGCTCCGAACCGCGACGTACGCCGGGTCTCGACTCGACCAATTGCCTCTCACCGACGAGACGGTCTCGGGAAGCGCGAGCGTGACTCGTCCGCCGACTCCGTCCCGGGGATGGTCGAGAACCAGCGTCCGGGTCTCGACCCGTATCTCGTACGCCCGGCCGCGGATGGTCCGGGGAATCGACACCTCGGTCCGGGCGCGGACCGCCGCGGCGTCGGTCGGTACCGCTTGCTGGACGCGTTCCGCGGACTGGGCCAGCGCGCGCTCGCCGACCTCCGCGCCCGCCGCGGTCCGGTACTCGGGGACGACCCCGCCGTAGAGCGTCGCCGAGAGGAGTCCGACGTAGAGGACGACGATGCTCGCCTCCATCGCCTTCCCGACGACCGGCGAGACGGCGCGGTCGCGGCGACCGCCGGGTGTCCGGAGGTCGCTACCCATGACGCACCTCCAGACGCATGTCGTGGACCACGAGGTACGCCACGCGCTCACCGGGGTAGGCGGCCACGACGCTCCTCACGCCGTCGCCGTCGAAGTCGCGGGTCGTCACGGTCGCGTTCTGGCGCTCGAAGTACCGGCCCAGCGCGTCCGGGGTCGCCGTCTCGACCGCGACCCGGTAGGTACCGTTGGCGAGCGCGGTCCGGTCGTGAGTGACGGTCGTGCGGAGGACGACCGACCCGCCGCCGGTCGCCGAGACCGCGACCGACCCGTTCAGTGTCGGCGCACCTACGACGAGGACGCCGGGTGCGTCATCACCGTCAGCGCCGCCACTGCGGGACGCCGTAATCGGCGGCGCGGTCCGAACCTCTGCGTTACCGGGCGGACCTCGTACGACCGCTCCGGCGAGGAACGCCACCCGGCGTTGGCCCGCGGTGAAGACCAGCGCGTCGGTTTCGACGGGCGACCCGACTACCCCCGACTCGTTCAGCAGTCGGAGTTCGCGCTCGACGGTCCGCAACTCGCCGTCGGTGAACGAGACCCGGCCGCGGTGGACTCCGGTCGCGACCACGGGTTCCAGCGCCGAGTCGAAGTCGGCGGCCACGCGGGCCGAGTCGGCCGCCGCGGCGTTCTGCTCGACGACCGCACCGATACCCGCGGTCAGCGACGCGAGCGCGAGTACGACGACGCCGAGCAGTATGGCGATGCCGACGACGTTGGACTGGGCGCGGTCGGGGCGACTGAGTCGGAATTGGCGAGTCTGACGCCCGTCGGCGTCAGTGCGACAATCCCGACTCACACCATCCCGACCCCCGCGAACACGAAGTACGCGACGACGACCAGCGCCCCCGAGTGGAGCAGCGCCTCGTAGCGCCCGCGACTCGCGTACCCGGCGAACCACCCGCAGGCCAGCATCGTCGCCTGCGTGACGACGTAGAACCGACGCCGGTCGCGGGCCGGTTTCACCGCGTCGGCGTCGAGCGCGAGACCGGCGTCGGCGGTCGAAACCGCCGACAGTTGCGCGAAACTGTCGAGGACGTGGACGTTGACCGCGACCATGATGCCCACGACGAGCAGGGCCGTGGTCCACGCGACCGCGACGTAGACCAGCATGTTCGACCGTAGCGCCTTCCGCTCGTGGTAGAGCCGCCCGATTTCGACCTGTAGCGTCTCGAAAACGGTCTCCGCGTCTCCGCCCGCGTCGAGCGCGCCCGTGACGAGTCCGATGGTCTGGTCGGCCAGCGGCGTGCCGACTCGGTCCACGAACTGCGAGAGAGCGGCGGCCTGACGGTCGCCGTCGCGCGTCGTCAGGTTCGCGTTGAACGCGAGGTCGGCCACGTCGTCGTTCAGCGCGCCGAGGTCCACGTCGCTGGCGACGCGTTCCACCGCCGCCGAGAACGGGCGACCGAGGCTGACGTGACCCGAGACGGCGTGGACGAAGTCCTTGATTTCGCGGTCCTTGGCGTCGTCCAGATTCGCACGTCTTAGCGCGACGAGGCCCGCAGGGAGGGCCACGGCGACGTATCCGAGGAGGACGACGTTGACCGACCAGTAGTCGAGCGACCAGAGCGCGACCCCGAGGAGGAGCGCGACCGGCGCGAACCCGACGACTGCGCTCGCGGGATTCCGGAAGACGCTGCCGAGCGTAGGGAGTACCCCGTCCGGGCGCTCGTAATCCCTGCCCGACTGGTCGGGCGGGCGCAGCGAACCCACCGCTGCGGTCGCAACGAGACCGACGACGAGGATGAACCCGGCGCTCCCGTAGACGAGCAGCGCTCGCATCGAGACCGGACCGACGGGGGTCGTGGTGGTCGCACTCAGGCCGGGCGCGAGGACGCTCATCACGGTCACCACGATGACGAGTAGCGCGGGCAGGACGAGCAGGACGACGAACATCTCCGCGAGCAGTTCGAGGAAGTCGCCCGCCTGTTCACGACTTCTGGCCTGCCGGTTCGAGAGCATCCGACTCTCCATCTGGAGGTACTGGGCGAGCGCGTCGGGTCCCTGCTGGGCGTGTTCGCGGAACTTCACGAGGAACGGCGCGAGGCCGTCCCGTGAGGGAGTGTCGCGCGCCACCACGCGGAGGCCCTCACCGAGACTCCCGGTCAGGGTCGCCCTGTTGAGCGCCTTCCGGAAGGCCACCGCGGTCTCGCCGTAGGCTTCCTCGCGGTCGGCGACCTTCCGGAACATGGCCGCCCCGTCGTCGCTGCCCGACGAGAGCGCGTGGAGGTACCGGACCGCGCCGGGCAGCGTGGTCTCGATGTTCGACCCGCGTGCGCTCGCGGTCCACGAGAGGTAGCGCCCCCCGAGCGCGACGGTCGCTCGTTTCCCCACGAGACCGACGCTGGTTCCGACCGCGGCGGCCGCGACGGGCCGAGAGACGCCCGGGAACGCGACGGTTTCGAGACCGGGGACTCCCCGCCGGAGGAAGTCCGCAACCACCGCGAGCGCGGCGTCGGGGAGCGCGACCACGACGACGAACGTCCACCCCGTCACCAGCGCGAACGCGAGCCACGACAGGCCGTAGACTCGCGAGAGATACACCTCGAAACTCGTCGTCACGTCGGTCGCTCGGTACTGCTTGCGGTCGGCGTCGTGGCGCGAGCGGTCGGCGTGTCTGGAGAACAGCGCGTAGAGGGCACGGTCGAGCACCGAGAGCGTGGCGTTCGCGGCCCGGGTCTCGCCGGTCGTCCTCACTTCGTCGGCGTCGATGGTCGCGCCGGTCTCACCCGTCTCAGTGGTGGTGTTCACCGCGTGGGCCTCCTCGAATCGCGTTCATGCCCCTTCCTCTATTCTCTTTGGTATTTAAAATATGGTAACATATGCCCGAGGTGATGTGTTCGGCAGAGGAAAGCAGAACTGTTCAAGGAGATAGTGACGGCATCCACACAGCCAGAAGGTAATCTCGAGACTCAACTCGAACAGTACCGACAACAATTTACTGACACGAATCGCTAGCAGTTACAGTACTAGATATCGATGGACGAAATATTGAGATTTGCGATAATCGCGGCTGTAGGGCTTCTCATCTCCTTTTTAGTGGGGATTCCGCTTCTGACATCTGGTCCTCTGCGGCTCGAAATGTATTATCAGTCAGACGTGATTATCCCGTTGCTTTTAGCATGGATATTTCTAATCGCTGTATATCCGAACGACGTTAACGACAAATAAGTCGTGATGGGGCCGTAGATATTCGCGAAAACGTCGGAAGACGCGGCGACGAGTCGCGCGACGAGAGTCAGTACGTGATGCTGAACCACCTCGTATCGCTCGCGGTGCCGTCGTGTTGGTAGGTGAAGTAGTACTCGATGGTGTCGCCCGAGGAGAAGTCGCCGACGACGTAGTCCGGACTCGTTTCGAGCGTGTGGGTATCGCCGCTCGGGTTGTTCATCCGGTAGTTGTACTGGGTACCGCCGTTGACGGTGTAATGGACGTCCACCCAGTCCGAACCGACGTTCGAGACGAACTCGAACGACAGTTCGTCGGTGGCGGTGTCGCCGTCGAACCCGTCGATTCGGGTGACGCGCTGGCTGAAGTCGCCGCCGCCCGACGCGTCTGTGGTGACGCTGACCGCGTTCGACGCGCTCGATTCGTTGCCCGCGCCGTCCACGGCCGTCGCGGAGAACTCGTAGGTCGTCCCGCTGGCGAGACCCGAGACGGTGGTCGAGGTGGTGCCCGCCGGAACCTGTTGGCTCCGCGTCCCGTCCACGTACACGGCGTAGTGGTCTAAGCCCGACCCGCCGCTGTCGCTCGCGGCGTCCCACGCGAGGTCCACCGACGAGTCGGTGTGTCCCGGCGACCGCAGGTTCGACGGACAGTCGGCGGCGTCGTGTCGGGCGAACCGCCACCGTCGCCGCCCGTACTCGACTTCATCGAGTCGGCCGGGACGCTGAGTGCGGTTCCGTCGGAGAAGGTCACCGTAATCGAGGAGTTCTCGCCGTTGTAGGCGACGTAGGTCGTTTCCGACCCGTCGTCGAAAGTGTAGGCCAGCGGGTAGTCCGCGGTCACCGAGGGGTCGGGGTTCCCCATCGCGTCGATGTTGTGTATCCAGTGGTAGGTATGGGCCTTCGTCTCACCGGCTTCCGGGGTGTAACTGCCCTTCGCGGACTGGAACATGCTCTTGGCGTCGCTCACGTCCGAGAACGCCCGGTAGTTCCACATGACGTCCTGCCAGTAGTCCCAGTCGCCGCCGTTGTCGTCGTTGGTCACCGCTTCGCTGTAGTTGCGTTCGGCCAGTTGGGAGTCCCAGCCGAGGTACAGCGAGTGCCCGCCGAAGGGCAGGTAGTTGATGCCGTGAATCGCCTCGGCGTCCGCCGAGAACCACGTCGAGTACGAGTACTTGATGCCCCACACGATACCCGCGGTGTCGTGGCTCCACTCGTCGGGGTGGTTCTGGTCGTCCACGTCGAACCAGTACTCCATGGCCGAGCAGACCTCGTGGGTGTAGAGGTACGCCGCCCAGTTCAGCATCTCGTCGTTGCCCGTGAAGACCGCCCACTGCAGCATCGCCGCGTAGGCGTGGATGGCCTCCGAGGATGACTCCTGATTGTTCCCGCCCGCGAACTCCGCGGTCCCGGCGGCCCACGAGTGACCGGTGTACGGACTGAAGTTCCGCAGGAAGGGGAACGAGTCGGCGGGGTTGTCGGCGGGTTCCTGCGCGTTGGCCCTGTTGGGTCGCTCCCAGTTCGCGTAGTCGCGGACGAGCAGGTCCACCATCCCGCCCCAGTTGCCGTCGTCGCCCCACGACTCGTCGGTGCGCGCGAGTTCGGCGGCGGCCCGGACGAAGTAGCCGTAGTGGAAGTGGTGGTCGTTGAGGTCGCCCGCCGCGCCGTACGAGTCGGGGTAGCCGATGAGCGTCCCCCACTGGTCGTTGTAGTAGAAGAGGTTCTGGCTCTCGCCGCCGTCGGCGGTCAGCCAGTTCTCCAACTCCGACCGGATGGCGTCGTGCAGGGCGTCGCGCTTCCCGGCGTTTCCGACTTGGTCGGCGATGGGTGCCGCCTCCGACATCCGGCCGAAGTCCTTGCCGGTCCAGTAGGTGCCGCTTCCTTGTCCGTTGTCGTAGCCCGCCGACACGCCGCCGACGTAACTCGCCAGTTCCGACCGGTCGTAGCTCCCTCGGTCGGGCAGGAACGGAAGCACGCCGCGGAAGGGATGGGTCGTCGTGAACGACGACCCGCTCACCGTCTTCATCGTCCCCCGCGGACATTCGTACGTGTAACCGAGCAGGGACGTGTCGGTGTACTTGTGCTGATGGGGGTACAACCCCGTAATCGTCGCGTCGCCGCCGACCTGACTCTCCGGTTTGTTGGTCGTGTTGAACGAGTAGGTGGTTCGAACCTCGCCGGCGCCCCGGTCGTAGGTCGGACTGACTCGGGTCGCGTCGCCCGCGCCGGTGTCGGTGATGAAGTTGTACGCGTACTTCTCGAACGTGTCGAGCGTGGACGACGTGTCGTCTGGGAGGACTGCAATCGTCAGGTATCCGCCGGAGAGACCGTTGGTCAGCGTGGCCGACCCGAGGCCCGACCAGTCCTCGCCCGACGGGGCGAACAGTCCGTAGTGGTTGCCCTCGTGGGTCAGTCCGAGGGCGTTCCCGCGGTCCGCCCAGACCGTCGGTACCGTCTGGAAGTCGAGTTCTGCACCGCCGCCCTCGAACTCGCAGAAGACGTACGGCGACCCTTTCGTGAGCGACGCGGTGAGGGTCGTCGCCGTTCCGGCACCCCACTTCAGCGTGACGGACCAGTCGCTGTGCCCGTCTACTCGCGTGTCCGCGAACGTGGTCTCGGTGTGGCCAAGCGTGAAGTCGCGCTGGACGTTCATCTTCGCGTCCTCGTTGGGGTAGTTCCACGTCGTCAGGTGGCCGACTTTGAGACCGGTGTCGTTGGCCAGCGCGAACCCGGGGTGGAAGAAGAGGTTCTCCGAGTACTGGGTCGCGAGCGCCGACGACCACCAATCGTTGGACGGGAGCGGCGCGCCGACGTTCCCGGTCGTGTATCGAGTCGCTGGCGGTTCGCCCTCGCCCGAGGGCTTCTCGTGAGTGTAACTGCCGTTGCCGACGCTGTGGATTCCGCTCGCCGCCGCGGCCGGTGTTGGAACCGACGCGAGACTCCCCAGTCCGGCGACTCCGAGCGTCTCGAAGTACGTGCGCCGTGACAGCGACAGCGTATCGTTCGATTCGTCCGATTCGTCTGGTTCGCGCGTTCGACTCCGTTGGTCGCTATCGGCTTCGTCCGGGTTTTCGTCCATGGTTACGAGCCCCGAAAATAATACTGAACGCAGCCTCATAAATTTATTCTATAATTAGTGAATTTTTATCGACTCCGTGTGAGTCGCGCTGTTCGCCGTGACGGACACGGAACGTCGTGGCGCCAGATTCCCGGTTCGAGGACCCAACCTGCCGTCCGGGAAAATACTCTCAGCGCGGTACGGGTGTCGAGGTCGGACCGCTACACCCAGTCGTAGACGCGGACGTAATCGACCTCCATGCGCTGAGGGAACTGCGTGGTGGCGTCGGGGGCACCGGGGAGGTTCCCGCCGACCGCGACGTTGAGGAGGAAGAAGAACGGCCCGTCGTCGAAGACCCACTCGTTCCCGGCGTCCTCCACACCGTAGAGCGTGACGGTGAAGTAGTGGTTCCCGTCCACGAAGAACTTGATAGCGTCGGGGTACCACGTGAGTTGGAACGTGTGGTAGGCGTCGGCGAACGACCCGTTGTTGTAAGTGCCACCGATGCTGTTTCCGCCGGAGTAACCGGGTCCGTGGACGGTGCCGTGGACGGTGTCGGTGTCGTCTCCGGTGAGTTCCATGATGTCTATCTCGCCGCAGTCGGGCCACCCGGCCGAGTCGATGTCCGAACCGAGCGCCCATATCGCGGGCCAGAGTCCCTGACCCTCGGGCAGGCGAGCGCGCACGTCGACGCGGCCGTACTGCTTGTTGTACCCGCCTTGAGTCTTCATCCGGGCCGAGGTGTAGTCGTAGGACCCGTACTGGTCGGACACCTGCTCCTCGCGGGCCTCGATGACGAGGTGGTCGTTCTCGACCCACGCGTTCTCTCGCTGGTAGTACTGGAGTTCGTTGTTGCCCCATCCGGGGATGCCTTGGGCGTGACCGTTGCCGGTCTCGAAACTCCAGACGGACTCGTCGACGTACCCCTGATTGAACTCGTCGCTCCAACTCAGCGACCACTGGTTGCCGTCGAACGCCGCCGTGGGAACGCCACCGAGGTCCGACCGCCCGCCGCTTTCGGACGCGGCGCTCGGCGTCGAGGCGGCGAACGTCCCGCCGAGCGTCGCCGCCGCGGTACTCAGAAAGCCTCGACGGCGGAGTCGTTTGCTGGCCGATTCGCCTTCAGTCGGTTTGAGCGAACTGTCGTCGGTCATGGATTTCACACTGCATCGGCCGCCACCGGCGTCCGTCCGCGACGGCGAGGAACGCCGACTTAGGCGCCGATGCAAATAATAATTTAACCACGACGACTTAGTTTTAATTCTAGACAGAGTTATTATTTATCTCGAAGTGTTACGGTTGGCAGTAGCCGCGACGTCTTCGTTCACTGGCACCGACATTGGTGGATTTCGAGCAGATATCCGGACGAATATATCCGAATCAAACTGTCAAAGTACGCCAGCTATCCGGTTAATGGCTAATTCTTCAATAACCTCGATACGAAGCAGAAGACAACCGAGAGTACGGCCCCTTCGACCGCCAGCGCTGCCCTTGTTGTACCACTCGCCGAGACAAAACCGATGATATCGAATCGTAGTGTCAGTGATAAATAAATGAGTATACTGACGACCCTACGACGTTACTTACGACACACTTCCGTCACCACCGTCGCTTCCGTAGTTCGTATACACTCGCGCTGGCGTACAAATCTACCAGAATTCCCACTAACTGGAAGAAGTGTGCGGCGAGGGAGACGACAATTTGCCCATCGCCGAAGGCATCGATGGCAAGCGCCGACCTGAGCAGGAAGACCCGGAGCCGCCAACAATAAAGTAGCATAAACATTAATAGGAGGACATTAAGATGAGGTATTTACAACGGACCGACCGACGGAAACAGGTCGAAGCCGTATTACGGGCGCTCTATATCGGCACTATCGGATTTCTCTTCACGGCCGCCGGGGCGTCCGCGCTCCAACAGATTTTCCTTTTGGCGTTCGGTCCAAGCGTCTTCCCCCCGAGCGCGATACTATCGGTGCTGTTCGGCGTACTGCTCGTCGTGTACTCTCTGCTGATTCTGCGAAGTGGGTTCGTCGCAGTCAACCGGCCTACAGTCCGAACTCCCAGTCGACGTGAGTTAGCCATCCTCGGACTGGCAACCGGTGGACTCCTCGTCGTGTCGTTTCTCGTTGCGGAGTTCACCAGCTACGTCGGTATCCCTACGTCGCCGAGTTCCATCGAACAGATTGCACGAACGGGCAATCCGTCGTTTCTGCTTGCGTTCGTCCCCATCTCAGTACTGTTCATCGGGCCGGGCGAGGAACTGCTCTATAGAAACGTAATTCAGGAACACCTGTCGGCGACGTTCTCCGATTGGTCTGCAGTGTTACTCGCCAGCGGTATTTTCACCGCCCACCACCTCCTCCAGTATCAGAGCGCTACGAACGCTCAGACCGCCATGTCGCTTCTAAGCGTCTTTCTCCTCTCGTTGATACTCGGATACGCATACGTAAAGACGAACAACATCCTCGTCCCAGCTCTCGCTCACGGGCTATTCGACGCTATCGTGTTCTTTCATATGTGGCTCGAATACAGCTAAGTCTGGGTCCGAACGGGAACGAATCTGAAGTCGAAGGACTCGCAGTCGATACTGCTTCGTGGTCCGTCTGGAGAAGTACGGATAAACGCAGTACTCGAAGAACACGTACCAGAAGACCTCTGATAAAAATCCCAATAGGTATACTAAATACCATCCTGGGGGTTAATAAAACGTAATTATCTCTCTGTATGCCGAACACGTGGTGCCCTTTCTAACGGGCGACCCTAACCCGAGAACAAGTTGATAACTAACAGGCATTCTATTTCTCTGCAAGCAGAGATGAGCCAGTACGCCGAGTTTGACACGAATCGACGGTCCCCCGTAGTCAGGTCTGCCGCGTCACCCGTTCGACCGTCGCGGCCTCGTCGTTCCGGAGGTCTGCGAGGAACGCGAACAACTCGTCGAAGTCGTCGACGCCCTCACGCTCCAGATACTGGACGTACCGGTGCTTGCGCTGGAACTCGGTCTCGACCTCCTCGACGGTCCGGTCTGTCCACTCGGCGAGGCGGTCGAAGAACCGAAGCCGACGCTCTCGCTCCCCGTCGCCCGACTCGGGATGGTCGTACGCTAGATGGAACTCGCCGTCGGTGTCGCGCCACGCGACCGTGTTCCAGTAGACTGTCGTGCCGTCCTTCTCTATCGCGCCACAGCGCGCTCGCTCGGCGCCGAGGTCCGCGAACTCCAACTCGGTGAGGAGTTCCACGACCTCGCCGACGTAGCGCTGGCCGTCCACGCGCCGCGGGAACACGACGAGGTCCAACTCCCGGAGCAGGTACGGGGGTAGCCCCTGTTCGACGACCCGGTTCACCAGTTTCTCCACGTCCTCGGCGTGAGTGGTCCCGATGATGCCGTGGCCCGTGTTCAGACTCTCGGCGAAGGTTCGGAAACTGGCGGGCGTGTTGATTTCGGCGATGACCTCCACGTCCGGGTTGAGGTAGTTGCACTCGGTCATCAGGTCGGCCATCGTCACGCGCTTGTAGTCGCTCTCGTGGTCGCGCGTCGTCAGCGACACGCCAGTCTCGTGGGGGAGTCGGACCTCCCGCGAGCCTTCGTCGATGGAGATGGGTCGGTCGCGGTAGGGAATGAACGGCATGTGGGAGTTCATCAGCGTCGTCTTGCCCGTGCCGGTCGGTCCCGAGAAGAGGACGACGCCGTGGTGTTCGTAGACCTGCCAGAGTAACGTCACAATCTCCGTCGAGAGGCTTCCCGACTCCAGCAGGTCCACCGGCGTCATCGCCTCGGGTGCCTGCTTCCGGATGGAGATGTGCGGACCGTCCTCGCTGATGACGCCGAGCGCGACCGCCGCCCGGATGGTCACCTCCTCGGGTACGCCTTCGGGTTGGAGGTTTACCTTCGCGCTCGGGTTCGAGGCGTTGAGTTCCGTGCCGTCGCTGGCTGCCATCTGGGTCACGACGTTGGCGAACTCGGTCTCGTCCTCGAAGACGAGGTTGGTCGGCGCGCGCTCGCCGTGGCCGATTTCTCGGCCCCGCGGGACGACTTTGATGCGCTCGCCGACCCGGTTGGCCTCGATGTCCTCCAGTAGGTCGTCCCGGATGGGAACCGTGAGTTTCCCGTGGCCCACGAAGTCCCGCATCACGTAGTAGACTAAGTCCGAGAGTCTGTCGGTCGAGAATCGGTGATTCACGGGCGGACCGCGAGGTCGTACTCCGCGAGCGCGGTCCGGACCCGGTAGGCGGCGGCGTCGAGCCACGCCCGGGTGTTTCGCGCGGTGAGTCGCCGCGAGAGGAACGTCTGAGCGCGCTCGCGGACGAACCCGGCCCGGTCCTCGACCACGCCGTCCACGTTGGTCTCCCAGATTCTGTCCTTACACTCCTGAATCAACTCCTCGTCGCCGGGCAGCAGGTCGGGTTCCAGCACCGCGTACTTGGTGGTGAACGAGTCGTTGGCCAGCAGGTGTTCGCGGTAGACGACCACCGGCACCTGAAACTCCCGGAAATCCACGGTGTGGGTCTCGACGCGTTCGCTGGCGAACCGCTCCAGAAAGTCGGCGTCGGCCGGGAGGTCGGTGTCGGCGGGCGCATAGTCGTCGGTGTGGACGACCAGTCGCTCGCCCGCGGTGTCGGCCACCTCGATGCCGTCGTCGAGCGCGAGCGGCGTCAGTTGGCCGAGACACCGCAGGTCCCGGAGCGCGTAGTACTCCACGCCACGTCTGGTCTCGGGCGGCAGGTCGGTCAGGCGGTCTACGATGCGACGGTACTTCGGGTCGAACCCGGCGGCCGCGCGCTCGCTCGCACCCTCGCGGGTGAGCGGCCGGGCGAGGTTCGCGTCGGCGAAGTGGTCCTCGACCGTCGCGAGGGCGTCTTCGGCCCCGGGCGAGAGGGCCGGTTCCCGAATCCGGTAGTCGAACCCGTCGTCGGTCTCCGTGATGGTGGCGACGACGTCGGGGTGGAGTTCGTACTGTGCCCGCACGTCCGACGCGTACCACGCCTCGGGGTCGTCGGGGGGTTTCGGTGGCGGGACCTCCGGTGGGGTTTCGCTCGCCCCGCCGTCTCCCCGGCCGCCGCTCGCCCGCAACGTATCGGTCATGCGTAAATTTCGCACTGTATCGGTATTTAAAGTTTGAGATAGTGTCCGAAAATACACCGCTTCCATCTCGAACCGTCCTCACCGGTTCCGGTTCACGGTCCCCGCTCGCCTCAGTCCATCGTCACCCACGCCAGAAAGCCGATGGCCAGCGTCTCCAACACGTGGAACGACAACATCGCTTGCCACGCGGGGTCGGGGACTTGCGTGCTGAACCACACCGACAGCAGGGGGTCAACCTGATAGAAGTAGAGCGCGAACCCGTTCTCGGCGAACAGGAGCGCGGCGAACACGAGCATCCCGAGCGTGTGCTTCGACCGAACCCGGCGGTAGTTGCGCGCCCAGACGCTGGCCAGCGCGGCGAGCAACAGCAGGTTGAGTCCCGTGGCGACCCGCGCGAGGTCAATCCAGATGCTCATCGGTTCGGCCTCCGCGTCGGTCGGTCGAGACGGTCGTGTTCGCTCGGGTGTCGGCTCATGGTCATTCGATTTGGGTGATGATTTCCTCGACGACGTCCCAGTGGTCGCGGGTGGCGTCGGAGGGGAGGTACACTGCGCCGTAGTCGTCACCGCTGGAAGTGACGACGTCGTTCTCGACGAGCACGTCGAGGTGGTGTCGAACTGTGTCGTAGTTGAGGTCGAGTTCCTCTGCGAGCTGGTTGGGGTTCCGGGGACGCTCGTCTATCTCCCGGAGGAGGCGCGCGCGGTTGATGCCCCCGCGCGTCCCCGCCAGCACGTACCAGAGGACCTTCTCCATCACCGCTCACAACTCAAACCCGGTACGTAAGGCCACCGAAGCAGAACCGAGGGAAACCTGATTCGACGGCTGGTTCACTCCGCCACGATGAACTGCCCCGCGATTTCTTTCACCTCGGACATCGTCTTCGGTTCGTCCACGGCCTTCGGGAACGGCGACGCGAGGTTCAGTTCGTTCAGGAAGCTGGCGTGACGGGCTTCGACGCTGTGAATCCCGATTGCGGCCGCGAACACGTCGTCGTTGGAGACGGTCGGCGCGGCACCCTTGTACGCCGCGACGCCGGTGTTCTCCAGCGCCTTGGCGACGCCGAGGAACTCCGAGGGCGTCTCGTAACCGAAGTCGTACTTCGCCTCCTCGACGGGCGTGCCGCCTAGCTTCTCGACGGTAGCCGAGAGGGCATCGACGTGGGCGGCCTCGTGGTCGCCGACCGTCTGCAGGTGGCCGGGCACGTCCATCCGAACCTTCTCGCCGAACGTCGAGAGCGCGTCGGCCTGCATCAACTCCTCGTCGCTGAACGTCTTCAGTCCCTCGCGGTAGAAGGCGTTTTCGAGGTGTTCGAGCGTCAACGCGTAGTTCAGGACGTTGACGTCGCTCTTGTCGTCGTCGGTCTTCCTGTCGGGCGTCGCCCGTTCCTCGGCCGGTTCGGTCTCGTAGACGCTCGGGTCGACCTCCGAGGTGACGAACTGCCCCGCGATTTCCAGCACCTCGTCCACCGACTTCGCCGAATCGACCGCGTTCGGGAACGGCGACTCGGAACTGACTAGATTCAGGAAACTGGCGTGGCGAGCCTCCACGCTGTGGATGCCCGCCGCCGCCGCCAGCACGTCGTTGCTGACGACCTTCGGGGCCGCGCCCGCGTAGGCGGCGACGCCGGTGTTCTCCAGCGCCTTGGCGACGCCGAGGAACTCCGAGGGCGTCTGGTAGCCGAAGTCGTACTCCCCTTCTTCGACTGGCGTACCGCCTAACTTCTCGACGGTGGCCGAGAGGGCATCGACGTGGGCGGCCTCGTGGCCGGCGACCGTCTGCAGGTGGCCGGGCACGTCCATCCGGACTTCTTCGCCGAATTTCGAGAGCGCGTCGGCCTGCATCAACTCGTCGTCGCCGAACTCCTTCAGGCCCTCGCGATAGAAGGCGTTTTCGAGGTGTTCGAGCGTCAGCGCGTAGTTGAGAATCGGGACGTCCGGATTGGTCGGGACCGCAGTGGTAGTCTCTTCAGCCGTCGTTTCCGTGGTCGTCATCGTCGCTTCTGTCATCGTCTCTTCGGTCGTCGTGGTCGTCTCACTTCCGCTCCCGCTACAGCCAGCGAGCGCGATTGCGCCCAGCGCGGAGGCGCTCCCGAGGAACGCACGGCGCGAGCGAGTCGAGTTCGGGTCGGACGAGGCGTCGGTTGGGGTCGAGTCGTTCCGGGTCATTGCTTCACTCGCACCGACTCCTCGGTCACCCATGAAGATTTTCGGAGGTTTGACACTATTTCCGCCGAGTTCCCGCGGAACTCTCCCCCAATTTCGTCCCGAGTTCCGGGTCGCGGGAGAGGTATTGAATTAACAACACTAATGCCGTCCGGGATTGACCGTACATTCATGCCAGCTATCCGAACCGACGGACTCACGAAGCGCTTCGGCGCGGGCGTCGTTGCGGTCGAGGACCTCGACCTCGTCGTCGAGGAGGGCGAGGTGTTCGGCTACCTCGGTCCGAACGGCGCGGGCAAGTCCACGACCATCAACGTGTTGCTCGACTACCTCCGGCCGACCGAGGGCACCGCGACGGTCCTCGGCTACGACGCACAGGACGAGACCCAAGAGATTCACGAGCGAATCGGTATCCTCCCCGAGGGCTTCGACCTCTACGACCGACTCACGGGTCGGAAGCATGTCGAGTTCGCGGTGGACTCGAAAGGGAGCGACGACGACCCCGACGAGATTCTTGACCGCGTGGGTCTCGGCCCGGAGGCGGCCGGACGGAAGGCCGGTGGTTACTCGACCGGCATGGGCCAGCGCCTCGCGCTCGGGATGGCGCTGGTGGGTGACCCCGACCTCCTGATTCTGGACGAACCGTCGTCGGGTCTCGACCCCAACGGCGCGCGCCAGATGCGCGAACTCGTCCGCGAAGAGGCGAGTCGCGGGACGACCGTCTTCTTCTCCAGTCACATCCTCGGGCAGGTCGAGGCGGTGTGCGACCGCGTCGGAATCATGAACGGCGGCCGACTCGTCGCCGAGGACACCATCGAGGGACTGCGCGAGTCGGTCGGCACCAGTTCGACCCTCGAACTCACGGTGGACCGCGTGCCCGACGACCTCAGTCTCGACGACATCGACGCGGTGACCGACCTGACCGCGGATGGGAACGTCCTCCGAATCGCCGTGAACGACTCGGGCGTCAAGTCCGAAGTGATAAACCGAGTCGAGGCGCAGGGCGCGACCGTCACCGACATATCCACCGAGCAGGCGTCGCTGGAGGACCTCTTCGCCGCCTACACCACCGAGGAGGTGACGGCATGAGTTGGCTGGTCGTCGCGCGCAAGGACTTCGAGGACGCGGTGCGCTCGCGGATGCTCTGGGTCATCACCGCGGTGTTCCTGCTGTTCTCCGTCGGCGCGGTCTACGTCCGGAAGGCGATTCTCGGCGACGCGCCGGGACTCCCGGACGCCACGCAGTTCCTGACCTCACCGGCGAGCCTCATCATCCCGCTCACGGCGCTGGTGGTGGCGTACCTCGCCATCGCGGGCGAGCGCGAGTCCGGAAGCATCAAGATTCTGCTCGGTCTCCCCCACACACGCGCCGACGTGGTGCTCGGCAAGTTGGTCGGCCGGACGCTGGTGGTCACTGTCGGCATCTTCGTGGCGTTCGCCGGTGCCGCCATCACGCTGCTCGCGCTGTTCGGCGAACTCGCGGTCGTGGACTTCCTGCTGTTGACGCTGCTTACCGTCCTCTTCGGACTCACGTACGTGGGCATCGCTATCGGCGCGTCGTCGTTCGCGGCGACTCGGTCGCGGGCCATGGCGCTGGCCGTCGGGGCGTTCTTCCTCTTCCAAGTGCTCTGGAACCTCGTCCCGTTGGGCGTCTACTACCTCGTCGAGGGCGGTCTGCCCACCGGAGCGAGTGCGACTCCGGCGTGGTACTATCTGCTTCAGGTACTCAACCCCAACAACGCCTACTCGCAGGCCGCCGACCTCGTCTTCTCGGGTGCCGGACCTATCGTCCCCGCGGAGGCGCTGGCCGGGTCGTCGGTGCCGTTCTACGTGCAGAACTGGTTCGGACTGGTCGTTCTGGTCGGCTGGCTGGTCGTCCCCGTACTGCTCGGCTACTGGCGGTTCGAGCGCGCGGACCTCGGATAGCGGACTCTTCTCTCGGACGTTCCGGACTTCCGCAAGCACCAACTATTACGTCCTGTAGCGACACCCAAACCGCACGAACCACCGTCACAGGGACGACGCCCGGATGAGGTTCGTACTGCGCCCGGACGTCCGGCGCGTACCACGCGTCGGGGTCGTCGGGCGGTTTCGGGGGCGGCACGAGTCCGGTCGAAGAGTCGCCGACGCCGCGCTCGGCCTCGGTCGAGGGTCGGTCCACGGCGCTCACCCCCATACTATGACACTTATCCCGGATGTAGTTATGGAAATATACATTACTTACATAGGTTTATTTCCGATTACGAACAAAAGCCGCCGTGAGACGTCGAACACTCCTCGCAGGTCTGCTAGCTAACGCCACTTTGGCGAGTGGCTGTCTCGGACGGGTCGCGGACCCCGGAACCACTCCACGAACGAGTTCTGAGGGCGACCGCACGACCCAAACACGAACCCCGTTCGAGACGCGCTCCGGTGATACGCGAGTTACGTTCCGGGTCCTCGATGGAGAGGTGCCAGCCCCGGACGAATCGGTCGATGGAGTCTTCGACTGTGAGAAATCGACCGTCGTCCTTACCGGGTGGTTTCGCCCCCCGAGCGGCTGTCACGACTCGTCTTCGAGTCTTTCGAGACTAACCCCGACACGAACGAGGCGACGATACGTCTCACGAGTCGATGGGCGTCCGAGCGGCCGCAGAGTGAAGTCAACTGTGGTGGCGTGACCTACAAGTATCAGACAGAGTTAGTATTTGACCGAACAGTCCCCGAGACGATGCGAGTCGAGTACGAGTCTCCCGACGGAAACGTCGTCAACTCCTTCGAGGTTCACGACGACTCCTGTTGACCGCCCGACGGGAGACGCACAGCGCGAACGGTCGTCCTCCCGAGCAGACTCGTAATCAACTCGTCTCTCGCTTCACCCGTTCGACGGTCAGTATTTCGTATTCTCTGCCTGTGGCACAGTACCACGTGGTGGCAGGCGAACGCGGTCAGCGATTACTGGACGGTCTGACCGAGTGGTCCCCGCACGCAGGCGGCCGACCTCGCGTTCTCCGGGGGTAGCCGCTTGCCACGGTCGAGGGTCTGGTCGGGTCGGCGGTACCGTTCCACGTCCGGAACCGGTTCGGCCCCGTAATCTGATGGTCTAACTAGTCGTGGCGATGGCACTCGGATACTGGCGGTCCTCGTGGACCGACGCAGCCTCGACGTCGGTGGTCTCGACGTCCTCGACAGCGAGTACGTCCCGCGGACGCTGGTCGAGTCGTCAGCGCCGCCGGAGTTCCGCAAGCACCAACTATTACGTCCTGTAGCGACACCCAAACCGCATGAGCCACCGTCACAGGGACGACCGACCCGGAGGAGGGACCCGCCCGTGACCGACGGCATCCGCGTCGGCGCGGACGTGGGCGGCACCTTCACCGACGTAGCGCTGCTGACGCCCGGCGACGAACTCGTCACCGCGAAGGTCCCGACCACCGACGACCAGAGCGAGGGCGTGCTGGCCGGAATCCGGAAGGCCTGCGAGAAGGCCGACCTCGACCCCGAAGACGTGGACGCCTTCTCGCACGCGATGACGGTCTCGACCAACGCGCTGCTGGAGGGCGACGGCGCGGAGACCGCGCTCGTCACGACAGAGGGGTTCCGCGACGTGCTGGAAATCGGGAGACAGGACCGGCCCGCGCTCTACGATTTGAACGCCGAGAAACCCGACCCGCTCGTCCCCCGGCGCAGGCGGTTCGAGGTCGCCGAGCGCGCCACCCCCGAGGGCGTCGAACGCGAAGTGGAACTGAGCGAGGTCCGGGACCTCGCGGACCGAATCCGCGAAACCGACGCCGAGAGCGTCGCGGTCTCGCTGCTCCACGCCTACGCCGACCCCCGGAACGAGCGAGCGGTCGCCGAGGTCCTGCGCGAGGAACTCGACGCGCCGGTCTCGGCGTCCCACGAGGTGCTCGCGGCGTTCCGGGAGTACGAGCGCACCGCCACGACCGTCGTGGACGCCTACGTGACGCCCAAAATCGACGCCTACCTCGGGCGACTCGTCGAGCGCGCCGAGTCCGCCGGGATTCCGGCCCCGCTGGTCATGCAGTCGAACGGCGGCATCGCCGACGCCGAGACGGTCCGCGAACACGCCGTAACGACGTGTCTGTCTGGCCCGGCTGCGGGGGTCGTGGGCGCGGCCGCGACCGCTGAGAGAGCGGCCGCGGAGCGAGCGACCGCGGAAACCGACGGCGCGGCCGCGACCGCCGAGAGCGCCACCGAGGCACCCGGTCTCGTCACGTTCGACATGGGCGGCACCTCCAGCGACGTGAGTCTCGTCAGGGAGGGCGACGTCGAGCGCACCACCGAGACCGAAATCGGCGGGCGACCCGTGGGCGTCCCGATGGTGGACGTGACGACAGTGGGCGCGGGCGGCGGAAGCATCGCGTGGGTGGACGCCGGGGGCGCGCTCCGGGTCGGTCCCGAGTCGGCGGGCGCGGACCCCGGCCCGGCGTGCTACGGGAAGGGCGGCGAGCGACCGACCGTCACCGACGCCAACGTCGTCCTCGGCTACCTCGGGGACGACACCGCGCTCGGGGGCGAACTCTCGCTGGACGTGGCGGCCGCGCGCGACGCGCTCGCGGCCCTCGCCGACGAAGCGGACCTGTCGGGACCCGTCGAGGCCGCCCGCGGCGTCTACCGCGTGGCGAACGCCGACATGACTCGGGCGGTCCGGGAAGTCACGGTCGAGCGCGGCCACGACCCCCGGACGTTCGCGCTGGCGGCGTTCGGCGGCGCGGGACCGATGCACGCCGCGGCGCTGGCCGACCGACTCGACGTGACCCGCGTCGTCGTCCCGCGGGCCTGCGGCGTCCTGTCGGCGTTCGGCCTGCTCGCGGCCGACGAGACCCGCGACGCTGTCCGGACCTACCGCACCGCGCTCGATGCGGCCGACCCCGAGGGGGTGTCTGGGGTCCTCGCGGACCTCGCCGACGAGGCGCGGGCGGACCTCCGGGACCCCGAGGCGGCCGAAATCGTCCGGCGCGCCGACCTCCGGTACGCGGGCCAGAGCTTCGAGTTGCCCGTCGAGGTCGGCGAGTCGTTCGACCCCGAGGCGGTCGAACGTCGCTTCCACGAGGCCCACGAGACGGCGTACGGCTACCGGATGGACGAGGCGGTGGAACTCGTCGGCCTGCGGGTGCGCGCGACCGTCGCGCGCGAGACGCCGCGCGTCGCCTACGAGAGCGCGGGCGAGGCCAGAATCGGCGAGCGCGAGGCCGACTTCGGCGGCGAGTTCCGCGAGGTGCCCGTCTACCGCCGGGAGGCGCTGCCGGCGGGCGAGACGTTCGCGGGTCCGGCCGTCTGCGAGCAGGCCGACAGCACCGTGGTCGTCCCGCCGAACTGGCGGGCCGCGGTGCGCGAGGACGGGACGCTGGTACTGACCGAGCGCGGAGGCGAAGCGACCGACGCGGAGGGTCGAGCATGACCGACGCTGACCTCGACCCCGTCGAACTCGAAATCCTGCGGAACCAACTGGAGAGCGTGGCCGAGGAGATGGGGCAGGTGCTGATTCGGGGCGCGTACTCGCCCAACATCAAGGAGCGACGGGACTGCTCGACCGCGCTGTTCGACGCCGACGGTCGGATGGTCGCGCAGGCCGAGCACATCCCGGTCCACCTCGGCGCGATGCCCGAGGCGGTGGCGGCGGTGCTGGAACGGGACCCCGACCCCGGCGACACCTTCGTCGTCAACGACCCCTTCGCGGGCGGCACCCACCTGCCGGACGTGACGCTGGTCTCGCCGCTCGCGCCCCCGGAGGCGGACGGCGGGGCGGGCGAGGAAATCGTGGGCTACGCGGTCTCCCGCGCCCACCACGCCGACGTGGGCGGGATGACGCCGGGGAGCATGCCCGCGGGCGCGCGAGAAATCTATCAGGAGGGCCTGCGCCTCCCGCCGGTCCGCCTCGTCACGGGCGGCGAGGTGAACGAGGACGTGCGCGACCTCCTGCTGGCGAACGTCCGGACGCCCGACGAGCGCCGGGCCGACCTCCGGGCGCAGATGGCCGCCAACGAGAGGGCCGAGGAGCGCCTCGGCGACCTGCTGGCCGACCACGGCGACCGCCTACTGGCGGCGTTCGACGCGGTGATAGCGTACTCTCGCGAGCGCGTCGAGAGCGAACTGGCCGACCTACCGGACGGCGAGTACGCGGCCACCGACTTCCTCGAAGGCGACGGCGTTAGTGACGACGACGTGCCGGTCCAAGCGACGGTCGAAATCGACGGCGCTTCGCTCGCCGTCGATTTCTCGGGGACCGCCGAGCAGGTTCCGGGTAACCTCAACGCGCCGCTGGCGGTCGCCAAGAGCGCGGTCTACTTCGTCGTCCGGTGTCTGACCGACCCGGAAATTCCCCCGAACCACGGGTGCTACGCGCCGGTCTCGGTCAGCGCGCCGGAGGGGAGTCTGCTGAACCCGACGCCGCCCGCGGCCGTGGTCGGGGGCAACGTCGAGACGAGCCAGCGCGTGACCGACGTGGTCGTCCGCGCGCTGGCCGAGGCGGTGCCCGACCGCGTGCCCGCGGAGGGACAGGGCACGATGAACAACCTGATAATCGGGAGCAGGGACGGCGGCTTCACCTACTACGAGACAATCGGTGGCGGGTTCGGCGCGCGTCCGACGAAGGACGGCATGGACGGCGTGCAGGTCGGGATGACCAACACGCTCAACACCCCGGTCGAGGCGCTGGAGACCGAGTACCCCCTTCGCGTCGAGCGCTACGCCCTCCGGCAGGACAGCGGCGGCGCGGGGCGACACCGCGGCGGTCTCGGACTCGAACGCTCGATGACTGTCGAGACCGACGCGACGGTCTCGCTGCTGACCGAGCGCCGCAGACACGCGCCGAAGGGACTCGACGGCGGGGAGTCGGGCGCGCTCGGCGAGAACCGCATCGACGGCGAGCGCGTCGGCACGAAGACCACCGTCGAGGTCGAGACCGGGACGACGGTCACGGTACTGACCCCCGGAGGCGGCGGGTACGGCGACCCGAGCGAACGGACCGACGAATCCCGCGAGTCCGACCGCGTGGACGAGTCCGCCTCTGACCGGGCGTGAGTTCTCTCGGCGCTTGCACCGAACTGGGCCGCTCGACCCTACTTCTACCGCGAAGAGCAGGTAAGAAACGCCGCGCTCCGCCGACGAGGCAGAACCTCTAAGTTATCAATCCCGCAACCTACCTCTGTGGACCGTGATACCGCACGCCCTGTCGTCCTCGCGCTGTTAGCAGTCGTCGCTATCGGCTTCGCCGCCGCGACGCTGGACTCGGCGGTCCTCGCCGAATCGTCCGGCGGGTTCGGGTTCGGCGCGCCGAGTTCGGACGCGGGCGTACAGAACGGCAGTCAGCCAAGTCTGGAGTTCGGGAACGTATCGTCCGACACGACCGGCGGGACGCCGATGGACGTCCCCTGCTACGCGTTCCTCGACACGTGGTGGGCCATCGCCCTCATCCTCGGGGTGTTCTCGCTCGGCGCGTACGCCGCGTACCGTCGCCTCGGGGGATTCGGCGTCGTGGCGTACGCCGGGCCGGTGGGCGTCCCCATCCTGTTCGGCCACGCGCTCCTGACCCTCTGCACGGACCCCGTGCCGAACGCACGGAGCGCGCTGTTCGAAGGCGGGAACGTCTCCCTCGCGCCTGCGGGCGGGAGCGGTGCACCCGGCGGTGCCAACGGGACGACGTTCACCGACCCCTCGTTCCTCCTGATGGCGGGTCTGGGCGTCGCGCTCCTCGCGGCCGTCGCGCTCCTGTTCGTCTCCTCCAGCGGCGACGACCCCGAGGAGGACGAGACGTTCGCGGACCCCGACGACACCGGAGACGTGCGCGCGGTCGGCCGGGCCGCGGGCGAGGCCGCAGACCGCATCGAGAACGCGACCGACGTGGACAACGAGGTGTTCCGCGCGTGGCGCGAGATGACCGACCACCTCGACGTGGCCAACCCCGCGGCCAGTACGCCCGCGGAGTTCGCCGCGGCCGCGGTCGAAGCGGGCATGGCCCGCGAGGACGTGGACCGACTCACCTCGCTGTTCGAAGAGGTCCGGTACGGCGGCGAGTCGGCGACCGAGGAGCGCGAACAGCAGGCGCTCGACGCCCTCAGGCGCATCGAGCGCGAGTACGCGGGTCCGACCCCGAACGCCGGTCGGCCCTCGGACGCCGGTTCGCAGTCGGACGGGTCTCGGTCCTCGGACGCTACCAGCGGAGGTGACGCCGAGTGACCGACGGCAACGACCATCCGATTCTGACCGCCGTCGGTCTGGTCGCGGTCGCGCTCGGCCTGCTGATGGCGTTCGTCCCCGGGTTCGCCGCCGCCATCGGCACCGGCTACGCCGCGGTGACGGTCGTCGGCCTGCTCGCGCTGGTGCAGGCGGTTCGGGTCGCCCGGTCCCGGCAGGCCACCGAGGTAGCGGCCACCGAGACGCCCGACGTGGAGACGGTCGAGACGGCGCCGACCCCTGGCGACGAGTTCGACCGGACAGTCGCCGAACTCCGGTCGGGACCGCGACGGGACCTTATCCGCGAGCGAGCGGACCTGCGCGAGACGCTCGAAGCCGCCGCAATCACCGCCGTCGCCGACCGGGAGAACTGCTCGCGCGAGCAGGCCCGCGAGCGACTCGACGCCGGAACGTGGACGGACGACCGGCACGCGGCGTCGTTCCTCGGCGGAGAGGACGCCCCCTCGCCGCCCGTCTTCGACCGGGTGAGACTCGCGGTCAGCACCGAGTCGCCCTCCCAGTACCGAATCCGGCGAACCGCGGACGCCGTCGCTCGGGCGGCCGGAGTCGAACCGGCCGACGCCGAGTCGTCCGGTTCTCGGGACGACGGCGAATCCGGCGAAACTGACCCGGGCGGTACCGAGACCGACGGCAGCGCCGAGACCCGTGCCAGCGCGTCCGCTGGCACGACCGACACTGGGGAATCAGACTCCTCTCGAACCGACGCGAGGACGGACGACGCCCGTCGAACGGAGGCCGAAGCGTGAAGTCGATTCGACAGACGAAACGGTGGCGCGGCGTCAGTGTGGTCGCCCTGCTGGCGGGGTCGCTGGGCGTCCTCTTCAGTCGGCCGCTGGTCCTGCTGTCGGGGGTCGTCGGGGTCGCGTTCGCGGCCTACGCCCGGACCGCGGGCACGCCCGAGGTGGCCCTCGACGTGACCCGGACGCTCAGCGACGACGAACCCCTGCCGGGCGAGGAGGTGCAGGTCAGGCTCGTCGTCGAGAACGTCGGCGACTCGATGCTGGCCGACCTCCGACTCGTCGATGGGGTTCCGGAGGCCCTGCCCGTGACAGACGGGTCGGCCCGCCTCGGGACCGCGCTCCGACCGGGCAAGACGGCGTCGTTCACCTACACCGTCGAGGCCGAACGCGGCGACCACGAGTTCGACCCCGTGACCGCCATCGTCCGAGACTTCAGCGGCGCCATCGAGGTCGAGACCGAAGTCGAGTGTGAGACCCTCCTCCGGTGCGTCCCGAAACTCGGAACGACCGTGGACATGCCCCTGCGCGCTCAGACCACCCAGTACACCGGCCGGGTGACGACCGACGTGGGCGGGTCGGGCATCGAGTTCCACGCGACCCGCGAGTACCGGCCGGGCGACCCGCTCTCTCGGGTCGACTGGAACCGCCTCGCGCGAACGGGGGAACTCACGACCGTCCAGTTCCGCGAGGAGCGGGCCGCCAGCGTGGTCGTCCTCGTGGACACCCGCGAGAAGGCGTATCTTGCCCGGGGCGACGACGAGCGCAACGCGGTCCAGTTCGGCGTGGACGCCGCGGGCAAGATGGTCACGAGACTCCTCGACGCGGGCGACCGCGTGGGACTGGCGTCGTTCGGTCCCGAGACGTGCTGGCTCGCGCCCGGCGCGGGCCACGACCACCAGGCCCGCGCCCGGGACCTGCTGGCGACCCACCCGGCGTTCGCGCCGACGCCCTCCGAGGAGATGTTCTACCCGACGACACGCCTCAAACAGCTTCGAAAGCGACTCCCGGCGTCCTCGCAGGTCGTCTTCGTCACGCCGCTGTGCGACGACTTCGGCCCGGAGGTCGCGCGGCGACTGGACGCCGAGGACCACCTCGTGACGGTCGTCAGTCCCGACCCGACGTCGACTCGGACCGCGGGACAGCGATTCGCTCGAACCCAGCGCGACCACCGCGTCTCGAAACTCCGCCAGAGCGGGGTCCGGGTCGTGGACTGGGACACCGACGAGTCGCTGGGCGTCGCGCTCGCTCGAATGGCTCGCGTCACACGGGGTTCAGCATGACCCGCGAAATCGACCGGTCGCCCGCCCGCCTGTCGTCGGCGCTGGCGGTGACCGCGGCCGGAATCGCGGCGGGGACCAGCGCGCTCACCGGGTCCACCGGACTCGCGGCCGGTGCGGCCGGATTCTTGGTGGTCGCGCTCGGCGTCTTCTGGGGGTCGCGACGCGCGGTCACGCTCGGTTCGACCGCGCTCCTCGTCGCCGCGCTGGCCGGCGGTCTGGCGTTCCCCACCCCGTACCTGCTCCTGCCGGGGGTCATCGCCGCGGTGCTGGCGTGGGACCTCGGCGAGCAGGCCATCACCGTCGGCGACCAGTTGGGACGGGAGACCGACACGACCCAACTGGAGGCGACTCACGCCGCCGGGAGTACGGTTGTCGCCGTGGGCGCTGGCGGTCTGGGGTACGGCATCTATCTGGTCTCGGCGGGCGGTAGGCCGGTGACCGCGCTGGTCTTCCTGCTGCTGGCCGCGGTGGTGCTCACGTCGGCGCTCCGGAACTGAGACTTCTATTTTCGAGCCACGTCCGGTTCGATTTCCATCCTCGTGCTCGGTGTTGGCGATTCCAAGTAGCGCACTCTCGATTTCATCCCGGCGTGTGCGGGCGCGGCGCTCTCGTGCGCCGCGCCCACCGCGCGAGGGACGAGCACCGGAGACCGTCGGCCGAGTAGCGCAGTCGGTTGGTGAGATGAGAGGCTCTCACGGTGCCGCTGCGGTGCTGTGCGGTGGACTCCCGTGTTCGAGCCTGAAACTAGCTTCTTCTGCGCAACCACTTCGACTCCGAGGGCAACAGACGAGACGCGAGGGGCAATAGACGAGATTCGAAGGACGACAGACGAAACTCCGGGAGTGACAGTCGAACCGCCGGGAGACCACGAGCAACCCGACGAGAAATCCGCCCCGAGCGCTTTCAGCCCCGCATCTCGCGGCGGAGTCGCCGCAGTTGGCGTTCTACCCGCCGGGCCTGTTTCTCGGCGTTCGGGTCGAGGTCCGCGAGTTCCGTCTCCTCGTCCTCTTCGGTGGCGTCCGCCGACTCCTCCCCGGACTCGTCTGCGTTCATGGTTCCGGGTGGTCGCCGGACTGATGTAAAGGCGAGCCAAGCGGAGTGAAAGTGAAACTGACTACCGCGTCGCGGTCGATTCCGGTTTCGCGACCCACGTGGATACGCCGCCGTTCCGCTCGACGCGGATTTCGTACCGGTAGGGCGTCGGCGGACGAATCTCGTCGTCCAGTCGGAACTTCGTCCGGTCCTCACCGTCTACGCGGACCGCGGCCCGGAACTCGCCGGTGGGCGAGTCCCACGCGTCTTCGATGCCGACGACGTAGTCGGTGTCACTGTCTGCGGTGTCGGCGTCCCCGTTGTCGGAGGTCCGAGGACCGAGTTCGTACGTCCGGTCGAGAATCTCCGCGCCGTCGTGGAAGAGTCTGAGCGCGAGGGCGTGGGTCTCGGCGTCGGTGTTCCGGAGGGTGATGCTCCGCAACGCCGGTTCGGGGGCCGACCCGTCGAGGACGGCCGTACACCCCGGGCCGACGGCGCAGAGGCTGGCGACTCCGGTAGCGAGAACCGACCGTCTGGAGGGCATCTGTCGGACTACTCCACCGTCGGCACGGGGACGCTGTCCAGCACGTGGTCCACGATGGCGGACTTCGCCACGTTGTTGACCTGCGCGTCGGGCGTGAGGACGACGCGGTGGGCGAGGACGGGGTGGGCCACGCGCTTCACGTCGTCGGGGGTGACGAACTCCCGGCCCTGCATCGCGGCGTAGGCCCGGGTCGCCTCGAAGAGGCGCTGGGTCCCGCGCGGGGAGACGCCGACCGACACCCGGCGGTCCTCGCGGGTCTCGCGGGCGACGTTCGCCATGTACTCCAGCAGGTCGTCGTCCACGCGGACCGACTCGGGCACCTCACGGAGGTCGGTGACGAGTCGCTCGTCCAGCACGGTCCCGACCGACGGACTCTGGGCGCTCCGGCCCGCGCGTCGGCGGAGCAGTTCGTACTCGCCCTCGGTCTCGGGGTAGCCGATGGAGGACTTGACGGCGAAGCGGTCCACCTGCGCCTCGGGCAGGGGGAACGTGCCCTCCTGCTCGACGGGGTTCTGGGTGGCGATGACGAAGAACGGTTTCGGCAAGTCGTGGGTGTCGCCGTCCACCGTGACCTGCCCCTCCTCCATGGCCTCCAGCAGCGCGGCCTGCGTCTTGGGCGGCGCGCGGTTTATCTCGTCGGCCAGCACGACGTTCGCGAAGATGGGACCCTCGTTGAACTCGAAGGTCCGGTCCTGCTCGTTGAACACGTGCGTGCCGGTCACGTCCGCGGGGAGGAGGTCGGGCGTGAACTGGACCCGCGAGAACGAGAGACCCAGCGCCGACGCGAAACTCCGCGCGGTCAGGGTCTTGCCCGTTCCGGGCACGTCTTCGAGGAGGGCGTGACCGCCGGCCATCACGCCGAGGAGCACGGTTTCGAGGAACTCTCGGTCGGCGATGACCGCGTTGCCGATGGCATCGAGGACGGCGTCACACTGCTCGTTCGCCTCGGTTACGTCCATACCCTACCCGGAGTGGTGGCACCCGCTTCAAGGTGACGGTCTACTGAACTGTGGCGCGAGAATCGAAATCACTAAGACGGAGAGGGCAGTATGATTGAGTGAGCCGAGGTAGCCTAGCCCGGCCAAGGCGGTTGCTTCGAGAGCAACTGTCCTTCACGGACACAGGAGTTCAAATCTCCTCCTCGGCGTCACCAAACTTCTTCCGCACTCACCTTCGATAGCGACGTCTATTCGGTCGATTTCCGAATTACCGAGGGTACTCGACGCGCTCCGTCTCAGAATCGCAACGCGAGATTCAGAACAGCAACGTGAAGTTGTGGACGCCGAGGAATCCGTACCAGACGCCCGCCGAGCAGTAGGTGACGACCCGGAACGCGGTGGGGTAGTCGTCGGGTGCCCACCCGTCCGGAGTCAGTCGGGCGACTGCCTCGCCGCTCTCGGCGAGGACGACCACGCCCGCCACCGCGAGGACGACGGTGATGAGCACGCCCGTGACCATACCGAACTCCGACATCAGCGTGCGGGTGAGCCACATCGACTCGTAGACGTCCTCGCGGAGCGAGAGGACGGTTACGGTGCTGATGGCGTCGAGGGCCTTGCCGACGAACAGCACTACGAACAGCGTGTAGCGGTCCGCGCCGACCCCGAACCGGCCGCCGTCTATCGCGTATGAACTCGGAACCGAACTGTTCGACACGTCCCGTTCGACGCCGCTACCGTCCTTTGTTATAGACTCCAAACGCCGCCGGTAACGACCGTCCAACTCGACGGTCGCCGGTCGTCGCCGGGAGTAACGACCCAATACTCTCCCGTGCAGCGTCTTCTCGGTCGGAGCCAGCGCGTCCGCGAGTCAGTTCAGACGCCAGAGTTCGTAGTTGAGCGCGGTGGCGAACCCGACCCAGAGCAGATACGGGACCAGCAAGGCGGCGGCCCGGCGGTCGATGCGGGCGAACGCGGCGACGGTGGCGGCGACGAGTACGAGGAGCGCGACGATGACGACGAGACCGCCGACGATGGCCTGCGACCCGAAGAACACCAGCGTCCACGCCGCGTTGAGACCCAGTTGGACGCCGAACAGGGCGAGCGCCGTCCGTCGCGCTCGACCCCGGTCGCTCCGCCAGACGAGGTACAGCGCCACCCCCATCAGGAGGTAGAGCGCGGTCCAGACCGGGCCGAACACCCAACTCGGCGGCGTGAACGCGGGTTTGACCAGCGTAGGATACCACGTCGCTACCTCGTCGGCAGTCAGAATCGACGGGACGATGCCCGCGAGTTCGCAGGCGAGGACGCTGGCAACGAGCGCGGCCCAGTGGGTGTTCCCGCCGGAGTCTCCTCGCTTCGGGGTCTCGGTGAGGGTCATGCGACCACCTAAGTGGGGAGCGGGGAAAGGGATGGAGGGTCGCAGGACGGATGCTCCCGGGCGCGAATCCCGACGCACCACCGCAACTTACAGGGCGACCCTCCCCATCTCTGTCCGTATGTCACCGACCGTAGACGACCTCAGAAACGAAATCCGGGAGACCGTCGGCAGGTACGAGCGCGTCGAATCGACCGCCTTCACCAAGGAGGCCCTCGCGGCCATCTGCGACGCGGTGGACTACGACATCGACGCGAACCGTCTCCCGTCGAAGTCCCAGATGCGGGCAGGTATTCTGTGGAAAATCGGCATTGCGGACGAGGACGACCCGGAGAGCGCGGGGAGCGCGTTCCGGAAGGCGGAACTCGAAGCAGTCGCGGCCGCGCTTCGAGACGACGAGTGAACTGACCGCTCAGTCGTCGGCGACCGCGGTCTCGGTCTCGGGTTCGGCCGGGAGCAGTCGGTCGAGCGCGTCCACCATCGCGGTGACGCTCGCTCGGGTGATGTCGCCGTCACTGGACGCGACGGTCACCGACCGGTCGCCACGGCGCATCTCGACTTCGACCGTGACCACCGCGTCGGTGCCGCCGGTAATCGCGTCCACGTGGTAGGATTCGAGTTGGAAGTCCGTCGCGGCGTCCGAGTCGCCCACCGCCGTCCTGACCGCGGTGACCGCGGCGTCTACCGGCCCGTCGCCGGTGCCGCTGGCGACGCGCTCGTCGCCGTCCACGTCGAGTCTGACGCTCGCGGTCGGGATGCGCCCGCCGCTGGTGGCGGTGAGTTCCCGGAGTTCGACGCGTCGGTCGCGCTCGCGGCCCTGCACGTCCTCGGCGATGGCGAGCAGGTCGGCGTCGGTCACGCGCTTGTTCCGCTCGGCGAGGTCCTGTACGCGGGTGACGACCTCGCGGAGTTCGTCGTCGCTCACCTCGACGTCGTGTTCGGAGAGCGCGGCCTTCGCGCCCGCCCGGCCAGTGTGCTTGCCGAGGACGAGGCGTCGCTCCCTGCCGACCGTCTCGGGCGGGTAGGGTTCGTACATCTGCTCGTCTTTGAGGGTACCGTCGGTGTGGATGCCCGACTCGTGGGCGAACGCGTTCTCGCCGACGACCGCCTTGTTCGGCGCGAGCGCCACGTCGGTCGCGTCCGCGACTGTCCGGGCGAGGTCGTAGAGTTCGGTCGTCTCGACCGTCTCCACGTCGTAACAGTGGGCGAGTGCGATGGCGACCTCTTCGAGCGCGACGTTGCCGGCGCGCTCGCCGACGCCGTTGACCGTGGCGTGGACGAGGTCCGCGCCGCCGCGACGCTGGCGAGGGCGTTCGTCACGGCGAGTCCGAGGTCGTCGTGAGTGTGGGTACTGGTCGGCCCGAGGTCGGCGAGTCGGGAGACCGCCTCGCGGGTGTGTTCGGGTCCGGCGTGGCCCACGGTGTCGGCGTAGCAGAAGCGGTCCGCGCCCGCGTCGTGTGCGGCCTCGGCGAGTCGTTCGAGGAAGTCGAGGTCGGCCCGCGACCCGTCCTCTCCGATGACCTCGACCCAGAGACCGTGGTCGCGTGCGTACGCCACGAGGTCGGCGGTCGTCTCGACCACCTCGTCGCGGGTCGTCCCGACCTTCCCCTCGACGTGGCGGTCGCTGGCGGGGACGACGAGGTTCACGCCGTCCACGCCGCAGTCCAGCGCGAGGTCCACGTCGTTCCGGACGCCGCGGGCGAAACTGGTGACCCGGGCGTCCAAATCGAGGTCCGTCACGCGCTGGATGGTCTCGCGCTCTACCTCGCCGGTGCAGGCGCTCCCGGCCTCGACGACGGCGACTCCCGCGCGGTCGAGCGCCGCGGCTATCTCGGCCTTCTCGTCGGGCGTGAGCGAGATGCCCGGGGCCTGTTCGCCGTCGCGGAGCGTAGTATCGAGGAGTTTCACGTTCGAATCAGCGAGTCCGTCGTCGCGTTCTTCGTGCTGTTCGTCGCGGTTCGATGGAGATGTGTTATCGGGGGGACCCCCGAATAAATCGTTCACTGGCCATGATTGACCACGCCTCCCGTTTCGCTCGGCCGTAGTTAAGCGGGCCTTTGTGACAGACCGGTCTGTCGGACCGGCGTTACCCCCGGACGACGCGGACTTCGTCGCCGACCGCTACGTCGTCTGCGCTCCCTGCGGGAAGTTCGACCAACTGGTCTGCCTCGGCCTCCGCTAGTCCGGTCCACGGCGAGAGGCGCTCCGTCCGCGTCACCTCGCCGTTCTGAAGCCACAGCACGTCCAGCGGGAAGGGGACGAACACCATGTGAACGTCTCGACTCGCCACGTCGTCGAACCGGAAGACCAGCGCGTAGTCGTCGGGAACCGACCGCCGGAACATCAGCCCCCTCGCCTTCGAGAGGAACGAGTCGGCGGTCTCGACCTCGGTGGCGAGGGTCTCGCTCCGACTGTCAGACTCGTGTACTAATCGCACGCCCGGAGGTGTTCCCGGCGTCGGCAAAAGCGTTTCCGTCGCCGAGGACTCGCGCGGGCGTTGCCGAACAGGTTCGGGACCGTTGCAACGAACTGCAACTGACGGGATGTCGGCGTCAAGCCCGGAATAACGGACTCACAGCCAATCTAGCCCGCTTTCATCGGTGAGCGAGTGTGTCCGACTCCTCCACTACAACGACCACCTACTGTCGAGTCCGGCGCGACGGAACGCCCTTCGTGAGTGCTTGAACCGTGGGTAGCGGTACCGTCTCGAACTGTAATGGATTGTTTACTCGCCATTGAGTAAACCTTTTAAAATTCCTCCGTCTACATTGAGTCGATGACCGAAACGCCCACCGAATCGCTCGTATCACCGCACCGAAAACCATGATTTGGCAAGACGCCGTCTTCCTCTGCGGGAGCGTCTTCTCGCTCGTCGTCCTCGTCCCGACCCTCCGCGATTCGATGGCCAACGTCCCGTTGGGCACCGCGCTCCCGTCCGCCACAATCGGATTCGTCTACGGCACGGCCTTCTTCACGCTCGGTATGACCATGTCCGCGGTCGGGTCCGTCCTTACTGGCGTCATGTGGAGTCTCATCGCCGCGCTCCGCTCGCCCCACCCCTACAACTCCTCGTCGGACTCCGAGGTCTCGCGCTCGACCGACTCGACGACGAACGGCGCGCCGCACGCCGACTGACGCACTTCTCCGAGACCGCCGCTACGGTTGTGCACACGCCGTTACTTCTGTCAGAACGTTCCTCTCACCGACGGAACCGTGTTCGACGACACCCCGTCCGAGATTCGGAGTTACGTCGTCACTCCGTCTGCTCGCGGTCGGCCATCTCGCGGAGACCGAGCGTTCGGTAGCCGTCGAACTCGCCGCGTTCGATTTCGGTCTCTATCTCGGCGTGGGTCTCGCGGTCGATTCGCGCGAGGTGACAGAGCGGGTGGCCGGGTAACGCCACCGGGTTCTCCAGTACGCCGACGATGATGCCGGTGAACGGGGCCGTTATCGGGTGTTCCTCCCGCTTGAAGTGGTCGGTAATCGTACAGATGGTGTCGCCCTCGTGGACGAGCGGATACGGTCCCCACTCCATCTCTACGAGTCCGCCGGTCTCGGCGCGCAACCAGCGTTTCTCCTGCTCGCCGCCCAGCACTTTGTGCCACTTCGCCGAGGTTACGGGTTCGTCCGGGAGGACGTCGTACTCGGCGAGGACGTTGTTCACTCCTTCGACCGCCTTGTCGATGAGGGGTCGCTGAAAGCGGTGGGCCTTGCCCATCTCCACCGTGATGGTCGGGATACCGTCGCCGGTGGCGACCGACCGGAGCGACGTCTCCTCGCCTTCCCCGTCGAGGATGACGTTGGCGTTGAAGGCGTGGGCCAGTCGGTCCACCGCCGGGTTCGAGACGTCCGCGCGGATGTGGTACATCGTCGTCCGGTTGCGCGTCGAGGTGTGGAAGTCGATGCCCAAATCGCACTGACTGACGAACCGGCGATAGATTTTGTTCGCCATGCGCTCGGCCGTGTTGCTCCGCTCTTTGCCGGGGAACGAGCGGTTGATGTCTTGGTCGTAGATGGGGATGTCGCGCTGTTGGGCGAGGTAGCCGGGAACGTTCACGACGTGGAGACAGACCAGCGTGCCGTGGAGGTCGTCGGGGTCGTAGCGGTCCGCGACCTCCTGCACCACCTTCACGCCGTTGAGTTCGTCGCCGTGAATCGCGGCCGTGAGAAACACGTTCGGTCCCGCCTCTGTCCCGTTGATTATCGTTATCGGGACCTCGACGGGGTCGCCGAGGTAGGTCTCTCCGACCTCGTATCGAACGTGGCGCGTCTCGCCGGGCGGGACCTCCCCGTCGTACGTGAACGGTTCGGGTCGCTCGTTCTCGGACATGAAACTTGAAACTCCGTGAGAAGGGGCCGACTCGACCGTGTTGTGTCTATCGTTTACCAGCGGCGTCGCTCGGGGCGCGTTCAGAACGATAGCCCGACCGTTTTTATCCGACGCCGCCCGAACCAGTGACGAGGCATGAAGGAGACGCCCTCCGGAACCCCCGTCGGCGTGGACGACCCCTACGACCACGCCGGGGTCTGCGACCACCTCACCGACGAGGGCAAGTGCCGGTACGCCTTCGAACACCCCGAACAGGACCCGGAGTTCGCCCGCGAGCGCAGGCGCGACGACCTGCGGTGTCCCGTCGTCGACCCCGACAGCGAGGCGTCGTGCGCCTCGAAAGCGAGCGGGGTCTCCGGAAGCGAAGCGACCGGAGGCTCGGAAGAGGGTCACTCTGACGGTGTCTCCGGGAGCGGCGACTGGGACTGGGAGTCGTGCCCCCACTTCCGGTGTCGGAACCGGGACCGCGAGTGCGTGCGGTGCGGTCTGGAAGAGCGCCGGATGGCCCACTCCGAGGAGCGACCGCTGCTGGAGGAACACCACCTCTCGTACGCGGGCGGCGGCGAGACCGTCGGCCACGAGATTACGGTGTACCTCTGTCGCTGGTGTCACGCCAAGGTCCACAAGTCGTGGGCGCGCATCGACGACGACGTGAACCCCGACCCAGAGGCCATCGCCGAGAAGGAGGGCCGCCGGTCGCGCGAGCAGTTCGAGACCAGTTTCGAGTCGGCGGCCGACCGATTCGACCTCGACGACGAGTGACCGGACCCCGCGGCAACAACGATTATTGACGTCGCGCCCCTGCTTTTGGTGCCATGGACGAGCAACTCGACAGACGCGGCTTCCTCCGTCGCGCGGGCGCGGCGTCGTTCGGGGTCGCCGGACTGGCCGGAGGCGTCGCCGCACAGGAGGGCGGCGGTGTACAGTATTTCCGGATGGTCGTCCCTCGGGTGGACCTGTTGGAAGCCGATTTCGCTAATCGGGTCGTGTTGGTCTCCGAACCGAACCAACCCGGGTTCCGCCCGCCGGACGCCTGCTTCCCGGAGGTGCCCGAGTCCGCCGACGACCAGTGGATATCCTACGACGCCACCGTCATCGACCCGACGGAGACGGAGGGGTTCTTCGGCGGCGACCCGAACTCCATCGGTGGCTTCGAGGACACGGCGGCGTTCGTGGGCGACCCCGTGCCGCCGCGGTCGCTCTACCGCGTCGTCGGCGGCGAACCGTGCGGAGGCGGCGACTTCTACCGACTCCAGACCCACGAACTCGTCCCCGGCCTCGCCAACTTCCTCGACGTCGCGGTGGAGCGACTCGACGGCGACGAGGAGGACGGCGGCGGCGGTGGGGCCTGAACCGCAGGGTATCGGCACCGCCGCGCCGACTCCTCCGACCCGTCGTTCGAACGCTCGGACGCCGAGTGAGAACGAGTCGGTCGGACCGCGGCTACTCCGTCCGGGACACCGTCGCCGCGTCTCGCTCGCCGAGTTCGTCGGCGTCGCGGTCCACGCGGAAGTCCTCTAGCATCTCCATCAACTCGTCGGCCTGCCGCGCCAAGTGGTCGGCGCTCTCGGTGACTTCAGACACCGCCGCCGACTGCTCTTCGGTCGCCATGGCGACTTCCTCGGCCTCGTCGGCCGACTGTTCGCTGAGGCGAGTCACTTCGTCCATCATGCTCACCACTTCCTCGGTCGAGGCGGCCTGCTCGTCGGTGGCGGAGTTTATCTGCTGGATGCCGACCGCGGTCTCCTCGACGTTCTCGACGATGGATTCGAGCGACTGCTGGGCCTCGTTGACAGTCTCGACGCCCGAGGAGACCTGACTCTGAGTCTCCCGGATGTCGGCGACCGTCTCGTCGGTCTCACCTCGAATTTCCGCTATCTGGTCCTCGATGTCCTCGACGGCGTCCTTGGACTCCTGCGCGAGCGCCTTTATCTCATTGGCGACGACCTCGAACCCGTCGCTCGACCCGTCGGCGGCCGCCGCCTCGATGTTGGCGTTGAGCGCGAGCAGGTTGGTCTGGTCGGCGATGTCGCGGATGAGGTCGACTATCTCGCCTATTTGCTCCATCTCTGACTGGAGACCGTCTATCTGTTCGACGGTGTCCTCGGTCTCGGACTCGATTCTGTTCATCGTCTCGATGGCCTCTCGGGCGGCCTCGCGGCCGTCCTCGCCGAGCGACTGGGTGCTCTCGGCCGCCTCCGTGACCTCGTTGGCCGAAGCGGCGACCTCCTCGATGGTCGCCGAGAGGGTGCTTATCTCGCTCGACGTGGTGTCGAGGCTCTCCTGCTGTTCGCGCGCCCCTTCGGAGAGCTGTTGGCTAGCCTCGCTGACCTGCTGGCTGGTGTCCTCGATGTCCGCGGTCCGGGCGGTGACCTCCTCGCTCGCGCTGGCGACGTTCTCGGCGAAGTCGCGGACGTCCTCCACGGTGGTCTCGAGTTCGGCCATCATCTCGTTGAACTCCACGGCTATCTGGTCCATCGCCTCGCTCTCTCCGTCGGTGTCCATCCGCTGGGTGAGGTCGCCGTCGGCGGCCGTCTCCATCACCTCGCCGAACTCGTTGGCCTTCCGGACCAGCGACTCGCTGAGCGCTTCGGCCTCCTGCTTCGCGCCCTCGGCCTCGTCGCGGGCGCGTTCGATGTCGGTGACCATCGTTTCGAGGTCGTCGCCCATCCGGTCGAGCGCCTCGCCGAACGTCCCCGGCACGTCCTCGTCGAGGACCGGGTCGTCGAAGTTCTGGTCGGCGAGCGCGCCCGCTTGGTCGGCCACCGTGTTCAGGTACGCCCGCATCGCCGCGAACGAGTCGAACAGCGACCCCATCTCGTCGTCGCGAGTCGTGTCGGGGAGTTCGACGTCGAGTTCGCCGTGCGCGATGGCGTCGGCCTTCGCCGCGAGCATGTCCAGCGACTGGGCGGTCCGGCGGCCGATAGTGACCGCAACCAGTCCCAGACCCACGAGCATCACGACCAATAGCCCGCCGATGTTACGCGTCACCTGCGTCTGGAGCGCGTAGGCCTGCTGCTTCGGGACGTGGTACGTGAGGACCCAGTCGGTCCCGACGACCGGTGTCGTGGCCATCACGTACTCGCCCTCGGCCATCCCGGTCTGGGCCGAGACGGTTCGGAAGGTGGTACTCCCCTCGAACCCGGCCGCCACCGCATCGGGCATCGTCCCGTCGTCACTGTACTGGTCCAGCAGGTTCGCGTTGCGGTTGTCGAGGACGATGGTGCCCTCGGAGTTGACCACTTTCACGTCCCCGGTCGCGATGGGCGAGTTGAACCCGAGCGACCGCTTCTGGAGCGACGCGGTGAGAACGAGCGCGCGGGCGTCGCCGACGGGCGTGACGAACGCCACGACCGGTCCCGACTTCCCCTCGTACGGCGCGGACACGCTGACGGTCCCGTCCGACACGTCACTGAGATTCCCGGCCCACGGGGTCTGGTCGTCGCTGATGGTCTTCCCCACCTTCTGGTCGTCGGTGCTCTCGACGACCGTGCCGCTGGACGGGTCGAGGTAGTGAATCGACTGTACGTCGCCGGGGAGTTGGACGAGTCGTTGCTCCAGCAGGGTTCCGACGGCCTCCTCGTCGCTGGAATCGACCGACGACGCGATGAATCCGGTCGTCGATTTCTTCTTCTCCACCCAACTGCGCACGGCGTCGGCCTCCTCGTGGGCGATACCGGTTATCTCGGCCTCGGTGTCGTCCTCCACGATGCGCTGGGTGTCGAAGTGGATGAACGCGCCGATGGAACCGACCAGAACGACCACGAGGAGCAACACGAGGTTGAACTTGGCCGCGTAGCTCCCGCGAATCCGCTTCGGTAAGCGTCGCTCCAACCAGCTAACTGCGCTCCCGAGTCGGTCGCGGACTCCGTTTTCACTCATCGGTGGCCCCCTCGAAGAACGACGTCTTCACGAGTTCGAGTTCCCTGACCGTCCCGCCTCGCACCCGCTGGATGACGTAGGGGTTGAGCGGTTCGAGGTCCTCGTTCAGGTCCACGCTGCTCGACGCGCCCTCGTAGTTGATTTCGCGTCCGGCGTCGAGCAGTTGCTTCGCCCGGCCGAACTCGCCGACCGTGACCGTGTGGCCGCGGCCGCCCGACACCGCACGGAGGTTCTCCGCGACCGCCTTTGGCGTCGCCTCGCCCGCGCGTTCGACCGCGAGCGCCTGCAGGAACAGCGCGTCGTAGGCGTGCTGCGTGTACGGCGGGAGCGGTGCGATGTCGCCGAGTTTCTGGGCCAACTTCTGGGCACCGGTCGAGCGCTGGGACGCCATCGTGGCCCCGTACAGCCCTTCGAAGTATCGCGGCGGGGCGTCCGGGATGAGTCCCGCGCTCAGCACCCAGTCGCCCTCGTAGCCGCTCTCGACGCCCCGTTGGAGGACGCCCTTCGTACTCCCCGGCGAACTCACGACCGCGATGGCGTCCGGGTCGTCTCCGGTGACCTGCGCGATGGTGTCGTCGTACGAGTCCTTCCCGGCCTCGAACGTGACTTGGTCGGTCACTCGTCCGTCGAACGCGGCGGCGACCTCTTGGGCCAGACTGTTCCCGAACGCGTTGTTGAGGTAGAGAATCCCCACGTCGTCGGCCCCGACGTGTTTGTCGTCGTTGAGCGCCTTCGCCATCACGAACGCCTGCTGGATGTCGTTGGGCGCGGTCCGACCCACGAACTTGACGTCGTCGTTGTAGCCGCGAGCGGCCAGCGTCGGCGTCGTACTGGACGGACTCACCTGCACGATGTCGTTCTCGCTCACGAAGTCCGCGAGGACGAGCGACACGTCGCTCACCAGCGCGCCGACGAAGCCGACGGCACCCTCCGAGACGAGTTTCTCGCACTCGCCCACTGCCGTCTCGCCGTCCACCTTGCTGTCGTGCGTGCGTAGTTCGATATCGCTGTCCAGCGGTCCGCCCGCCTGTCGAACGTCCGCGACGGCCTGTTCGACTGCCTTGGTGTGTGCCGTCCCGAGTTCTCCGAGTAGTCCGTCCATCGACGTCGGCAGGACGGAACCGAAGGTGACCGTTCCTCGGCCGCCCCGGAGCGTTCCGAGGCAACCGGAGAGCGACCCGACCCCGGCGAGAGCGACGCCGCTTCGCGCGAGGTAGGACCGCCGGGAGTAGTTCGAGTGCATTGCTGACCTACTTTAAAAATTACAGTTATATATATTCCGGTCCGACAGCTAAATAATTAGGAACCGAATAACTGACTGGTAGAATAAAGGTCCCGGAGCGTATATTTGAGAACGTATCTGTCCGTTTGGAGAGCATCGGTCGGCACCCGCCGGAAGACTTCGCGTCTTCGAACTCCTTTAGTAGGGCTGTTAACTACGATTCGTCAATGACTCGTATCGTCGTGGTGGACAACCACGGGCAGTTCACGCACCTCGAACACCGAGCACTGCGCGACATGGGCGTCGAGACCGAAATCATCGACAACACGACACCGCCGGAGGAAATCGACGCCGACGGACTCGTCCTCTCGGGCGGTCCGGACATCGACGACATCGGCAACTGCGCCGACTATCTCGAACTCGACGTGCCGATTCTGGGTATCTGTCTCGGCATGCAGATAATCGCCGACGAACTGGACGGTCGGGTCGGCGAGGGCGAGTACGGCGGCTACGCCGACGTGACGGTCGAGATTCTGTCCGACGACGACCCGCTCGTCGGGTCGCTCGCGCCCGAGACCCGCGTCTGGGCCAGTCACGCCGACGAGGTCAAGGAAGTCCCGGACGGATTCACCAGAACCGCGACCAGCGACGTGTGCGGCGTCGAAGCGATGGCCGACGCCGACCGGGACCGCTACGGCGTCCAGTGGCACCCCGAGGTGGCCCACACCGAGGAGGGCGAGGAAGTGTTCGAGAACTTCCGCGCCGTCTGCGAGTAACTCGTCGGGTCCCGATTACCGTGCCGCCTCCGGCGGCCGACGTAAAACTTTTTCCGACCGTACGCGACACGAATAGCAATGATAGTCGTTCACGCCAGCGTCCCTATCGACCCTGACCGACGGGAGGAGGCGCTCGAACGCGTTCGAGACCTCGCCGAACGCACGCGGGCCGAGGACGGCGTCATCGACTACGCGGCGACGACGGACCTCTCCGACCCGAACGTGGTGCGATTCTTCGAGCAGTACGAGGACGAGGCGGCGCTCGACGCCCACCAGCGGACCGACCACTACCGCGAGTGGGCCGAGGCGCTTCCGGAGTTCCTCGACGGTGGCGTCGAGGACCTCGACGTCACGCAGTTCGCGGTGGACGAGGCGTTCGACCCGAACGCGAGCGCCGCCGACTGAGTCCGGAACGCGAACGGCCGGACACTGCCGGACGAACGCAGTCGAACCACCGGACGGCCGTCACCCGTCGGCCCGGAGTAGTACCTTTTATCCTTCCGCGACGAAACCCCCGAGTATGACAGCGACGCAGGGCGACCTCGCTAGCCTCTCGCGGTACATCTTCCGCGCGCCGCGGTGGTACGCTAGCGTGACGTTCGCGCTCCTCATCGCCGCCATCGCGGGCGTCGGCGCGTTCGACGCGGGATTCGTGCTGGAGGACGCGTGGCAGGGCGTGTTCTTCATCGGAGTGCCGACCGTCGTGGCGAGTCTGCTGACGACGCCGGTCGACCGCCGTCTGGGCGGTCAGTTGACCTACAACCGGTCGTCGCTGCTGGCGCTGACCTGCGAGGGCATCATCGTCGCCATCATGGCGGGCGCGGGAGCGGTGGCCGCCCTGTCGGCGAACCTCGGCCAGCAGTTCGTCTTCGACACGCTCATCGTCGGTCTGGCCTCCGTGTTCGCGCTCCGCCTGCTGGTCGTGATGGCGGTCTCGGGCCGGTCGGTCCTCGTGGCCGCGGTCCCCGCTAGCCTCCAGACCGGCACGGCCGCCCTGCTGTTCTTCATCTACAGCGGGACGATGAAGTACCTCCACGTCGGCGGCGGCCCGGTCGTCGAGGTGTTCTTCAACCGCGTCGAGGAAGCGCCGCGGGCGCTGAACGTCATCGAGGCCCAGGACTTCGCCCTGCTCGCGGTGATGTGTCTCATCTACGGGTTCGCGGTCTGGGCGTTCGTCCAGTTCATCGACCGACCGTGGAAGCGGAGTCTGGGCGTGAGCGTCCTCGACTTCATCCGCGGGTTCATCGGCCACATCGCGGAGGGAACGAACGAACTCGAAGGGTTCTTCGAGGACATCGGCGAGGAGGCGGTGGTGCCCGTCTCGGTCCTCGCGTTCCGCCGCGAGGACGGGTCGGAGAAGGCCCGGTTCGTCCTGCCGATGATTCACCCCGGTCCGATGGGCGAAATCGGCGGCGGCAACCTCCCCCGGCGCGTCGCCGAGTCTGCCGAGGGCGTCGCCTTCCCGCCCCACGCCACCGCGGGCCACGACTTCAACCTCGTCACCGAGCGCGAGTCGACGAACTCATCGAGACCGCGAACGACGCCTTCGACAACATCGAGTACCACGACACCGCGACGTCGTCGGTCCGCGTTCAGGAGGGCGACGCCAAGATAGTCGGACAGGCGTTCGGCGACGACGCCCTGCTGGTGGCGACCTACTCGCCGGAGTTCGCCGACGACGTGGAGTACGCGGTCGGTCTCTCGGCCGCGGCAGAGGCCCGGTCTGCGGGCGTGGACGACGTGATGCTCGTGGACGCCCACAACTGCAACAACGGACTGGAGGGACCGGACCTCGGCCACGTCTACCCCGGCAGCGAGCGCTCGTTCGACATGATGCAGGCCGCGGGCGAGGCGGGCGACCGACTCGCCGACGCCGAGCAGGCCCCCGTCCGACTGGGGGTCGCGTGGGACGAGACCGACTGGGAACCGCTCGACGGCATCGGTCCGCTCGGCGTCCGGGTCTCGCTCCTCGAAATCGGCGACCACCGCACCGCCTACGTCCTCGTGGACGGTAACAACATGCAACCCGGCCTGCGCGACCGCATCGTGAGCAGACTCACCGGCGAGTCGGTGACGGGCGACGCCGCACCGGACGACGCGGTGGCCGCCGACGGCGCGCCGATTCCCGCTATCGACGTGGCCGAGGTGATGACCACCGACACCCACATCGTGAATCAGGTCGAGGCCTCGAACCAAGTCGGTGAGGCCATCGACGCCGACGACCTCGTCGCGGTCGTGGAACGACTCGTCGGGGAGGCGGCCGACGACCTCGAATCGGTCGAGGCGGGCATGGCCAGCGAGCGCGCGGAGGTGACGGTGTTCGGCAACGACCGGACCGAGACGCTCGCCAGTCACGCCAACGCGGTCATCTCGATGGGCGCGGCGCTGGCGGCGACAGTCGTCATGGCGGCGATGGCCATCAGTCTGCTCATCTTCTTCATCGCGGCGTCGTAGCGACGGCGACGCTACTCCGGATTCGGCTCGTACCCCTCGCCGACCTTCACCCGGAGCGCGCCCGGTCGAACCGAGAGCGTCACGCGCTCGAACTCACGAATCTCGCCGTCGAGACTGAAGCTGACAGGCTCCCCGTCGAGGCTCTCGAAGTCGAGTCGTCTGGCGTGCAGTTCCGTGACGTGCGGTGTGTCGCGTTCGAGGACGCGCTGTTCGAGGTACTCGACGACCGCCTCGCTGGCGCGTAGCTGTTCGATGACGGCCACCTCCAGCAGTCCGTCCTCGGCGTCGGCCTGTCCACCCTCCTCGGCGAACTTCCGGACGTTCCCGACGAGGATGGCCTCGGCCTCGCCCGACCACTCGGTCTCGGTTCCGTCGTCGCGGACGACGTCTATCTCCGCCCGGAGACCGTCGAACTCCAGCGCCTCCTCGATGCCCGACACGAGGAACGCGACCGGGCCGAGGCTGTCCTTGCGCTCGTGAGTCGCCGCGGCGCTCGCGTCGGCGGGCAGGCCCGCGATGGCCGACAGCACGAACGGTTCGTCCCCAGCCACGCCGATGTCGAGTCGCCGGGTCTCGCCGCGGTCGGCCACCTCGAACCCGGCTTCGAGCGACTCGATGCCGAGGTCTCCGGCGAAGAAGTTCTCGGTCCCCGCGGGGACGACGCACAGCGTCACCGCGTCGAGGGCCTCGGCCCGGACCAGTCCCTGCACCACCTCGTGGAGGGTACCGTCGCCGCCGCAGACCGCGAGTACCTCGACGCCGTCGGCCGCGGCCTGCTCAGCGAGGTCGGTGCCGTGGCCCGCGCGTTCCGTCTCCACGACCGAGAACCCCCGCTCGTCGGCGAGTCGCCGGACGCGTTCGGCGTCCGTGCCACCGCCGCTCGTCGGGTTCAGAATCAGTCGGCGCGCCCCCCTCTGGCCGTCCTCCGATTGGCGGACCATACCCTCACCTACGCGCCAGTCGCCTAAATGCCCCGGGCCGGAGATGCGAGCGGAGCGGCCGGCCGCCGCCCGAGACCAGCACCCTGTTTTGCGATGCCCGAGACGCGCGCGTTCGTCGGTCGCCCGACGCGGTCCTGCCGGGCGATTCGACTCCCGAGTTAGCGTCGAAAGAACACCGCAAGGTACCCCTACCCGCGGTGTTTCATCGCAATTCGGGCACCGATGATATGTCTTGTGGTGTTTGACGCGGCGACCGATAATCGACGGTGGTCGCACCTCTCGCTATCGAGAAGGGTTCACTGATGAAAACGACGAGTCGGTGAGAACGAAGTCAGTCCTCGTCTTCGGCGAACAACTCGTCCACGGCCGACCGGGCCGCGAGTGCGGCGTCCTCGGCGATTTTCTCCTCGTCGGCCGCGTCCGGCGCGTTGAGGTACACATCTACGTCGAGGACACCGTCCTCGAACGAGACGGTCACGTCGAGGTCCTTGACCGCCGAGTTCGAGAGTCGAGATAATATCAGACCCTCGGCGGCTTCGGCGGCCGTCTGGACGACTTCGTCGTCACTCGGCATCTATGCGCCGCCGGGACCGCCGCCCATGCCCGGGCCCTGCGGACCGCCGGGGCCGCCACCGAGCATGTCCTGAAGCTCCGACTGGAGGCTCTCGAACTGCTCCTGAACGCGCTCTTCCTGCTTCTCGAGCGTCTCGACGCGGATTTCGAGACTGTCGACCTTCTCTTCGAGGTCGTCTTGGGCCTCGTCGAAGTCGGTCTTGACGAACAGTTCACCGACCTCTCGGTACATCGTAGTGTCCTCGTCGATGTTCTCGAGTTCGTCGAGGGCGTTCTGGGCCTCGGTCAGTTGCGTCTCGGCCTGATTCTTCTGGACGGCGACCTGCTGTGCGGTCTCCTGAAGGTCCTGCAGCTCTTCGAGCTTCTCCTGCGCTTCCGGTGGCAGATTACCCTGCATACCTACGGAGATGCGGCCCGGACAGAAAAACCCCCGCTTTCGGTTCTCGTCCGTCTCGCCGCGGTTCGGTCGCGCCGTCGCTGGCCACGGAGACGGGACAACGACTTACGAACGCGGGCGGCAGTTCCGGCCGCGAGTGCCGACACTCGACCTACGCCAGTCCGGACGTTCGCTCGGCGACTTCGACCAGCGACCCCCACGTGTTGCACCCCGCGCGCAGCGCCACGAGGTCGTCGGCGACGACGCGGACGACGACCGACTCGGCGTCGCGTTCGACCGCCGCCGCCGAGCGGTCGCCGTCGATTTCGCCGACCTCCTGCGCGACTGCGCGGGCCACCGCGCGGGCACGCGCAGGCGACTCGTACTCGAATCTGAGCGTCGCGTCGTGCGGTCGGGAAGACCCGTCGCTCGACGGCGTCGCGTCTCGGGTTCGGTCGTCCCTGCCGACGATGGGGTCGCCCATAGAATAGTGAGACGGCAGTTACCGCACGCCGACTTCCTTCACGTCGCGGCTCCGCTCTTTCAGGAGGACGCGGTGGCCGCAGTAGGGACACCGAACGCCGCCGTACTCGTCGAGTTCCACGTCGCGCTTACACCGCGAACACTTGTAGCTCATTCTTCGTCTTCGCCGAGGGCGGCCCGGATAGAGCGTTTGACCGTGCGGCCGGCGGGCGTCTCGGGGCGGTAGGTACCGCCGGCGTACTTATAGCCGCACTTGCCGCACTGCCAGATTCCGGTTCCCTGCCGGTCCACGTCGTCAGTGCCGCACTCGGGGCAGGTGTGGTCGTCGTTCATGTCGCTCTCAATCTCGGCGACGCGCTTGCGGGCGACACGCCCGTATCGCGCCCCGAATCGACCGGCACTGCCGGTTCGACTCTTGGTTCGGTCGGCCATAGTACTGCGAATTTACTCCGGGGCGCTGATAAAGCCTTTGAGTTCGGACCGGTCGCGCGAGCACGCGACCGTCCGTCACTCCTCGCCGTCGCGCAACGGCGGGTTGAACAGTTCGTGACCGATGACCGCGAGCGAGGCCACCAACCCGGCGATAGCGCCCGGTAGCCCCGTGAGTTGGCCCACCAGAAGCCCTCCCCCGGAGAGCAGCGGTATCAGCGCGAGGACCGCGTCGTAGTGGCTGACCATTGTGTAATTAGATATAATTACGAACCCCAAGAAGCTTGGGGCTTCCAATCGGCCTCCGTCGAGTCGCGTGGCTGGTCGGACCCGAGACTCGGAACGACGAACTACGGGACAAAATCACCGGCCGCGGTCGATTGCCCGATGGGTTCCGTGTCGGCGTCGGCCTCCTGCAAGCCCGGTTTCGGCCGGTGGCAGGCACCGTCGGCCTACTGCAGGTCGGCCTCGGCGAGCGCGTCGTTGAGGTCCGCCCGCACCTGCTCGCCGCGCTCGCGGTCCATCGCGGTGGTGACGACTCGGTTCTCCTGCACGGACGAACCGTCCCGCAGGAGCAGGCGGACGTTACCGTTCTCGTCGGCGCGGGTCGCCTTCGCGCGCACGCCGGTTCGACTGCGACCCGCCCGCGTCGATGGGACCGGGGATTATCTTCTTGACGTGCGGGTGGCCCGCGACGGTCTGGATGGCGGTCCGGCCCGCCCGATTGCCGATGAGCGTCGAGTGACTCCCCCCTAACTTCTCGGCCGGGGCGGTCTCGACGACCTCCAGCGCGCGGTCGCCCCGCGCGCGAGGACGGTCTCGACGGGACTCTCGTCGTCGTCGGTCCCGTTGCTCACGCGATAGAACGAGTAGTGGAGTTGGTCGCGGGTCGCCCGGAGGACGTCCCGGTCGCCCGCGGCGTACACCTCCTCGGGGCGCTTGCGCCGGACCTCGTCGGCGACCCGGCCCGCGAAGTTGCGGAGTTCGACCACGCCCTCCTCGCCGCCGTCCTCCGGCGTGGTCGTCACGTGGGTCTCGCCGACGACCTCCTCGTCGTCGAGCATCGTCAGCGTCGCGCGGTCGCGAGCGAGTTCCAGCACCACGGCGTCGGCGTTCGGCGTCCGACAGACCAGACAGTAGTCGCCCGGTCGTTCGATGGCGGACCCGCAGTGCCGACACTCCATGGTCGGACCTAACTCGGGTGCGGGTTTAATCTCCGTGCTTTCGTCCGGCAGTCGAGTGTCGCCCGGCGCTGGTCGTCCGTCAGGCCAACTCGTCGGGGAGTACCGACCCGGGCAGTTCCGATTCGACCGCGGAGACCGCCGTCGTCGGCCGGTCGAACGCGACCGGCGGTACCGTCCCGACGTTCGCGTCGGTCATCTCGGCGACGACCGCCGGATTCGTCCGCTCGGCGGTCGTCGCCCCCTCGAACTCGTTGAGGACGACGCCCGACACCGCGACCCCGCGCCGCCGAAGCGCCGTCACGGTCAGCGCCGTGTGGTTGAGCGTCCCGAGTCCGGACCGAGCGACGACGAGCGCCGGAACGTCGAGGTCCGCCACGAGGTCGGCGACCTCCCGCCCGTCCGCGAGCGGAACCCGCAGACCGCCGATTCCCTCGACGACGGCGACCTCGCTCCGGGCCATCGCGCGCCGACAGCCGTCTCGCAGTTCGGCGTAGTCCAGCGACTCCCCGGACTGCTCGGCCGCCACCGCCGGAGCCAGCGGCGGTTCGAGTCGCCGGAGGCAGGTGGCGGCCTCGTCGCTGCCGCACGCCTCGGCGACGAACCCGGCGTCGTCGTCCGGCGGATAGCCGGTCTGGGCCGGTTTGACGGCCCGCGCGTCGAGTCCCCGGTCCCGGAGCCGCGCCACCACTGCGGCCGTCACGACCGTCTTGCCGACGCCGGTGTCCGTCCCGACGACCGCGAGGTTCGGTCGCGCGGTCATGGCAGGTCGAGTCGAGTCGCCTCGGCCTCGAACGCGTCGAGACACGCGTCGAGGTCGTCGGCGGTGTGGGTCGCCATCGGCGCGACGCGAATCCGACTCGTACCGTCGGGGACCGTCGGCGGCCGGATAGCCGGAGCGACCACGCCCAGTTCCCGGAGTCCGTCGGCCAGCGCCACGGCGTCGGCACGGTCGCCGACCAACACCGGGAGAACGTGGGAATCGCCGAGGACGTCGAACCCGAGCGACTCCAGCCCCTCTCGGAGGTACTCGACGTTCGACCAGAACGACTCGCGGAGGTCGCCCTCCCGGGCGATGCGGAGGGCTTCACGAGCGGCCCCGGCGGCCGGCGGCGCGAGTCCCGTGGAGTAGACGAACGACCGCGCCTCGTTGACGAGCAACTCCACGAGCGACTCGTCGCCCGCGACGTACCCGCCCTGCGCGGCCAGCGCCTTCGACAGCGTTCCCATCTGGACGTCCACCCTGTCCGAGAGACCCTCGCGCTGGACGACGCCGCCACCGTCCTCGTGGAGGCCGGTCGCGTGGGCCTCGTCCACCATGACCCACGCGCCGTGGCGTTCGGCGACGTCGCAGACCGCGCCGAGGGGCGCGACCGTTCCGTCCATGCTGAACACGCTGTCGGTCACGACCAGCCAGCGCTCGTCCGCGGTCGGGTCGGTCTCGCGGGCGCGCTCGGCCATCACGGTCGCGAGCGCGTCGGCGTCGCAGTGGTCGTACACGACGGTCTCGGTCCCGGAGAGCCGACAGCCGTCCACGATGCTGGCGTGGTTCAGTTCGTCGGAGAAGACCACGTCGGGTGCGAGCGCGCCGATGGTCCCGACGTTCGCGGCGTAGCCCGACGAGAAGACGAGCGCGCGCTCGGTGCGTTTGGTCTCGGCGATGTCGCGTTCGAGCGCCCGGTGGAGGCGAGTGTCGCCCGTGACGAGTCGGCTCGCGCCCGCGCCGGTCCCCACTTCGCGCGCGGCCGCCGAGGCCGCGCGCTCGACCCGTGAGTCGTCGGCGAGTCCGAGGTAGTCGTTCGCGGCGAACACGAGTCGCTCGCGACCGAACCGCGGCCGGTCGCCCTTCGGGTCCGGGGCGAACCGGGTTCGGGCCGCGACTTCCTCCGCGGGACGGCGGTGCCGTCGGAGTCCTCGCGCCTCGCGGTCGGCGAGGACCGTCTCGGGGTCGAACCCTCTGTCGGGTGTCGCCTCTCGGTCCGACATCGCTAGAATCCCGGCATCAGTTCGGCCGGGCCGAAGACGCCGTACTCCCCCGCGCGGTTGCGCCGAATCGCGGCTTTCAGGTACCCGAGAGCGGGACCGTTGACGTTCGCGGCCATGCTGGTCGCGTCGTCGAGTTCGAAGGTGTTGGTCCCGCGCTCGCCGTCGAACGTTCGGCCGGTCACCCGGACGGTCGTCGTCGTCGGCTTCTCGTCGTTGCGAACGTCGAGGACGCCGCCGACGGTCACGTCCTCGGCGTCGCAGATGCCCGCGCGTTCGAGCAGTACGTCGTCTGCGTGTTCCATGTCCTCGAACTCGATGACGCCGTCGTGCTCCTCGACGACCGCCTCGATTTCCTCCTCGCTCATCTCGCGGGCGGTCTCCATGTCGTAGCCGTCGAGGTGGGCGATGTCCTCTCGGACCGTCCCGCGATTGTCCTCGTAGCCCGACTTGAGACCGACGCCCCACCGGATTTCGACCGCCTCGACCGCCACGAACGACTGGGCGGCGAGTGCGGCCGCCCCGGTGAGGAAGCCGGGAGTCGCGCCCGCGCCGCAGACGAAGGTGATGCCCGAGTCCGCGAACGCGTCCTCGCGGCTCTCCAGTTCGCCGATGACCCGCGAGCGCTTCAGCACGTCTATCAGCACGCCCTCGTAGTCGGCGTCGGCGAACCGCTCGGCCACGCGCGGGACGAAGTCGTGTTCGAGGTTCGGGAGTGCTATCAGCACTGCGTCGATTTCCTCGCCGAGAGCGACGACGTCGTCGATGGGCGTCGAGGTTGGTTCGCCCTGCGAGGAGGCGGCGACGCCCGCGTTCTCGCCACGTTGTTTGACGGTCGTTCCGCCGTCGGTACGAGTGTCCCCGGTTCCGTCGCCCGCGACGTTGCCTTCCGTGGCGTCGAGCAGTTCCTCGACGTCGAGACCGTCGCGGTCGATGGCGACCCCGTGGCGGTCGCAGGCCGCGACCGGCGTGAGACCGTCCTTGTAAGTGCTGACTTCGAGCGTTCGTCTGCCGATACCGCCCGTTCCGAGTACCGCGAAGTTGATGTCGTTCGTCATCGTTCAGTCGTCGGTGGCGTTCGATTCGCTGGCGGTGCTGGTCGCGGACCCCGCTGCAGTTTCGACGGCCGCTCCGTCGTCGGCTCTGGCCTTGACCGCCTCGGGGTCGAACTCGTTCTCGTCCATGTTCGGGCGCATCCCCGCGCGTTCGACTACTTCGATGTCCTCGCCGGGCGACTGGCCCTCGGTGGTGAGGTAGTCGCCGGTGAGCATCCCGTCGGCACCCGCCTCGAAGGGGAGGTGCTGTTCGTCGGCGTCGAGGTTCACCTCCCGGCCGCCGGTGAGGCGGACCCGCGCCTCGGGGTGGAGCAACCGATACACCGCGATGGTCTTCAGAATCTCCGTCGTCGAGATGTCGGCTGTCCCGTCCTCGCCGAGCGGCGTCCCCTCGACCGGGTTGAGGACGTTCACCGGGAGCGACGAGACGCCGACGTCCCGGAGCGCGAGCGCGGCGTCCACCCTGTCGGTCGGAGCCTCGCCCATCCCGAGGATGACGCCGGCACAGAGGTCCATCCCGGCCGCCTTCGCGCGTTCGAGCGTCTTCACTCGGTCCTCGAAGTCGTGAGTGGAGACGACTTCGGGGAAGTAGTCCGGCGAGGTCTCGATGTTGTGATTGTAATGGTTGATACCCTCCGCGGCGAGAATTTCGGCCTCTTCGGGGGTCAAGATGCCGAGGCTCGCGTCGACCGCGACGTCGGTCTCGTCCCGGACGAGCCGAATCGCCCTGAGGACCTCCGCCCACTCGTCGGGGCGCTTCTCCTTGCTGACGCCCTTCTCGGCGACGACGATGCCGAACCGTTGAGCGCCGTCGCGCTCGGCCCGCTTGGCGGCCTTCAGTATCTCCTTCGGGTCGAGAAAGCCGTAGTTGTCGATGCCGGTGTCGAAGTGGACCGACTGGGCGCAGAATCCGCAGTCTTCCGCGCAGCTACCCGCTTTGGCGTTCACGATGCTACAGGCGTCTACCGTGTCGTCGCCGTACTGTGCCCGCACGTAGTCCGCGGCGGGCGCGAGCGCCTCGACGGGTTGCGCTATCAGGGCGAGCGCGTCCCGCCTGTCGAGGCGCTCACCGTCGAGGACTCTGGCGACAGCGTCGTCGATAGTCGGATTACCCGTCTTGTCAACCACGTCAAAACGTTGAGTTTACGAGTCGTATAGTAGTTTGGAAAACCGAGAGAACGGTTCGAGGATTGAGGGATACGTGAGAATCGGCGGCCGTCCGCTCGTCGGTCAATCGTCCACCCGAACGCTGACACGGTTATCCGTCCCGAATCGACGCTTCACGTGGTCGTGGATTCGATGCTCGTCGCGGGGAGTTCGGTACCGCAGTTCTGACAGTAACTCGCGTCCGGCGCGACCGACGCGCCGCACTCGGGACAGGCCGTGCCCTCGCGGAGGACCCGCCTCCGGGAGTCGTTCAGATACTTGTACCCGCCGTAGACGAGGTTGACGAGACCGAACGACCACCATCCTGTCAGGATTGCCAGAATCAGGTGGACGCTCAGGCTCCCGACGTTGCGCTTGACGAGGACGACGCGTTCGGGCGTCTCGGACTCGATTCGCCACCCGTCGGCGATGGCGTCGTCGATTTGGCGCTGGAGGCGCTCGCTCCTGTTGGCGTAACTCATCTCGAACCGGGTACGACTGCTTCGGGGATATGGTTTGAGGCCTCGGCCGACGGAGAGTCGCCGTCTCGTGTCGGAAACCCGCTCCGCTACTCCTCGGCGGGGTCGTTCTTCATGAACTCCCGAAGCACCACCGTGGCGTACGACCCCTTCGGGAGCGTGAAGTCGAAGCCCACCGCTTCCTCGTCCTCGCGGTCGATTTCGAGGTCGGTCCGGACCAGAATCGCCCGCCGCGTCCCGGTCGAGTGGAACTCCCCCGGCAGGTCGAAGTCGCCCGGTTCGAGGTCCAACTCGTCCAGCACCTCGCGCTCGATTTCGCCGGGTTCCCCGTCCGCGAGTTCGGTCTCGGTCCCCACGAGCGGGGCGGTCACGAACGCCCGGCCGCGCTCGCAGTGGCGGGTGACCGTCTCGACGCGGCGCTCGGTCACCCGCTGTTCGCGGTCGGGGTCCGGTAGGGTCACGCCGTCCACCTCCTCGGCGAAACAGGCCACGTCGCCCGCGACCGGCCGGTCGAACGGAAGCCCTCGCTCCAGTCGCTCGCTCAGGATGCGGTTGAAGGCGTACGACTGGGCGGCGTTGACGAACAGGCGCTGGAGGTTCGAGGGCACGGCTTCGAGCGCCGCCCGGAAGTCCTCGGGCCGGTCACCGCCCGACTCGACCAACTGGTTGGCCATCGCGCGCTCGAAGCCGAGTCGCGGGGGGACGGCGTCGAGTGCGGCCTGCCAGTCGCGCTCCTCGAAGGCGTCGGCGGCCTCCCGGCGGGCGCGTTGGCTCCCCTCGGGTTCGGTCTCGTAGGGGTTGGCGACGTATGCCCGGACCGCCTCCTCCCACTCGCCGCGGACGACGTGGAGACCCACGTCGTGGGTGACGGGCCGCCGACTGCCGAACCGCTGCTGACCGAAGAAGTTCGGGACGCCGAGGGGACTCCCCGACCACTCGACTAGTTCGTCGCGCACCCGCTCGGCGTTGCCGGGGTTCTCGGCGTCCCGGACCGCGATTTCGAACTCGTTGCCTGCGAGGTCGCCGAACTCCAGTCCGCGTCCGGCCCGGCCCAGCACCTCGACGTCGGCGTCGTAGACGGACACCTCCGCGAGGTCCGACGGGTCCACCTTCCGGAGGGTGAACAACTGGGTCGTGACCGCGTACTTGTCCTTAGTTCCGGCCCACGAGACGCGCTCGCGGCTGATTCCCAGCGCGTCCGAGAGGCGCTTGGCGAAGTCGTTGGTGTCCCACTCCCGGAGGGTCGCCCGGACCACGAGGTGGGGGTACGCCGCGGGGTCGGCGTCTGCCGGTTCGGTGTCGAACCGCTCGACCTCCCGAACCCGGAAGTCCTCGGGCGACGCCCGGAGGCGGCCGCCGATGCCGTCACTGTCGCTGACGAAGTGTTCGATGCCGACCGCCCGCTCGACTGGGTACGCCTCGCGCATTCGTGTCGGAGTTGGTGGCCGGGTCGCTTGTATCTGACTTCCTGCGATGGGTCGGAGCTGAATCCGGAAACGAATCTCCAGTCGGCGAAGCGACGACTGCGACCACCGAGACGAACGCTCCGAAAGCCCCCGCGCGCTCGCGGTCGCTGGCCGACATATCCTCGACTCACCTTCGGTTCGTCTCGGATAGGGGTCGGCCGGACGACCACGGCCTTCGGCCGCGAGCGCGCGGCCCCTTTATCCGACCCACAGTGAGTAATCTGCCAGCGCACTACCGGTGGTTTGCGTCGTCGTCGCGCTACCGGTGGTCGGGAGGTGAAGCGCGTTCTGCGACGAAAACTCAGTACAGCGAGAGGTGACCGGTCACCTTGTCCACGAGGTCGTCGTCGGCCGGGCCGACCGCCAGCGCCGTGACCGTGCCGGGGTCGAGTTGGGTGTGGCCCGCGTCGCGGACGACGGCGTGGGGCAGGCCCTCCGCCCGGGCCTTCTCGGCGAGTTCGAAGAGTTCGTCCTCGCCGTTCCCCTTCACGACGACCTTCTTCTGGCCCTCACCCTTCCATCGCTTTCGAGTCTTCGTCCCGGTGTCCTCGTAGGCCGACAGCGAGGCGTGGGCGACCTGCGCGGCGAGTTTCCCCTGGCCCATGCCGAGGTCGGCGCGGGCGACGATGGTCTGCTTCATGGCTCCACGGACGGCCCGCGGGAATAAATCGGTGGCTACTCCCGCCCGGAAAACGACACCGTAGCGACAGAAATATCACGCCGTGCTTTGGGGGTTCTCGTATGGTCCCCACTCCGCTCTTCCGTCCGGACGCGTTCTTCGCCGAGCGCGCGCCGAATCTGAACCTCGCTCGCGCGGCGGCGGTCGTTCTCGTCGTCGCGCTGGTCTCCACGGCGGTCGTCGGCGCGTTCGGGTGGACGCTCGCACAGCGACTCACCGCCACGACCGAGATACCAAACGAGGAGCGCCCGCCCGACTGGGTCTGCGAGAACGAGGCGGGTAGCGAGGCCGAGGAGATGGTGCAGCAAGGCTGCGACGAACCGAAGCAGAAGACCGTGGTGGTCGGCGACCTGCTGTGGAGCGCGTTCACCGAGCGCCTCCCGCTGGTGTTCGTCGGCGTCCTCCTCGGGTGGCCGCTGGTCGCGCTCGGTCTCCACGTCGTCTCCGCGCTGGTGGACGGAGAGGGGTCGTTCCTCGACACCCTCGCGGTCGCCGGGTGGGGCATGCTGCCGAGCGCGGTGCAGGCGGTCGTCGGGTTCGGCTTCATGTACGCCGCGCTCGGCGGCATCGACCTCGCGGCGTCGAACCCCGAAGTGTTGGCGTCCCAGATACAGTCGTTGAGCCAGCGCGTGCGGGGCGACACCGCGGTCCTCTCGCTGGCCGGGGCGTGTTGGCAGGGGTACGTCTGGACGTTCGGACTGAAACGCGTCCACGACATCTCGACCGGCGAAGCGGCGGTCGCGGGCGGCGGCGTCGCGCTCGTCGGGTTCCTGCTGAGCGTGTTCTAACAGACCGGTTCATTTAGGCACCTCGGGTCTAACTCCCGAGTATGATACTCTCGGACGCCGACATCCTCGACCGAATGGAGGCTGGCGACCTCGTGGTCGAACCGCTGGACGACCCCGACCTCCAGATTCAACCCGCGAGCGTGGACCTGCGACTCGGCCGCGAGTTCTTGGAGTTCCAACGCACCAACATCCCCTGCATCCACCCGGACAGCGAACAGGAGGTCTCGGAGTACGTCACCGAGACCCACGTGGACGAGGGCGACGAGTTCATCCTCCACCCGGGCGACTTCGTGCTGGGGACGACGCGCGAGCGCGTCGAGATTCCGCCGGACCTGCTGGCCCACGTCGAGGGGCGGTCGTCGTTCGGCCGTCTCGCGGTCGTCATCCACGCCACCGCGGGCGTCGTGGACCCGGGGTACTGCGGCCAGATAACCCTCGAACTCTCGAATCTGGGCACCGCCCCGGTGGCGCTCACGCCCGGGACTCGCATCTCGCAACTCATCTTCACCGAACTCAAGAGCGCGTCGGACCGCCCGTACGGGGCCGACCGCGGGTCGAAGTATCAGGACCAGTCGGGACCGCAGGCCTCGAAGATTGGCGGCGACGAGGAGTTCGGCGGCGACCAGCGAACCGACGACCAGCGGGGCGACGGCGAGAGGGCGGGTGAACGCCGATGAGGTTCGCGGAGGAGATAGTGGTCGAGGAGTTTCTCCCCACCGTCCGGTCGATGCTGGCCGAGGACCTGCGCGACCGAGGGCTGACCCAGAGCGAGGTCGCGGACCTGCTCGGCATCAGTCAGAGCGCGGTGTCGAAGTACGCCAACGGCGAGGTCGAGCGCAACGAGCGCATCCTCGCGGACGAGCGCGTCCGGAACCTCGTCTCCCGGGTCGGCGAGGGACTGGCCGAGGACACGATGAGTCGTGTCGAGGCGCTGGTCGAAATCGAGATTCTGATTCGGCGACTCGAGAAGCGGGACCTCGTCGCGGAGATTCACGAGGCCCAGATGCCCGAACTCGCGGGCCACGGCGGCGACTTCGACGTTCACGACCCGGAGGGCGAACTCCGGGTGACCGAGCGCGTCCGGTCGTCGCTCCGCCGGGGCCTGACCATCGTCGAGAGCGCCAGCGGGTTCGCGTCGCTCATCCCGGCGGTCGGGTCGAACCTCTGTGAGTGCACGCCCGACGCCGACGGCATCGACGACGTGGCGGGCGTCCCCGGCCGCATCTTCGACGTGAAGGGCCAGACCACCGTCCCGTCGGAACCCGAGTTCGGCGTGAGCGAACACGTCGCCTCGCTGCTGCTCGCGGCCCGCCGGAACGGCAGCGACGTCCGCGCGGCGCTCAACGTCCGCTACGACCCGGACATCGTCGCGGCGCTCGAAGCGGACGGTCACGAGGCGGCCGAATTCGACGCCGAGTACGACGATTTGGACGCGGTGGTCGGCGCGGCCCTCCGCGACAACCCGGACGCGACCGTCCTCTACCACACCGGCGGCTACGGCATCGAACCCATCGTCTACCTGCTCGGCGACGACGCCGAGGCGGTCGCGGAGATGGCCCGGAGTCTGCTCTGAGTCGCGGACCGACCGCTCGAAAATCCCGTTCTCGCTTACCCTTGCGGCCGAGTCCGCAGCAGAATCTCGTTGTCGTCTACCTCGTCTATCCAGTCGGCGCGGAGCGGGTAGGCGTCCTCGTCGGCCTCGTGGCTCCCCCAGTCGAGCTTGGCCTTCAGTTCCTCGGTCAGACTGGGTTCGGGTTCGACGTAGGCGGTGCCGTCCCGGACTTCGGTGACGACGCCTATCTTCTCGCGGTCGGCGTCGAACACGGACGCGCCTTCGTCGTCTTCGGTGAACTCCATACGGTGAGTTCGACGTACTCGGTGAAGACGACTGCGGCCCCCGGACGGGACGACCGAGGTGGCGAACTGCGGTTGTAGGGACTCCGAGAACGACGGCCCGACACTACCTCGGGAGTCCTGCCCCCGGCCTCACTCCGAGACGTCCAGCACGATTTCCTCGTCGGTAATCTCGGCGACGCTCTCGTCGTGGACCGCGTAGGTGTTCTCGTCGATGCTACCCTGCGGGAGGCGGGTCTGCATCTCTTCGACGGTCTCCTCGTCGGCGGTGACGTGTGCCGCGCCGTGCTGTACGTCCACGACCGTCCCCACCTCCGTCCCGTCGCGGTCCACGACCCGCTTGTCCACCTCGTCCTCGGTGAGCGCGACTGTCATGACGACGGCGGTACGGCGTCGCGGTCCTTCATGCCACCGGCCGACAGACGCGAGCGACCGATACGGCCGCCCGACCGATAGGGTGGCCCGACCGTGACGGTCGCCCGAGTCAGGTCGAGTGCGTGAGTCCGTCGTCCGCCTCGGAATCTCGGTCCGCCTCCGAATCCGCGTCCGGGTCGCGGTCGCCGTCCCTTCCGGCGTCGTCGGCGTCGGGTAACGCGAGTTCGGTCGCGTCCCCGTCCGATTCGGTTTCGCCCCTGTCGCTGGTCCTCGCCGCGGTCTCGACGTCGAACGAGTCGAGGACGGCGTTCAGTTCGTCGGCGCGGTCGGCGAGCGCGGTCACGCTGTCGGCGGCGTCGGCGAGCGCCGCGGTCTGCTCCTCGGCCGCGGCCGCGACGGTCTGGGTCTCTGCGGTCGTCTCCTCGCCGATGGCCGCCACCTCTTCCACCATCGAGACGACTTCCCGGGCGGACTCTGCCTGTCGTTCCGTCGCGGCGCTCACCTCCTGAATGTCAGCGTTCGTCTCGGCCACGCCGTCGGCGACCGCCTCGAAGGCCTCGACCGCGTCGGCGACGGTCTCGGTTCCCTCGGACACCTTCCGGCGGGTCTCGCGGATGTCTGCGACGGCGTCGTCGGTCTGGTCGCGCACGCGGTCGATGGCCGACTCGATGTCTCCGGTCGCGTCCCGGGTCTGTTCGGCCAGTTCCTTCACCTCCTCGGCGACCACCGCGAAGCCGTCTCCGGCCTCGCCCGCGCGGCGGCCTCGATGGAGGCGTTGAGCGCGAGCAGGTTGGTCTGGTCGGCGATGTCGGTGATGAGCCGGGTCACGTTCTCGATGTCGGCCACGAGGTCGTTCAACTGTTCGACCGCCGCGACGGTTCGCTCGGTCTGGGTCTCGATTTCGGCGAGTTCCCGCATCGCGGCGGCGGCCGACTCGCGGCCGTCCTCGCTGTCGCGGGCCACGCGGTCGGCCCGGTCGGCGGCGTCGTCGGCGGCGGTCGATACTCGCTCGACCGTCGCCGTCAGGTCGTTCATCTCGCCGACCACCGACCGGAGGTGGTCGCGCTGGTCGGACGCGCCCTCGGATATCCGCTGGACCGACTCGCTCACGTCGGCGCTGGTCTCGGTCACGTCCGCGACTGTCTCGTCCACGAGTTCGCTCTCGTCGGCGACCGTCTCGCCGAACGTCCGCACCGACCGCAGAGTGGTCTCCCACTCGTCGAGCATCGCGTTGAACGCCCGGGCGACCTCGGCCAGCGCGTCGCTTTCGGCGTCCTCGTCCAACCGGCGGGTCAGGTCGCCGTCGGCGCACGCGGCCATCGCGTCGCCGTACTCCGCGGCCGTCGTTTCGAGGTGGTCGCGGAGGCGCTCGGCCTCCCGACGCTCGGCGTCGACTTCTCGCTTGGCCCGCTCTGCCTCGTCTCTGGCGCGCTCGGCCTCGCTCCGGGCGGTCTCTGCGCTGTCTATCTGTTCGCGGAGCGAGTTCTGCATCGCGCCGAAGGCGTCGTAGAGTCGGCCGAACTCGTCGATTCGGTCGGTCCGGAGGTCGGCGTCGAGGTTGCCCCGCTGCATCTGCTCGGCCGTCTCGGTGAGGTCTTGGAGCGTCCGAGTCTGGGTTCGCCCGAACCCGACCGCGGCGACGCCCAGTACCGCGAGGGTCGCCAGTACCATCGCGAGCAGCGTCGTTCCGACGCTGTCGCGCATGGCGTAGGCGGTCGCGGTCGGGACGTGAGTCAACACGACCCAGTCGGTTTCATCGACCGGGGCGTACCCGACGACCGACGTTCCGGCGGTCGTCAGTCCGGCCCCCTCGGCGGTGGCGTTCGCGGCGATGGCGGTCTCGTCGAAGTCGCCCTGCGTGCCGTTCTGACCGCTGTCGAGAACCGTTTCACCGGTCCCGTCCACGACTAGCGTCTCGCCGCCGTCGATGGTCTGGTGGAAGTCTCCCGCCCGCTCGGTCAGACTCGCGACGACGACCACGGCGTGTTCGGTGTTCTTCGGCGGCGAACTCACGAACGCGATAGTTCGCTCCCCGGAGACGGGACTCGCGTACGAGTCGTTGGTGACGTGGACGGCCGAGGGGTGATTCGTCTCTGCGTCGATGGTCTCGGCGTCCCACGTCGCTCCGAGGTCGCTCATGTTCCGCCCGACCACGTCGCGGGACGTACTCGCCAGCACGTCGCCCGACCGCGCTTCCACGTAGTGGACTGCGACGACCGCCTCGCTCAGCGAGTTCTGCTGGCCCAGCAGGTAGAGTCCTATCTCGTCCACGTCGCCGTTCTGGAACTGCTTGGCCTGCGAGAGCGTCTTGGTCTGTCGCTCTAGCCCGTCTATCCATCCGTCGAGTCCGTCGGCCTGTAACTCCGCGGTCGAGGTGAGTTGGCGCTGGACCTGCGACTCCAGTCGCTGCTGGGTGGTCACGTAACCGAGCGCACCGACGGTCCCGGTTACCAGCATGACCACCAGCGCGCCGACGAAGAACTTGCGGGCGTGTCGTTTCCGTACCCAGTCGGGAACGACGTCTGCCGCGTCGGCGCGCCGGAACCACCCGTCGGTATCTCTCATCGAGCGGACGTGTCTCACAGAGAGTATTAAAACCTGAGTTTATATAGGGAATATAGTTAAATGTATCTATAATATCGGGGATTAACGCTACGTATCGGGAGTTATGTGCCAATCGGGGCGGTGTTCGTTCATCTCGGTACACGGTCGTGCGGCGCGGGTCCGGACCTCAGTCGTTTTGTCGCCGGAGGTGGTAGGGCGTGGCTATGGCGACAGACGCGACGACCGCGGCGCAGCAATTCTACGGGCGGTGGGCCGACTTCTACGACTTGCTCGCACGCGCGACGCCCGGACTCGGGCGACTCCGCGCCCGGGCCGCGGACGCGCTCGCGCTCGCCCCCGGCGACACCGTGGTCGAGATGGGGTGTGGCACGGGCGCGAACTTCCCGCACCTCCGCGAGCGCGTCGGTCCCGAGGGCCGAGTCGTCGGCGTGGACTTCACGCAGGGGATGCTCACGCGCGCTCGTGACCGAATCGAGCGGGAGGGTTGGCGGAACGTCCACTGCGTCCGCGCCGACGCTACCGACGTGGCGTTCCGCGAGGACCCCGACGCCGTCCTCGCCACGTTCGTCGTGGGGATGCTGGCCGACCCCGAGGCGGCCGTAAACCGGTGGGCTGACTCGCTCGCGCCGGGCGGCCGCCTCGCGTTGCTCGACGCCGCCCAGACGTCGCGGTGGTTCGGGTGGCCCGTGAACCGGGCGTTTCGGGGACTCGTCGTCGCCTCGTCGCCCAGCGGCGTCGAGGCGTACGAGGCCGCTCCGTGGACCGTCCTCGACGAACGGGTCGCGGCGGCCCGCCGGGCGCTCCGGGAGCGCGCCGACGAGACGACACACACCGAACACGCGCTCGGCGTGGTCCGAATTACCGGCGGAAGAATCGGGTAGCCGCCGCTCGCCGTCTCTCTGGGATTCGACCGCGCCGATTCCGCACCGCAGGAGAAGTCCAGTTTGGGGTAGTGGTCGGGGATACCAGCCCCGGACGACGGATACTGACTGCCGGAGTCACGACGCCGCCGGTTCGACGCTAGCCGGCCACCGGTGTAAACCGGCGCTATCAGACAGGCCGGTCTGTCAGAGGCCGCGCCCGCATGCGGAACGCTCGCCAGCGAGAACTCGCTGCGGTCGGTTGGCGCGAGTGACGGCAGACGATTACCCGTACAGCTCGGCGTGCTTGTCGCAGAACTCGGGGTCCCGCAGTTGCGCCTCGACCACGCCCGGTTGTCGGTGGGGGTTCGAGAGCCGGCACCCTGACTCCTCGCAGAAGGTCTCGCCGGTCCGCCAGCAGTGGACCGCCTGCAGCACGTACCCCTTCAGCGCCTCGGTCGTCCGCGGGTCGTCCTCGACCAGAAACTCGCCCTCGACCTCGTTCTCCAGCACTTCGCGCGGCGGGGTGTCGCCCGAGACCAGCGCGTGTTTCTGCTTCTCCTCGTAGTACTCCTCTGGCTTGGCGGGCGCTTCGTACAGACCCGGCACCGAGACGAGCGCGGGTTGTCCGAGGACGTTCACGCGCTTGTGCCACCGGCCGTCGTGGTCGCCCCACGTGCCGACCGCGCGGTCGAGCAGGGCGACGTGGAGGTGGTCGAGGGGACGCTCGTCCTCGGGAATCGCGTCGTTCAGCGCGCGCTGGACCGCCACGCCGTCGTAGAGGACGCCGCCCTCGCGCTCGGGGTGGTCGAGCGCCCGCTCCTCGTACCGAACGATGCCCAGCATCGTGTTGCCGGTCTCGCGCTCGTGCGGCGAGAGGACTCGCGCGTCGGCGAACCGCTCGGCGAGGGTCTCGGAGTCGGCGTCGCCTTCGTTCCGGTGGACGTCCAGAAAGCGGTCGCGGACTCGAACTTCGGGGTCGCCGTCGTCACCTCCGGGGAGTCGGTCGCGGAGCCAACTGGCGATTGCGTCGGCGTCCGCGACGGCGGTAGGCGCGCGGTAGACAGTCACCGTCTCGGCCATATTCGTGGGTTGTACCACCGGGAGAAACATGTTGCGGTTCCCCGAACCACGGCAACCCCTAAGTGTCGATTGGAAGTAACTGACGTCACATGGTCCGCGCTCCCGAGTACCACGAACGCACGAAACACGCCACGAGCGACTTCCCGAACCCGGACTTGGAACTCGACTTCGAGACGATGCCCCGGCCCTTCAAATCCTTCCGCGACCGACCGGGCGAGTCGCTTCCGGGAGTCCGCGCGCCCGTCCTCCCGGCGCTGTCGGTCGTCGCAGAGACCGACGCCGACCCGCTCGACGGGACCGACCAGACCGTACGTGACCCGGTAGACGCCGTAACCGTGGCGTCGCTGTGTTACTACGCCGCGGGCATCAAAGCCGAGAGCGCCCATCCGGCCGACGAGGTCGCCCACCCGATGTACTACCGGACGGCGTCCTGTACCGGCAATCTCCACCACGCCGACGCCTACGTCGTCTGCGCCGACCTCGACGGTCTCGACGCCGGCGTCTACCACTTCGACCCCAAGACGTTCTCGCTGGACGTGTTGCGCGAAGGGGACTACCGGGGAGCGCTCGCGGACGCGGCCGGTCCCGGCGCCGGCGTCGGGGACGCGCCGGTCACCGTCGCGGTCACCTCCGAGTGGTGGCGCAACGCGTGGAAGTACCGCGAGCGAACCTACCGTCACGCGTTCTGGGACTCGGGGACCGTTCTCGCCAACCTGCTCGGGACCGCCCACGCCTTCGACCTGCCCGCGTCGGTCGTGACGGGGTTCGACGACCGTTCTGTCGCCGACCTGCTCGGCGTCGCCCCCGAGACCGAAGCCCCGCTCGAACTCGTCTCGGTCGGGCGGGGCGCGTCGGTCGGCGACTCGTCCGCGAGCGAATCGCCGGCAGTCGACCCCGTCGAACCCGAGACCGTTTCGCACCCCGACCACGACCGCTCGCACGACCTCCCGCACGAGGCGTGGGCGGAGAGCACCCTCTCGGACGGTGAGTCGGCGACGGCGTGGCGCGACCGCGTTCGCGAGGCCGGTCCGGTCGGCAGCGTCTCGCCGGGCGACGGCGAGCGCGTCCCGCTCGACCCGGTCGATTACGAGACGGAGGTGGCGCGGCCGCTGTGGAACGCCATCCGACGCCGTCGCTCCTGCCGGGAGTTCGCCGACGAACCGCTGAGCAGGCGAAAGCTCGGGACCGTCCTCGACCGGGCGACGCGGGGGGTTCCGGGCGACTGGAACGCGGGCGACGCGTCGAGTCTCCGGTTCAACGACGTGTACGTTCTCGCGACCGACGTCGAGGACGTGCCGGACGGGAGCTACCAGTTCCACCCCGACGAGGGGGCGCTGGAGCGACTGGGCGACGCGACGAGTCGGGACCAGACCCGTCTGGCGCTCGGTCAGGAGTGGGCCGGCGACGCCCACGTCAACGTCTATTGCATGACGGACGTCGATGCGGTGGTCGAGAAAGCGGGAGACCGGGGCTACCGTCTGGCGCAACTGGAGGCGGGCGTCGTACTCGGCCGGTTCTATCTGGCGACCTACGCCCACCGTCCGCTCGGCGGCACGGGCCTGACGTTCTTCGACGACGAGGTGACCGAGTTCCTCTCGCCGCGCGCCGAGAGCCAGACCTCGACGACGCTGTTCGTGCTGGGCGTGGCCGGGGACTGATGCGGGCGTTTCGCCTCTAATCGCAGCGTCCGCGCGCCGTCGGCGCGCGGTTCACGGACGCGAGCGAAGCGAGCGTCCGGGAGGTTTTCCCGATTTCACGAGGAGGGTTCCCGAAGCGAGTAAAACGAGCGGGGAAACCCGACGAAGTAAAAAGGGCTAGTCGTCAGCCGACGCGGTCCGCGTGGTCATGTCCACGGGGTCGGCGTCAACGCCGAGTTCGTCGATGGCGCACTGGGCGGCGCGCTTGCCCGAGATGAGCATCGCGCCGAAGGTCGGTCCCATCCGCGGCAGGCCGTAGGTCGTCGCGGTCGCCATCCCGGTCGCGATGAGACCGTCGTGGACGAGACCGGTGTGTTCGACCACGGCGTCCTCCGACTTGCCGACCCACATCGAGTCGTGGCCCGGGGAGTCGTGGCCCGGCGCGCCGTAGGAGTCGTCGCCGGTCTGGTCCATACCGGTCGCGTTCTCCTTCGCGTCGCCGATGCCGGGCGCGTCGAGCACGCCGCGCTCGTCGAGTTTCGAGACGGCCATGGCGTCGTGACCCGTCGCGTCGATGACGAGGTCGGCCTCCACGGCGATGGGGTCCACGCAGGTTATCTCGCGCGGGAGCGCGTGGACCGGCGTCCAGTTCATCACGATGCCGCCGACGCGGTGGTCCTCCCGAATCACGATGTCGGTGAACTCCGTCATGTTCTGCATCTTCGCGCCCGCGTCGCAGGCCGCCTTGATGAGACCGGAACAGGCCTCGGGTCCGTTGGCCACGTAGAGACCTTCGGAGTCCTGCGACGCCTTGTAGTCCACGTCGAGTTCGTCGAGCACCTGCTGGGCCGGGTCCCGGACCGTCACCTTGTTCATCAGGAAGCCGCCGAGCCAGAACCCGCCGCCGAGGTAGTTGTTCTTCTCGACGACCATCGTCTGGACGCCGCGTTCGGAGAGTTCCTTGGCGGCCGTCAGTCCCGACGGACCGCCGCCGACGATGATGACGTCACTGTCCGAGAAGTCCATGAACTCCTCGGTCCACTCCTGTCCGATAGCGCGGGTGACTTCCGCCTCGCCGACGTCGCTGAACTGGTCGAATTCGCTCATACAACTAAGTGGTATTACGGCGTGGTTGAAAGAGGTTCCGAATTGAGTGCGTGACGGTGACACCGTCAACTCGGCGCGCGCTGGCATCCTCGGGAGAGAAGCGACCGAGGGTTCGGAAGACGCGGTTCGTCTTCCGGCGCGACTCCATGTCGAACCTTTCCCGTGCGAGTGACGACCGGACGCAGTGAGAGAGGAGGTTGGAGAGGGCTGAGGGCGGTGCTGTGCGGTTGCGGTAACTCGGAGGTGGCGGCAGTAGCTAGCTACAGCGTCGTATCGTCTCGGAATCGAACGTGGACTACAACCCGACCCTCGCAATCGAAAACCGGCCCAAACCCCCGACACCCGTGATATCTCGACTCTCGGAAGCGTTATCCGTGCGTCCGGCCTCTCTATAGTTGCAATGGCAAACGGAACTGTTGATTTCTTCAACGACACAGGCGGCTACGGTTTCATCTCTACCGACGACGCGGACGACGACGTGTTCTTCCACATGGAGGACGTTGGCGGTCCCGACCTCGAAGAGGGAACTGACATCGAATTCGACATCGAAGACGCCCCCAAGGGTCCCCGCGCGACGAACGTCGTCCGGGCGTAAGTCGGAAAACACGTCGCGCTACGCGACACACAGTACTGCGATTTTTACGAATACTCACGATACCGACGAGTCGAAGCTACCGTCCGGTCGCGTTCAGAAGACGGTCCGCAGGTCCGACCCGTACTCGCTGTCGGCGTACCGATTCCGTTCGCTCCAGTCGGCGACGCTCTGGCCGACCGCGTCGAGCGCCTCGACGAGGTGGTCGGTCGTCACCGCCTCGCCCTCCCGGAGCGCCGCTCGCGCAGCGCTCTGGGCGACCGACCGGAGGTCGCTGACGTTGTCGCCCGTCGACGCTTCGAGCACGACGTCCCAGTCCACGTCGCCGAGGAGGCGGTCGTCCAGCGCCTCGCGCAGGACCGCCTCGCGGGTCTCCTCGTCCGGGAGCGGAACCTCGACGCGGTCGGCGAAACAGCCCGCGTGCAACACCGAATCGGCGACGTCCTCGACGAGGTGGGTCGTCCCGACGACGAACACCTCCGGCGGTGCCGCGTCCAGTTCGGCAGCGAGGCGGTGGGAGAGTCCCCGGTCGCTCGCGCCTCGGCCGCCGGGCGTGAGCGCGTCGAGGTCGTCCACGAACAGCACGCAGGGCGCGTTCGCTCGCGCCACCTCGAACGCGTCCCCGACGTTCTCCTCGGGCGTCCCGTCCCACTCCACGGCCAACGCCGGTGGCGTCACGCGAAGGTACGGCCAGCCGAGTTCGCCCGCGATAGCCCGGCTCAGGTAGGTCTTCCCGCACTCCGGCGGGCCGTACAGTAAGACGCCGTCCGGTGAATCGACGCCGTAGTCCTCGTACTGCTCGGGATTTTCGAGTTGGTCGAGGACGCGCTCCCGGAGCGCGGTGGTCGTCTCCGTCATCCCGGGGACGGCCGTGAAGTCCCGCGACGGCGGCGCGTCGAGGAGTTGCTCCGCGTCCAGCGAGACGCCCGGGGGCTGTCGGACGCCCTCCTCGTCGGCCGCGACGTCCGCCGCCACGTCGTACTGGTCGAGCCATCCGGCGATGCTCGTCTCCACCTCGTCGGCGGCCGAGAGCAGATGCGCCTCGCCGATGTCGGCGTCGTCCGCGAGCGCGGCCCGCGCCGCGCGTTCGGCGACGAGTTCGAGGTCGCTGGCGGCGTAGCCCGCGGTCCGCTCGACCGCCTCCGTCAGCGAGAGTTCCGACGCCGTGGGCCGCCCGTCGAGGTGGACCTCGAGAATCGCCTCACGCGCCTCGGCGTCCGGCGGGGTCACTTCGACGCGCTCGTCGAACCGGCCCGAACGCAACACCGCGTCGTCCACGTCCTCCACGAGATTGGTCGCGGCCAACACCACCACGTCGTCGTCGCTCGCGCCTTCGAGTTCCGTCAGCAGTTGGTTGACCATCTGCTGTTCGGTGTTGGTCATCCGTCCGCTCCGGTCGCTGGCCACGGCGTCTATCTCGTCGATGAACACCAGACACGGTGCGTTGGCGCGAGCGACCGCGAACACGTCGGCGACGTTGTCGGCCGCCTCGCCGACCCACTTGCTGGTCAGGTCGCTGGGCGAGACCGAGAGGAAGTGGCGGTCGAGTTCGCCCGCCAGCGCTCCGGCGACGTGGGTCTTTCCGCACCCCGGCGGACCGTACAGCAACACGCCGTCGGTGACGCCCAGTCCGTACTTCTCGTACTTCTCGGGTTCTTCGAGCGGCTTTAGGACCAACTCCCTGAGCGTCTCCTTCAGGTCGCTCATGCCGCCCACGTCGGCGAAGTCGCGCTCCGGGTCGGTCTCCAGAATCGAGGAGACCGACAACTCTACGTCGTCGGGTACTGTTATCTCGGAGTCCGTCTCCTCCGGCGGGTTCCCGGCGGACGCCCCGCCTCTCCCGACGCTCAGGTCGGACGAACTCTGCGACTCCTTGCCGGGTCGGGTCCCCGTCTCGTCGGCGGGCCGACTCTCCGTCCCGTCGCGTGTGTCCGACGGCGCGCGCTCCTCGAACGGCGTCGGGTCGTCGAGGCGGGCTACTTCCCGAACTCGCGAGAGTAACGCCGGGTCGCCAGCGACGTGGTCCGAGAGCCACGTCTCCTCGCGGGCGGAGTCGTCGGTCTCGACCCACCCGACGTCGCGGAAGGCGACGACGCGCTCGCTGTTCGCGGTCTCACCGCCGAACTGGGCGAGCCAAAACGGAAGGTAGAGTCTGGTCGCATCCTCTATTTCGACCGGTCCCGACGGGTCGAAGTCGGCGGGCAGTCCGAACCGTTCCCGGAGTTCGGTGACCGAGTCGTCGTCGGTCCGTCGCAGGGTGTCGGCCAGTTCGCTCGTGGCGGTCCGCTTCGAGCGCACGAACTCCAGCGGGAGCACGGACTCCGGACCGGCGTGAGTCCCCAGTCGGTACTGACCGACGAGCGAGACAGGAATCGGCGACCCGCTCTTCTCGGCGAACGCCGCGAGGTCCGGTTCGTGGCCCGCGTCGAGTCCGTCGAGCAGGACGTTGATTCGTGCGGCCACCGGTTCGGGGTCTCCGGACGGCCGGTACGCGACGCGGACCCTGACCGCGGGATAGAGGACGCGACAGAGTCTGAGGAGTCGCTGGTCGGCGAGAGCCTCGTCCACGTCGGCGAGCGCGTCGCGAACCGACTCGGGTCCGGGTAGCGTGCGGTCGATATAGCGGACCTCGTACTCGCTCACGGCGATATCCCCCCGAGGAGTGCGTTTCGAAGCGTCATGTAATCGTCACGTAGTTGTGTTCGAGAGGTAAAAAGATGTAGCAACCGCTCCGTCTCAGTCGAGGTCGCCCTGCCGAATCGCCCGCTCTGCTTGCTCCAGCGCCGCCTCGCGGTCGAACTCCGAGACGATGGCTTCCAACTCCTCGCGCGAGGCGTCTTGCAACTCCCGTGCGTGCTTCGTCACGTTCGGCACGGCCCGGACGATGTTGTCGATAATCGGGACGGCGGCGACCCGGGCCGACCGCGACATCGGGTTCAGGTCCACGACGATTTCGGTTTTGCCCATCGCCGAGAGCGCCTCGGCCCGGTCGCCGTCCTCCAGCGGAACGAGGACCACGTCGGCGTCGTAGATACCGTCCTCGTCCACCTTCGCGCGCTCGTGGTCGAGTCCCGGAATCCGGGCGTCGGCCGCGAGACCCTTCACGTCGGTCGCGCCGTGGTCGCGGAGGTGGTCGGCGATGGCCGCCATGCGCTCTTCGGTCCGGTTGAACAGGTTCACTTCGAGGTCGGCACCGACCGCGTCCGCCAGTTCCACCATCTCCCCCGGCACGAGCGCCGCGACGTTGCCGTTGACCGAGAGGACCGCGTGGTCGGCCAGCAGGAGTCGGGCCGCGGCCGCGCGCTCCGCTCGGTCGGCGCTCGGAATCGTCTCCTCGCCGAGCAGGTAGTCGTACGCCTCGCCTCGGCCCTGCGCGATGAGACCCTGCTTGCTGGTGATGCCCTTCTCGACGCCCGCCTCGATTCGGTGTCTGGTCCGGAGCGACTCGGCGCGCGGATGGTCGTCGGGAATCTCGGTCATGCCCTGTCGTCGGGACTGAAGCGTGAAAAAGCGGTCTGATTCGGTCACGAGTGGTCGTGACGGAGCTATCGGTCTACCTCTGACGAGCGATACGTCAGCAGTAAATCTCGGCGGACGTCGGCGTGCAGACGGTCCCACCGCCGCCACCACACTGGGTGGAAATACCACTGAGTGAACACTTTGCCGGGTCCTCGTTCGCGACGAACGCGTCGAGCGACGAGACCGGAATCGCCTCGTCGTTTACGTTCTCCGTGCTCGAAACACCGGCGGCGGTTGTCGTGGCGGCCAACGATAGGACGAGTACCGTAACGAGTAGGGTTCGGGTCGGCGAGTTCATCATTATTTTTCTGCCAGCGTGAACCGGCAACTACCACGCCTCAGAGTTATAATAAGTAATTTTCTGTTAGTTACAATATCTTTCTCCCGTACATTATTTATCGGATATGTCAGCCCATCCGTAGCGTCGCACCAGCGGGGTGGGTCTCGCAGGTCTCGGCGTCGTAGCCCGCACGCGACAGGCCGTTGCCGAGCGCGAACACGGTCTCGCCCAGCATCGCCATTGCGGCCTCGCCGCCCTCCTCGCGCACGTCGGCGAGGACGCTCTCGACCTCCGGCGTGAGCAGGTCGGCCTCCCGAGCGAACTCGCGGGAGGACTCCATCAGCGTCGGCAGGGTGGGTTCCTCGACGAGTTCGACCAGTCTGTCCACGCCGACCTTCGAGAGTCGGTCGGTGTCGCCCGACAGCACGGCCGACGTCGAGCGCTCGCCCAGCGTCAGGTACTCGACGCGCGTTCGGCCGGGAACGCCGTCGAGGCGGTTGTACTCGGGCGCGCCGGGGTCGAGTCGAATCGGGACGCCGCCGCGGGCTTGGGCCACCACGTCGCCGAGACCGGTCCCGGCCTCGACCTCCGCGGCGTGGGCGATGGTCGTCAGTTCGTTCTCCGAGCGTCCGCAGTCGAAGACGCGGTTGGCGGCCAGCGCGGTTCCGAGTGCGGTCGCTCCCGAGACGCCGAAGCCAGCGCCGACGGGGAGGTCGGTTGTCGCGGTCACGCGCGCTTCCACGTCGAGCGCCGAAAGGACTCGCGTCACCGCTTCGACCGCGGCGGATTCGTCGTTCAACTGCATCGACGTCTCGGCGGCGGGTTCGACCTCGACGGTCACGCCGTCCGAGAGCGTCAGCCCTGCACCTCTGGACCCCGTCTGCTCGGGGTCGTCGGCGTCGTGGACGCTGAAGAAGCCGGTGACGTGGCCCGGCACGAACGCCCGCGACGAGTCGTCGGTCATACTCTCACGTTTCGAGGCGGGCCGTATAACCTTTATAATCCGCGCTCGTCGCGGCGGGTCGGTTCAGCGCGACGGCCGGGCCATCAGTCACTTCCGCACGCTCGGAGTAATCGTACGCCCACACCGTACATGAGTTCCGATAACGACCCGTCGCCCACCTCGTATCAGGAGATTCTGGGTCTGGAAATCGAGGAGGGACTGAGTCAGCTACAGCGCTCGAACGTCGGACTGGCGCTGTCGGGTCTGTCGGCCGGACTGGACATCGGCTTCGGTCCCTTCCTGATGGCGGTCGTAATCACGATGAGTTCCGGCGCGTTCTCCGACCCCCTGACGGGACTGCTGGTGGCGAACGCGTACGCCGTCGGGTTCATCTTCGTCGTCCTCGGTCGGTCGGAACTGTTCACCGAACACACGTCGCTCGCCGTCGTGCCGGTCCTCAACGGACAGGCGTCCGTTACCAAACTCGCCCGACTGTGGGGCGTCATCTACGTCTCCAACCTCGTCGGCGGGGCGCTGTTCTCGCTCCTCGCGGTTCAGGTCGGACCGGAGCTAACGACCGTCGAGATGTCGGCCTTCGGGGAAATTGCTCACGGACTGGTGAAGTACTCGTGGTCCACCACCGTGCTGGCGGCCGTCCTCGCCGGATGGCTGATGGGGCTGATGACGTGGCTGGTCGCCGCCGGACAGAACACCATCAGTCAGGCGTTCTTCGTCTGGTTGGTCGCGGTGGTCATCGGGTTGGCCCACCTGCCCCACTCCATCGCGGGGAGCGTCGAGGTCATGCTCGGCATGTTCGCCCGGCAGGGTATCACCGCCCTCGACTTCGCGCACTTCTTGCTGTGGTCGACCGTCGGCAACGTAATCGGCGGGTCCGTCTTCGTCGGCCTCCTCAAGTACGGCCACGGCATCCGCGGCGGGACCGACCCCGAAGACATCGACGTGGACGTCGAAGAGGGAACCGCCGAGCAGGAGTCGGGGTGAGTCGGTTGAGATATCGACCATAACCTTATACGAGAATACGCTGTAGTACACTGTATACATGCCGTCGATAAGCGCACGCATCCCCGACGACGAGGAAGCGACCTTGGAGGAGGTCGCGGACCTGCTGGAAGAGGACAAGAGTACGACTATCAGAAAGGCACTGCAAGAGGGGCTTCGGGACCTTCGCGTTCGGATTGCGGTCGAGCGCTATCAATCGGGAGAGATATCGGTCAACGAGGCGGCCCGAATCGCTGGGGTCTCTCTGGCCGAGTGGCTCGAAATCGCTCGCGAACGAAATTTGACCTCGCAGTTATCTACCGACGACTTGGATGCCGATGCTGAATCTGCACGCGAGTTATGAGAGTCTTGGTAGATGCGACGACGCTCGTCGCGTTGGGTCGAATCGGTGAACTCGACCTCCTCTCGTGTCTCGACGGTTCTCCCCAAGTCGTTCCGCGAGTCGAAGACGAAGTGACGACCGAACCTGCACGGACAAATCTCCAGCGACAACTCGAACGTGACTCAGAATCACACTTCCTCTCTTACGTCGCCGCTCCGAACTCGCCGTCTCGCTACGACGAAGCGAAGTCCGTCCTCGGAGAACCCGACGTAAACGGTGACGTGGAGATTATCACCGACGTTCTTCACGCAATCGATAACGGAAGGCCGGTCGGTGTCGTCTCGGACGACCAGCGTGTCCGAACCGTCGCACGCGGTCTCGGCGCGACGGTCACAGGGACGATTGGCGTCATCGTGCGCGCAGTCGAAGCACGTGACATGACCACCGAACAGGGCAAAGAGCTAGTTCGGCGCGTCGATAGCCACGGCTTACACATGACCGGCGAACTCCGGGAAAAAGCGTACGAACTGGTCGAAGACGCTGCAAAAAGTGAGTAGTCCGTCTACGGACTCAGACGCTGGCGGTCCCGCGGGAAGAGAACGGCCTCGCGGATGTTCTCCAGACCCAGCATCGTCATGACGAGACGCTCGCCGCCGAGTCCCCATCCGGCGTGGGGCGGCATGCCGTACTTGAACATCTTGGTGTAGTAGTCGAACGCCTCGGGGTCGAGACCCTGCTGTTCGAAGCCGTCGACGAGTCGGTCGTAGCGGTGTTCACGCTGGCCGCCCGAGACGAGTTCCATGCTCGGGGCCATCAGGTCGAACCCGGTCGAGAGCTGCTCGTCGTCGTCGTGGTCCTTGATGTAGAACGGCTTGATTTCGCTGGGCCAGTCGGTGATGAAGTAGTGCGAGCCGACGTCGTCGCCGAGCGCCTTCTCGCCCTCGGTCGGCAGGTCGTCGCCCCAGACCAGTTGCTCGTCGAGTTCGCCGGTGGCGTTGATGCGCTCGATGGCCTCCTCGTAGGAGAGTCGCGGGAACTCGCCTTCCGGGGCCTCGAAGTCCTCGTAGCCAAGCGCTTCGAGTTGGTCCTGACAGTTCTCGGCGACGCCCTCGTAGGCCGCTTTCACGACGGTCTCGCAGGCGTCCATCGCGTCGTGGTGGTCGAAGAAGGCGCTCTCGAAGTCGATGGAGGTCGCCTCGTTGAGGTGGCGCGGCGTGTTGTGTTCCTCGGCGCGGAAGATGGGGCCGATTTCGAAGACGCGCTCCAGCCCGGACCCGACCATCAGTTGCTTGAACAACTGGGGCGACTGGTTCATGAACGCTTCCTGCCCGAAGTAGGTGATGGGGAAGAGTTCGGTGCCGCCCTCCGTGCCCGTGGCGACGATTTTCGGCGTGTTGATTTCGGTACTGCCGAGTTCGCGGAACGCCTCGCGGACCGACCGCAGGACTTCGGCGCGAATCTCGAAGATGGCCTTGGTCTCCTCCTTGCGGAGGTCGAGGGTGCGGTTGTCGAGTCGCGTCGAGAGGTCGGCGTCCACCTTGCCCGAGGGGTCGAGCGGGAGTTCGGGGTCGGCCTCGGCGATTACCTCCACGGAGTCCGGGACGATTTCGACGCCGGTGGGAGCGCGCTCTTCCTCTTCCACGTCGCCCGTCACCGTCACGACGCTCTCGCGGTTGACGCCGATGCCCGTCTCCACGAGGTCGTCGTCCATCTCGTCCTTCTCGAACTTGACCTGAATCTTGCCGGTCGTGTCGCGGACGATGAGGAATGCGATGCCACCGAGGTCGCGGATTTCGTGCGCCCACCCGGCCACGGTGACCGTGTCGCCGGGTTCGGCGTCCGCGGTGTACGTTCGGTCTTCCATACCACTGAGTTCTCGTGGGGCGTTCTTAAACGCGGTCATTCGAGTCGGACGGAACTGGCGCGCCGACCCCAAAAGGCCTGTCCGAAGCTTGGTAGCAAGTGTCTCGGCGGGGCTACTCTCCGCCGTCCGCGACGCTGATGCGGACGCGCTTCTCGTCCTGGCCGAGCAGTTCCTCGACGTTCTCCATCGCCCCGTGGTAGACGGATAAGAGGTGAGTCACCGAGAACAACGGTAGAGACGGAATCAAGCACCCGACGAATACGCAGTCGGCGCAGTGTCCGCAGATACGCGGCTCAGACCGATTCGGCGGCGGTCTTCTTTGCGTCCTGTGCGCCCTCGACAGTCTCGCGGACCGCTTCGACGCCTTCGTCGTGGACGAGGTCGCCGACCACCACCACGTCGGCGTGTTCGGCCATCGTCCGCGCGGAGTCGTAGTCGTGGATGCCGCCGCCGTAGAAGAGGGTGGCTTCCTCCAGCGCGTCCGCTGCCGCTTCGACCACGTCGGGGTCGCCGAAGACGCCGGAGTACTCCACGTAGATTATCTCTTGGCCGTACATCTGCTCGGCGACCTCGGCGTAGGCCGCCACGTCCTCGGGCGACTGGTCGCAGTCGGCGTCGGTGAGTTCGGCGACGCTGGCGTCGGGGTTCATGATGACGTACGCCTCGGTGGTCGTCCGGTCCCAGTTCACGTCGCTGGTCTTGACCCACTCCTTGTGAAACCCAGTCGCCCACGCGATGTCCCCGGCGTTCAGCACGGTCGGCACGAGGTAGCCGTCGAGCGCCTCGTGGTCCACGACGACCGCCGGGTTACTCGGTTCCTGATACAGCGGCACGTCGTACTTCGCGCAGGCGTCGATGACCCGCTGCATCTTCTCTTGGGTCATGTCGAGCGTCCCGCCGATTTCGAGGGCGTCGGTGCCGGTCCGGCAGACGTCCTCGAAGGTCTCGCCCGCCGCGAGACTCTTGTCGGGGTCTAACTTGACGATGTGGTCCCATTCGGCCCACGGTGCAGTCATTATTCGTGTAAACCGTATTCCGTGCTAAAACCTCTTCGGAACCGGAGGGGAGGAACAGTCCCCGCAGTGGACGACGGAGAGGACGGACTACAAAGCTATATCGAGGCGAAGGAGCGCGCCGAGGAACTGGACGCGAAAATCGAGAAGACCGACGAACTCATCGACCAGATTGTCTACGAACTCTACGGTCTGACCGACGAAGAAATCGAAATCGTGGAGAACGCGACGAGCGACTGACAGGCAGGTATCTTTCCCTGTGCATGCAATATCCGGACGCTAGCTGTTGCTTGAGCCAATGAGTACCGCATCGACACCGCACAGCACGAGCCACACGCCTCCCCAACCGATTTCGCTTCTCGGTCGTTCCCTCCGATGCTCATTCCTCGCGCATGAGTGCGCGCCAGGGAGGCGCGCAAGCGCGCGCCGACCGCAGACACAGCAGGTATGGCACGCAAAACGACGATATAGAACGAAGAGAAACGTCTCTTCTCGGTCGTCTCTCCTCAGTCCGCCTTCGCCTGCCAGCCCCGAATCCGGTCCTCGCTGACGCCCTGTACCTCCGAGGCGACGGTCTCGACCTCGGCGTCCTTCAGGTCCTCGATGCTCTCGATGCCCGCGGCCGAGAGCTTCTCGGCGGTCTTCTCGCCGATGCCGTCGAGCGATTCGAGGTCGCTGCCAGACTCGCTCTCGCGGGCTTGGAACTCCCGGTAGTTGCAGATGGGACAGCCCAGTTCCCACGGTTCGTCGCCGTTGTGGACGACGAGTTCCGGCAGGTCGTGTTCCTCGCAACGCTCGTCGGTGACTTCGATGTCGCCCCGCCGCGGCAGCGGGAGCGAGTAGTCGCAGTCGGGATACCGGGTACAGCCGACGAGTCGAGAGCCGTTCTGGAGGTGCTTGATAGCCAGTTCTCCGCCTTCTTCGGCGGCTTCGCCGCCTCCGTCTCGTTGCTCCTCGGTCGCAACGCCCTCCCCGCAGTCGGGACAGACGCCGATGACTTCGTCGTCCTCCTCCTCGGCCTCCTCGGCCTTGCAGAGCGGACAGCCGTGGACGAACGTCTGGCGTCCGGCGAGCATCTTGACGTGCCGGAGGTCGTGGTCCTCGCACTCCTCGTCGAGGATGAGGGGCTTGCCCGTGTTCGGGAGCGGCAGGGTGTACTCGCAGTCGGGGTAGCCGTCACAGCCGACGAAGTACGACCCGTTTCGGCTCTGGCGGACCAGCAGTTCGTGGTCCGACTCCGGGCAGGGACCGAGTTTCTTGTCTGCCTTCAGCGACTCCTGCAGCAAGTCGCCGACCTCCTCGCGGGAGTCGCGCAGTTCGTCGAACACCTGCTGGAGGTACTCGCGGGACTCGTCGGCCACCTCGCTCAGGTCGGCCTCGCCCTCTGCGATGGCGGTCATGTCCTCCTCCAACTCGCGGGTCATCTCCTCGCTGACCACGAGGTCCGCGAACTTCTCGGCGGCCGTGACCACGGCCTTCGCCAGTTGCGTGGGTCGCGGCGGGTCGCCCTCGACGTAGCCCCGGTCGTAGAGCTTCTCGATGGTGTTGTGGCGGGTGGACTTCGTCCCGACCCCCATCTTCTCCATGGTCTCGATGAGCCGCGACTGGCCGTAGCGGCGGGGCGGTTGGGTCTGCTTGTCCTCGATGCTGGCGTCCGTTATCGCCAACTCGTCGCCCTCGGTCACGTCGGGCACGTAGTTCTCGGAACTGTTGTAGTAGGGGTAGACCGCGTGGTAGCCCTCCTCCACGAGGCGCTTGCCGTTCGACTTGAGTTTGTGGTCGCCCACGCTCGTGACCACCTTGAGGTGTTCCCACGTCGCGGACTCGGCGACGGTGGCGAAGAACCGCCGGACGACGAGTTCGTATATCTCCCACTCGTCGTCGCTCAACTCGCCCTTCGTCGGCACGTCCTCGGTCGGGTGAATCGGCGGGTGGTCGGTGGTCTCCTCGTCGCCCTCGGTGGGTTCGAGGTCGTCCAGTTCGAGCAGGTCGTCAGCGTCGTCGCCGAAGTGGTAGTTGCCCGAGAACGTGTCGAGCAGTTCCTCGGGGTCCAAGTCGTCGGGGTAGACCGTGTTGTCGGTCCGGGGGTAGGTCATGTACCCCGCGGTGTAGAGGTCCTCGGCGATGCTCATGGCCTGCTGGGCCGAGTAGCCCAGACTCCCGGCGGCCCGGATGAACTGCGTGGTGTTGAACGGCGCGGGCGGGTCGTCGGTCCGAGTGCGCCGGTTGACTCGTTCGACGGTCGCCGCGGCGGCCGAGTCGAGCGCGTCGAAGACGGCCTCTGCGGTCTCTTCGTCCCAGACGCGTTCGGCCTCGTTGCCGTCCTCGTCGCGGTAGAAGTACTGGGCCTCGAACTCCGCGGTCTCGTCGTCGGTGTCCTTCAGCAGGTCGGCGAACAGTTCCCAGTAGTCCTCGGGGTCGAACGCCTCGATTTCGCGCTCGCGGTCCACGATGAGCTTCAGCGTGGGCGACTGGACCCGGCCCACCGAGATGAAGTCCTCGCCCAGTTGGCGGGCCGACAGCGAGAGGAACCGGGTGAGCGCCGCGCCCCAGATGAGGTCTATCTCCTGTCGCGCCTCGCCCGCGGCCGCGAGGTCGAAGTCGAGTTCGTCCGGGTTCTCGAAGGCCTCGGTGACTTCGTTGTCGGTAATCGAGGAGAACCGCACGCGCTGGATGGGGACCTCCTCGTTGACCTCCCGAACCAGTTCCCACGCCTCCTTGCCGATGAGTTCGCCCTCGCGGTCGTAGTCCGTCGCGATGGTCACTCGGTCGGCCTTCCGGGCCAGCACGCGGAGGGTGGAGACGATGTTCTCCTTCGTGGCCTTCTTCTCGATGGGCGCGTCGATGAGTTCGACCGGTTCCACGTCGCGCCAGTCGTTGTACTCGTCGGGGAAGTCCACGCCGACGACGTGGCCCGACAGGCCGATGCACCGGCGGCCGCCCCACTTGTAGACGTTCACACCGTTCTTGCGCTCGGCGTCGGCCGACTCGCCGCTCAGGATGTCGGCGATGCGTCTGGCCGCGTTGTCCTTCTCGGTGATTATCAGTTCCATGCCTCACCTCCGACTTCGGGGGAGTGCCCGACGTGCGGGCGTCGCTCTCGGGGGAGTCCCGCGCCGCTCGGGAGTCGCTCGTCGTTCATCGTGTCCCCGCTAGGACAAGTGAATTGGTAAAGCTTTCGCCGGGAAAAATCGCAGGAAGGCGACGGGACAAGGCGCGTGCGTCGTGCGTGTGAGTGCGCGTAGACGGAACCCCGAGACGCGGACGGACGGCCACGGGGAGTGAACGCGCGGAGACGGTTTCTCGGGTGACGACTTCACTGGGAAATCCGGCAACCCCGAACGGAAGGAGTGCGCTTAAGAATCACACCCTCGACGTTCCGTCGAGAGCGTGTCGAACCCAGCGGAGAGTCGCGTCGATATGACGACCGGGGCCATCACGCCCAAACTCGTCAGCCTCGCGTGGCCGCTGGTCGCCGGGAACCTGCTCCAGACGTTCTACAACCTCGCGGACATGTTCTGGGTCGGTCGCGTCGGGCCGAAGGCGGTCGCGGCCGTCTCGCTGATGTTCCCGACCGCGTGGATGTTCGTCTCGGTGGCGATGGGCCTGACCGCGGCCTCGGTCGCGCTGGTCTCTCAGCACGTCGGGGCGGGCGACGACCGGGAGGCCGACAACGTCGTCGCCCAGACCGCGATGCTGACCGTCGCGGTCGCGCTGGTCCTCTCGACGCTCGGCTACGTCTTTCGCCACCCCTTACTCTCGCTGGTCGGGGCGCAGGGGCAGGTGTACGCCTACTCGCTCCAGTACGTCGAAGTGCTGTTCGTCTCCATCCCGTTCACTTTCCTCTTCTTCGTCTTCCGGGCGGTCCTGCGCGGCGCGGGCGACACCCGGACAGCGATGTGGCTGATGGTACTCTCGGCGGGGGCCAACGTCGTCTTGGACCCGTTTCTCATACTCGGCTACGGGCCGTTTCCGGAGTGGGGCGTCCGCGGTGCCGCCGTCGCCACGCTACTCTCGCGGGTCGTCGCGGCGGCCATCGGCGTCGCCATCCTCGTGAAGGGCGATTGGGGCGTCCGACTCCGCCTCGAAGACCTTCGGCCCGACTGGCCCGTCCTGAAGCGACTCGTGGACGTGGGGTATCCGGGCACCATCGACGGTCTCGCACGGAGTTTCGCGGCGGTGGCGATGGCGGCGCTCGTCGCGCGGTTCGGCCCGATTCCGACCGCGGCTTACGGCGTCGGTCTCCGACTGATGTCGGTGTCGTGGACCGTCTCGGGCGCGGTCGGACAGGCCACCGCGACGGGCGTGGGCCAGAACCTCGGCGCGGAGACGCCCGACCGCGCCGCGGCGGTGACGTGGAAGGGGACCGCCGGGACCATGGCGGTGCTGTTCGGCGTCGGCGCGCTCCTGTTCGCGTTCCCCGACGAGGCGATGCGGGTGTTCGTCGCCGACCCGGCGGTCGTCGCGGCGGGGGTGAACTTTCTCCGCATCATCGCGCCGTTTCTCGCGCTCTTCGGGGGTCTGATGGTCGTGCAGGGCGGGTTCCGCGGCGCGGGCGACACCCGGACCGCGATGGTGCTGTCGTTCCTCTCGCGGTGGGTCCTCCGAATTCCGGCCGCGGTGGTGCTGGCCTACGGGTGGACGCTCCCGGTGGCGGGGGTCTCGCTCGCCGGACTCGGGTGGGGCGTGGACGGTCTCTGGTGGGCGTGGTCGTTCTCGGCGGCCGGGTCGTTCGTCCTCGGCGTTGCGTGGTTCAGTCTGGGACGCTGGCGCGAGGGCGTCGTGGAGACAGAGAGAACGGCGACGCCGAGCGATTAACGAGTCGGAGCCGCGGTTGTAGACCGCGGTGCGCCGTGGTCTCTCTCGTCGAGAAACGCTCGTCGCGTTGCGCGTCCGCCGCGACGGCCGTAGACGCCGTCTGTCGATAAATCGAATCAGGTCTGCTGAGGCGACCCGTCGGTCTACGCGGACGTGAGGTACTGCTCGACGGACCAGCCCCACACGTCGCGGTCGAGCCAGTGCATGCCCCACCACGTGTAGCCGTCCTCGGTGGTCGGCCCGTTCACGATTTCGCCGACCTCTCCGTCCGAGACGGTGGCGACGAGCGTCGCTTCCGTACCGGGCTGTTTCCGCGTATTCAGCGCGGTCGTCGGCGTGACTCGGTCACCTTCGCTGAAGCCACCGCCGCCACCGCCGCCGTAGGCGTCGCGGTAGTACGCCGCGGCGTCTTTCACGTCGCTGACGTACGACCAACTGTGGTTGTAGGCGTACAGCGCGTCGTCCCAGTTCTCGGGCGCACCCGAGGCGGTGAGGTAGTTGGCTGCGGCCGGAATCGCGTCCTGATAGTCGCAGATGTCGGTGACACCGTCACCGTCACCGTCCACGCCGTAAGCGTCCCACGTCGAGGGCATGAACTGCATCGGTCCCTTCGCGCCGGCCGAGGAGGTGTCACACCCCGCCTCGTACTGACCGTGTTGGGTCTCGACCCAACCGACGCCCGCCAGATACGTCCAGTCGATACCGTACTGCTGACCGGTCTGCTGGTACTCATCGAGGTAGTGTGACGGGATAGAACCGGGTGCCCCGGCGGCCGAACCGGCCAGTCCCACGGTCGCCAGTGCAGTCGCTCCTGTTACGCCGACCTTCTTGAGCAGGTTACGTCGCGATGGCATAATGTGTTGATATAACGCAACGCCTCACAATATATTTTTTCTTATGGAGCTCAATAAATTATGTATACAATGTGATTTTAAACGTGTTCCCGTTTAGCGGACCCTCCCTGTCACGCAACCGTTCGTAGTTAGTACGGTAGACCCCCGATACTGCGACCGCTCCAAAGAACCTCGTTCGACCCCGTTCGACGGCACGTCACGACCGCGACGGTTGAATTAACCCGGTCCCGGTTAAGTTACGATTATCATGTTATCAAACCAGATAACTAGGGAAACGATTATACCACGTCCATTATGATTCCCAACGAATACTAAATGATGTCCATCGGTGTCACTCTCGTCGTCGTGGCAGTGTCGAGTTTCGTCGTTCTCGCCCCAGTCGCGGGATTCACCTTCGCCGACATCGCTGGGCGACACGGCGAGATACCACGGGGCCGGTCTTCGGAGGCGCTGACGGTAGATGGTCTCCGCTACGGTTCACCGCACGTTGCGGTCCTCCGAAATCCGTCGCTCGAACGAGGTGAAACCGTGACATCTTGGAGGTTCGTTGGGCCGTTCGATAGCGTCGATGGAGGTATCAGATGACGACCGTGTTGATAGTCGACGACGAACCGGCGATTACTGACGTCTACGAGACGTGGCTGTCGGAGTACGACTGCTTCGTCGCGCACGGCGGTTCGGAAGCGATGTCGATATTCGAGCGTCGGGGCGACGAAATCGACGTCGTCCTCCTCGACAGGCGGATGCCCGGGAAAAGCGGCGACGAGGTTCTAACGGAGATTAGAGAGCGAAACGCCGAGTGCCGGATTGCGATGATTACCGCCGTCGCGCCGAACTACGATATCGTCGATATGCCGTTCGACGACTACGTGACGAAACCCGTCTCGGGCCAGAAGATTCGAAGAACGGTCGAGACGCTGCTCGAACGGGCCGAGTACGCCGACGCGCTCGACCGATACTACACGCTCGCCACGAAATACGCAGCACTGACTGCCGCGCGACCGAGCGCGGAGCTACGGGACAGCGAGGCGTTCAGAGAACTCGAAGCGGAACTTCGCGAGGTCGAGCGCGAACTCACCGAGACGGCCACGTTCGACGACCACGAGGAATTCCAGAACCTCCTCCTCGAAGCGACTCGGGGAGCCACGTGACCGACGCGAGAGTTTATGCCCGATAGCGAGACGAACGAGGTCCGTGACCTGAAATTTGTCGCGAGAGGTCGAGGCGGTAGCGCGGTGCGCCTCTCGCGGACCGCAGAGAAATCGGTGACGCACCGACAGTTAGCCTACTCGTCCAGTCGTTCGCGGAGCAGTTGGTTCACCGACCCGGGGTCGGCGCTACCGCCGGTTCGCTGCATCACCTGTCCGACGAGGAAGTTCAGCGCCCCGCCTTCTCCGGTATGGTAGTCCTCGACGGCGTCGGGGTTCTCCTCGATGGCCGCCGTGACAGCACCTTCGATTTCACCCTCGTCGGCCTTGCCTAACCCTTCGCGTTCGATTATCGTCTCGGGGTCGCCGCCCTCGTCGAGCATCTCGCGGAGGACGGTCTCCTCGGCGTTCTTGGTGGTTATCTCCTCGGCCGCGACGAGTTCGACGAGGCGCTTGAACTCGCCGAGGCGGTCGGCGACGTCGGTTATCTCCATGTCGCGGTAGTTGAGTTCTCCCAGCAGGTTGTCCGCGACCCACGTCGCGGCGAGGTCCGGGTCGTACTCGCTGGCCACGTCCTCGTAGAAGTCCGCGACCTGCCTCGTGGACGTGAGTTTGCTGGCGGCCTCCTCGCTCAGGCCGTACTCCTCGCTGAATCGCTCGCGGCGAGCGTCGGGTAACTCCGGAATGTCGAGTTTCTGCTTCCAGTCACTGACTTGGAGCGGCGGCAGGTCGGCCTCCCGGAAGTAGCGGTAGTCCTTCTCCTCCTCTTTCGAGCGCATGGAGACGGTGATGCCACGCGACTCGTCCCAGTGGCGCGTCTCCTGCTCGACTTCTCGGCCGCGCTGGACCGCGTTCTTCTGGCGCTGGGCCTCGTAGGACAGCGCCTTCTCCGCGCCCTTGTGACTGGAGATGTTCTTGACTTCCGTGCGGTTGGCCGATTCGAGCGCCTCGTCGGTGACGTCGCCGTCGTCGCCGATTTCGTCGGCCTCGACCACGCTGAGGTTGGCGTCGATGCGGAGACTCCCGTCGCGCTGACTGTCGAACACTCCGAGATACTCGAGGACCTCTTCGAGTTTCGCCAGAAACGCCCGGACCTCCTCCGCTCCGCGGAAGTCGGGTTCGGTGACAATCTCCATGAGCGGGACGCCCGCACGGTTGTAGTTGACCAGCGTGTAGTCGGCGGTGTCGATGTTCCCGCCCTTGTGCTGGAGGCTTCCCGGGTCCTCTTCGAGGTGGGCGCGTCGGACGCCGACCGTCCGGCGCTCGCCTTCGACCTCGATTTCCAGTTCGCCGTCCTGACAGATGGGCGCGTCGTACTGGGTTATCTGGAACCCTTTCGGGAGGTCGGGGTAGAAGTAGTTCTTCCGGTGGAACGTCGTCTCTTCGGGGATGTCGGCGTCGATGGCCTTGCCGACTCTGACGGCGGACTCGACCGCCGCTCGGTTCAGGACCGGCAGCGCGCCGGGGAGTCCGAGACACACCGGACAGGTGTGCGTGTTCGGTTCGGCGTCGGCCACGTCGGTCGAACAGCCGCAGAAAATCTTCGTGTCCGTCTCCAGTTGCACGTGGACCTCCAGTCCGATGACGACCGCGAGGTCCGATTGCTGGACAGCCTGTGCAGTCATTGACCGCCAGTTTGGGGCCGGGCCGCTAAAGACTAACGAACGACGGCGTCTCCCGAGCCACGCGCGTCTGCGCCGACAGTATGGTAATAATTGCGACATGCGTCTGACGTACGTTTATGGTCCTGCCGTGGCCCATCACGGACATGAGCGACCAAGACGAGCGCGTCGAGGAACTCGAATCGAAGGTCGAGCGACTCGAAGCGACGATACAGGGACTGACCGAGGAGTTGGTGGAGGTTCACGACCGACTCGAAACCCTCGAAACGTCGGCCGAGACGTCGGCGACGAACACGGACTCAGCGAACGCGAAGACGTCGAACTCGGGCGACTCGCACGCCCGAACCGACGAAAACGACGAGTCTAAAAGCGAAGAGTCCCAGGATGAAGACGAGACGGGGGGAGAATCCGGGTTGGGCGACGACATCATCGTCGCGTGACAGGGTCCCCACGTACGAGCAACCATGCACATCAAAAAGCTCGTCTTGGATAACTTCAAGAGCTTCGGACGGCGGACCGAAATCCCGTTCTACGAGGATTTCACCACGGTCTCGGGTCCGAACGGTTCGGGGAAGAGTAACATCATCGACAGCGTGCTGTTCGCGCTGGGATTGGCTCGGACGCGAGGGATTCGCGCCGAGAAGTTAACCGACCTCATCTACAATCCCGGCCACGCCGACGCCGATGAGGAATCCAGCGGCGCACGCGAGGCCAGCGTCGAAGTGATTCTGGACAACAGCGACGGCGTCTTGGATAGAGCGCAGGTCGTCAACGCCGCGGGGTCTGAGAACGTCGACGACGTGGACGAGATTACCATCAAGCGCCGGGTCAAGGAGACCGACGACAACTACTACTCCTACTACTACCTCAACGGTCGGTCGGTCAACCTCTCGGACATTCAGGACCTGCTGGCGCAGGCCGGGGTGACGCCCGAGGGGTACAACGTCGTCATGCAGGGCGACGTGACCGAGATAATCAACATGACGCCATACGAGCGTCGCCAGATTATCGACGAAATCGCGGGTGTCGCGGAGTTCGACGCCAAGAAAGAGGACGCGCTCGAAGAACTGGAGACGGTCAAAGACCGCATCGAGGAGGCCGAACTCCGCATCGAGGAGAAACAGGACCGCCTCGACCAGTTGGCCGACGAGCGCGAGACCGCCCTCGAATATCAGGGCCTGCGCGACGAGAAACAGGAGTACGAGGGCCACCTCAAGGCCGCGGAACTCGAAGAGAAGCGAGAAGACCTCGCGCACACCCGCGAGGACATCGAGGACCGCGAGGACGAGTTGGCCGACCTCCAGCAGGAGTTAGACGAGAAGCAAGGTGCGGTCATCCGCCTCGAAGACGAGATGGAGGAACTCAACGCCGAAATCGAGCGGAAAGGCGAGGACGAGCAGCTCCGCATCAAGAGCGAAATCGAGGAGGTCAAAGGCGAGATTTCTCGGCTCGAAGACGCCATCGAGTCGGCCGAGGAGAAGATTCAGGACGCCGAGAACACCCGCCGACAGGCCTTCGTCGAAATCGACCGCAAGCAGGAGGACGTCGAGGAGTTCGAGCCGACATCCGCGACATCAAGATAGAGAAGTCCTCGGTCAAGGCCGACGTCCAGCAGAAGCAGGCCGAACTCGAGGAGGTCGAGGCCGAAATCGAGGCCATCGACACCGAGTACGATGAAGTCAAGGCCGAACTCGCCGAGCGGAAAGACGAGTTAGAGGACCACAAGAGCGAGCGCAACGACCTCCAGCGCGAGAAAGACCGCCTCATCGACGAGTCTCGACGGCGGTCGAACGCGGAGAGCGAGAAGGAACAGGAGTTGGACGAGGCCCGCGAGGCGATTCCGGAACTGGAGTCGAAACTCGAAGACCTCGACGACGAGTTGGCGAAGGCCGAGCGCAACCGCGCCCAGATAGACGACGTGGTCGAGGACCTCAAGCAGGAGAAACGCGAGTTGCAGGACGACCTCGACTCGGTCGAAGACGAGATTCAGGCCAAACAGCAGGAGTACGCCGAACTCGAAGCCAAGGCCGACCAGAGCGGCGACTCCTCGTACGGCCGGGCGGTCTCGACGATTCTGAACGCCGAGAAGCCCGGCGTCCACGGGACGGTCGGCCAGTTGGGCGGCGTCAACCGGAAGTACGCCACCGCCTGCGAGACGGCGGCCGGAGGACGGATGGCCCACGTCGTGGTAGACGACGACAGCGTCGGCCAGAACTGTATCGAATACCTCAAGTCACGGAACGCCGGGCGGGCGACGTTCCTGCCGCTGACCGAGATGCACGACCGAAACCTCCCCTCTGCGCCGAGCGTGCCGGGCGTGGTGGACTTCGCGTACAACCTCGTGGACTTCGATTCGCAGTACTCGGGCGTGTTCGCCTACGTCCTCGGGGACACGCTGGTCGTCGAGGACATGGAGACCGCCCGCGACCTGATGGGCGACTACCGACTCGTGACCCTCGACGGCGAACTGGTCGAGAAGAGCGGCGCGATGACCGGCGGTTCGAAGTCCGGGTCGCGCTACTCCTTCTCGAAGTCCGGCAAGGGCCAACTAGAGCGAGTCGCCCAGCGCATCAACGAGTTGGAGGACGAGCGCAAGTCCATCCGCGAGGACGTGCGAGACGTCGAGGACCGACTCGACGACGCCCGCGACCGGAAGAGCGACGCCACCGACCAAGTGCGCTCCATCGAGTCCGACGTGGAGCGAACCGAGTCGGAACTCGAAGACGCGAAACAGCGCATCGACGACCTCGAAGACGAACTCGTGGCGATGGAGGCCGAGCGCGAGGCCGTCAACGAGCAGATGGAGGAACTCGAAGCGGAGATAGACGACCACGAGGAGTCCATCGCCGAAATCGAGGACGCCATCGCGGAACTGGAGACCGAACTCGCCGACTCCCGGATTCCCGAACTCACCGCGGAGGCCGAGGACATCGAGGCCGAAATCGAAGAGTACGAGGACCGAATCGACGAGTTGGACGGCGAACTCAACGAACTCCAGTTGGAGAAGCAGTACGCCGAGGACGCCATCGAGGACCTCCACGACGACATCGAGCAGGCCCAGAACCGGAAGGCCGAGCAGGAGGAGAAGATAGCGGACCTCGAAGGCGAAATCGAGGACCAGGAGGCCCTGCTCGAAGAGAAGCGCGACGCCGTCGCCGAACTCGAAGACGAACTCGCCGACCTCAAGGACGAACGCGAGGACGTGAAGGACGACCTCCGGGAGGCCCAGCAGGAGCGCGACGACAAGAAGGCCGAGGTCGAGACAGTCGAGAACCGCCTCGAGAGTCTCCGGCGGAGCGAGGAGCGTCTGGAGGCCGACATCGAGCAACTCCGCGAGCAGGTCGGCGAGTACGACGCCGAGGAGATTCCCGACCTGAAGGAGGTCGAGAAGAACATCGAGCGCCTCGAACGCCAGATGGAGGAACTCGAACCCGTCAACATGCTGGCCATCGAGGAGTACGACGACGTGAAGTCCGACCTCGACGACATCGAGGAGCGCAAGTCGGTCCTCGTCGAGGAGCGCGAGGGAATCCGCGACCGCATCGACTCCTACGAGGACCAGAAGAAGGCGACGTTCATGGACGCCTACGAGGCCATCGCCGAGCAGTTCACCGACATCTTCGAGCGACTCTCGAACGGGACCGGCACGCTCCACCTCGAAGACGACGAAGACCCCTTCGAGGGCGGCCTGACGATGAAGGCCCAACCGGGCGACAAGCCCATCCAGCGCCTCGACGCGATGTCGGGCGGCGAGAAGAGTCTGACCGCGCTCGCGTTCATCTTCGCCATCCAGCGGTACAACCCCGCGCCGTTCTACGCGCTGGACGAGGTGGACGCCTTCCTCGACGCCGCCAACGCCGAGCGCGTCGGCGAGATGGTGGACGAACTCGCGGGCGACGCCCAGTTCGTCGTCGTCTCGCACCGCTCGGCGATGATGGAGCGCTCCGAGCGCGCCATCGGCGTCACGATGCAGGGCGACAACGTGAGCACCGTGACGGGAATCCAGTTGGGCGACGACGGCGACGAGGAGGTGCCCGCCGATGACTGAGGACGTCCCCCTCAACATCGCGGGCCACGACGAGGAGAAGCGCGAGCGCGAGGGCGAAGCGTCGGGTCTCTTCGGCGACGAGACCGGCAGTCCCGACTCCGAGGTTGACGCGTCCGAGGAGACAGACGACATCCTCTCGGACGAACTCGACGTGGACGCCGACGCGGACGACGACGAGGCCGAACCCGTCGAACTCCTCGTGCAACTCGCCGAGGACGGCGAAATCGAACCGTGGGACATCGACATCGTGACGGTCACCGACAAGTTCCTCGACCGGTTGGACGAGGCCGACCTCCGGACCTCGGGCCGGGCGCTGTTCTACGCCAGCGTCCTCCTCCGGATGAAGAGCGACGCGATGCTGGCCGACGACGACGAGGACGAACCCGAATCGGAGGAGGCGTGGGACGAGTGGGGACCCGGCGCGGAACCGCCGATGGACCCCGCCGACGGCGAGTTCCCGGAGTTCGACCCGGTGTCGAAGTTGGAAGACGAGATGGAGCGCCGCCTCGACCGCAAGACCGCCCGCGGGACGCCCGAGACGCTGGACGAACTCGTCCACGAACTCCGGGAGCGCGAGCGCGGGTCGTGGTGGAAGGACTCCCGAAGCTACGACACCAGCGACTCGCCCTCGGGGTTCCAGCGCGGGACCCAGACGCTGGACTACCGGATGGACGACGACATGCGTGTTGACGAGGAACCCTCCGCCGACGACGTGACCGGCACGGCCCACGAGGAGGACATCGAGGCGGTCATCGACGAGGTGCGCGAGGAACTCCGCGTCCACTACGACAAGGGGCGCGACGAGGTGCTGTACGCCGAAATCGAGCGTATCGGCGGGTCGCGCATCCAGACGTTCCTCGCGCTCCTGTTCCTCTCGCACCGCGGCGTGGTCACGCTGGAGCAGGACGACATGTTCGGCGACCTCTGGGTCGAGGACGCCGATGCCGCCGAGGAAGCCGAAGCGCCCGCGATTGCGGACTGAGGTCGGCCGATTTCCTGTCTCCCTTCGTTCAGTGCGTCAGGTGTGCGTTCGGCACACGCTGGCGTCTGCGCTCGCTACGCTCGCGCAGACTCGTGGGAGGGGAGCTTCGCTTCCACGGCACGACCTCGGGCGTCGTGCGAGGGATGACCGAGCGAAGCGAGGAAGAGGTCGGGAGGTGTGAGGTTCGCGGTCGCGATGCGGTTGCGGGAGACTCTGCCGCTCAGGCTCGAAGCTAGCTTTTCGACGCTTGTACCCCTGCTTTCTCCCGCCGAGGAGAACAGTTCCGACGAGAGGAACAGTTCCGACGGGAACGGCTCAGTCCAGATAGCCGCCGACGAACGGTTCGACGCGCTCGCGGGTCTCGTCCGGAATCGCCTCGGTCGGCGTGTTGATGGTACCTTCCAGCGCGTGGCCGCAGTCACAGTCGCGCTCGTCGGGCATGTTTCGGATGGCGTGTTCCACGACTTCCTTGATGGCCTCCTCGTTCTCCGCGGCGTTGTCCAGCACCTCTTCGAGCGTGACCTCGCTGTCCTGTTTCCACACGTCGTAGTCGGTGACGCCCGCGACGGTGGCGTAGCAGAGTTCGGCCTCGCGGGCCAGTTTGGCCTCCGGAATCGTCGTCATGCCGATGACGTCCCAGCCTTGGTCGCGGTAGAACTCGCTCTCGGCGCGGGTCGAGTACTGCGGCCCCTCGATACAGACGTAGGTGCCGCCCTTCTCGGAGTCGGCGTCGGTGGCGGCGTCGGCCGAGTCGGCCAGATGCTCGACCATGTGCGGGCAGTAGGGGTCCGCGAAGGGCATGTGGACCACGATGCCGTCGCCGAAGAACGTCGAGTCGCGGTGCTTGGTCCGGTCGAACGTCTGGTCGGGCACCACGAGCGTCTGGGGCGGCAGGTCCTCGCGCAGACTCCCGACCGCGTTGCTCGACAGCACGCGCTTGACGCCGACCTGCTTCAGGGCGTAGATGTTGGCCTTGTACGGGGCGTTGGTCGGCGTATGCTGGTGGTCCGGGCCGTGGCGCGGCAGGAACGCGACCTCCTCGCCCGCGAACTCGCCGATGGTGACGGGCGCGCTCGGGTCGCCGAAGGGGGTCGAAATCTCTTCCTTGCGGGTGTTCTCGAGGGGCAGGGCCTCGTAGATTCCACTTCCGCCGATGAATCCAATCGTCATGGCGTAGACTCGCGTCGGCGGATACTAAACGGCTACCCTTCGGCGTCACGACCGACGGTCACCTCTCGGGTCGGAATCGTTTCGACTTCCCCCGTCCGAGGGCGTCGGACGGCAGTCAGTGAGCGGGACTGTACGCGTCAGAGAAGACGTTCAGAACGACGACGCCGCCGACGATGAGCGCCATTCCGACGACACCAGCCACGTCGACCGGTTCGTCGAACACGACGACGCCGAGGAGCGCCGCGGCCACGATTCCGACCGCCGACCACGTCGCGTACACCAGCCCTATCGGTAACTCCTGAAGGGTGAGACTCAGTAGGTAGAAGGAACCGACGTAGCCGAGGACGACGACGAGCGACGGAACGACGTTCGCGAACCCGTCCGAGAACTTGAGCGCCGCGGTGCCGGTCACCTCGGCTGCGATGGCACCACCGAGGTAGATGTATTCTCGCATATAGCCACGGCGTTCGCGTAACGTGTTAAACGTTCGTAAATTGGACAGGTTTGGCGTTCGAAACGTCACGAGAGGAGTCCGAACTCTGAGAGTCGTTCCTCAGGCCCCAACGCCGTCCTCGTTCTCGACCAGTCGCCACGCGTCCCCCTCCGCTTCGAGAACGTCCCGGCGGGTCATCTCGTTGAGGACTTCCTCCATGCGGTCGGGTTGGGCGATTTCCATCTCGATGCGCTCCACGTCGTGGTACTCGCTGAGGAGGTGGCGAATCTCCTCGGTCGTGAAGGCGTCGCCGTCGGCCTTGTCCATCACGCCCGAGGTGATGTCTATCATGTCCTCGATGAAGTTCCACGGGTAGACTATCCACGCCCACTCGTCGAGTCGCTCCCCGATGTAGTCCGGTTCGAACTCGCTGGTCTGGAGGAGTTGGAGGGTCGCCGTCCGGATTTCACCGGCGTCGCGCTCGGAGACATACTCCTCGGCGCGCTCGATGGACCCGCCGGTGTCGGCGATGTCGTCGATGATGAGGACGTCCTTGCCCGCGACGCTCCCCTCGGGCATCGGATAGCGCACCTCGGGTTCGCCCGCCTTCTCGGCGGTCCCCACGTAGTGTTCCATCTTGAGACTCGTCAGGTCGTCCATTCCGAGGAAGTCACAGATACACCGCCCCGCGAACCACCCGCCGCGGGCCAGCGCGACCACCACGTCCGGTTCGAAGGAGTCCCGTTTCACTTGGTCGCTGACGTCGCGGCAGAGACCGTAGATGTACTCCCAGTTCGTAATCGTGCACTTGAACTCGTCGGGGAGTTCGCTCATACCAACTCGGGACTCGCACTCCCGCACACTTAACCGTTTACAGGTGGGTCTCCGGCCGTGGGAGTCGTTCCCGGAGACGGCGGCCCGGTTCCGACGAACCAATTACTAAGAGTCGCGCGCCCCTCGGGGCGACCATGGACACGCTACGCGCGCTGCAGGTGGACGCCTTCACCGCCGAACCGTTCGCCGGAAACGCGGCCGGAGTGGTGCCGAACGCCGACGGACTCGACGACGCCCAGATGCAGGCCATCGCCAACGAACTCGCCGTGAGCGAGACCGCCTTCTTCCGCGAGAGCGACGAGGCCGACCGCCGGGTCCGGTACTTCACGCCCACGACGGAGGTGGACCTCTGCGGACACGCCACCATCGCCTCCCACGCCCACCTGCTCGAAGACGGCGTCATCGACGCCGGAACCCACAGCCTCGAAACCAACGTCGGCGTTCTCGACATCGAAGTCGAGGAAGACGGGACCGTCTGGATGACCCAAGACCGCCCCGAAATCCGCGAGGTGGACCTCGACTACGAGCGAATCGCCGACGCGCTCGGTATCGACCACGCCGCGCTCGAAGACGTGGGCGCGGACTTCCCGCTGGCGGTCGCCTCGACGGGACTCCCCTTCCTCGTGGTGCCGGTGAACTTCCTCGAACACGTCTCGGCGATGGACCCCGACTTCGGCGAAGTCGAGGCCATCAGCGAGGAGGTCGAGGCGACCGGCATCTACGCGTTCTCCTTCGACGCGCTCGAAGCGGATTCGACGCTCCACGGCCGGATGTTCGCGCCCGCCGCCGGAGTGCCGGAGGACCCCGTGACAGGCACCGCGAGCGGCGCCACCGGGGCCTACCTGCGCGAGGTCGAGGCGTTCGACGGCGAGTTCCCCGACGAGATGGTCTTCGAGCAGGGTCACTTCGTGGACCGGCCGGGTCACGTTCGCGTGCGCGTGGCCGAACAGGTCCGCGTCGGCGGGCGGGCGGCCACCGCGCTCGACGGCGAGTTGCAGGTTCCGGACCGCGACGACGGCGACGACATCATCGACGCGACGGTGTAGGTGGCGAAGTCAGACCGAGTGCTTGCGGAAAGGCGCAAACTCGGGACGGGTTCCGTGTTCGGACGACGGCCCGGCCTGCGGTGGAGTGACGGTTTGCTCGCGGGTCTCGCCGTGGCCTTCGTGGCGCGTCGCGTCCCCGTTCACGAAGTACACCGGGGTTAGATGGATTCCCCGATGGCAATCACGTAGCGTCCTTTACAATTCGATACCCGAAACCGGTCATCACGACGGTACTCGTCACTACTGCAAACGTGGCTGCCTCTCTGACCCCGTCGTCTTGGGTTTCGGCGTAGACGAACAGCGCTACGCTACAAACGAGGACCATCATCGCAAACGAGAACGTATCCGAATTCTCCATACTCGTATCGCTGTTAGTGCGACAGTATTTTCTCGTGGTAGATTTTGAGTCGGTAACCCGTCACTGCTGCTCGCCGAACTGGAACTCCTCGGCGCTGTCCTCGCGCTTGAGTTCCGACACCTGACGGCGCATCTCCGAGACGTCGTGTTCAACGTCCGAGAGGCGGTCGTCCAGCACCGACAGAATCTCGCTCTTGACCTTCTCGCTGTCGAAGCGCTCGCGCATCTGTTCCTCGACGGCGGCGGTGAACACCCGCACGAAGGCGGTGACGCTGCCAACGGCCCAGACGACCACGCCGAGTGTCGCCAGTGCCAGTCCGGGCGCGGCGGTCGTCAGCGCCGAGGAGAGCGCCGCGCCGCTGTCCAGTTTACTGTATCCCTCTGCGATGCCCAGTACGACGCCCCCGCCGACGAGCGCACCACCGACGATGGTGGCGACCCCGGCGAGGACCACGTAGTACACTGCCCACCGAAGCGAACGACTCGCGTCCATGCGTGGGTGAGACGAACGCGGGGATATAAACTCACCCGTTTTCGTGTCGGAGAGCGAAAACGTCGGGCCAGTGACTGGCGGGCCGCTGCGCCGGTAGTGACTCTCTTTCGCTGGCGTATCTGGGTCCCCAAAATGGGTAAATAAAGCACGGACTACTCGATGGTCTCGCGGACTCGTCGTCCTCCGTCCTGCGGCCGGGAGCCACCGCGAACCGTTCGCGTCCGGCAAATCTTACGAGTCGCGGATGAACCCGAATCCGAGTTAATATTTCCGGCGTGAGCCGGTCGGAACATTCTTTATTCGCCTTCCTGTTCTCTCACATGCACCAATGGCTGTACTCTGGCTGGACGAAATCACCGCGGACGACCTCGAACTGGTCGGCGGGAAGGGCGCGTCGCTCGGGGAACTCACGGGCGCGGGTCTCCCAGTTCCTTCGGGGTTCGTGGTTTCGGCTGGCACCTACCGCTCGTTTATCGAGGACACCGGCATCGCGGAGGAACTGTTCGAGGCCGTGGACGTGGACGCCGAGGACTCCGCGGCGCTCGCCGAGGCCCAGTCGCGGGCCAAGGAACTCGTACTGGAGACCGAGATGCCCGAGGACATTCGACAGGAGATTCTCGACTCGTACGACGACCTCGGGGGCGTCTCCGAGTCCAACGACTCGGAGGCACGCGGGACAGGGTCCCGCGCTGGCGAGAACTTCGTCGCCGTCCGGTCGTCCGCGACCGCCGAGGACCTCCCCGACGCGAGTTTCGCGGGCCAGCAGGAGACGTTCCTCAACGTCACCCGCGAGGACCTCGTGGACCGCGTCAAGCGCTGCTGGGCGTCGCTGTTCACTCAGCGCGCCATCTACTACCGACAGGAGAAGGGGTTCGACCACTCAGTCGTGGACATCGCGGTCGTCGTCCAGCGCATGGTCGACGCCGAGAAGTCCGGCGTGATGTTCACCAGTCACCCCTCGACCGGCGACCCCCGAATCATCATCGAGGCCGCGTGGGGACTCGGCGAGGCGGTCGTCTCGGGGTCTGTCTCGCCCGACAACTACGTCGTGAACCGCGAGACCGGCGCGGTGGAGGAACTCACCATCGCCGACAAGAAGACGATGATGGAGAAAGACGAGGCGACCGGCGAGACCGTCGAACGCGAGGTCGCCGAGGACAAACGTGAGGCGCAGGTCCTCGACGAGGCCGACATCGCGCGACTCGTGGAACTCGGCGAACGCGTCGAGGACCACTACGGGACGCCACAGGACGTGGAGTGGGCCATCGTGGACGGCGAGGTCCTGATGCTCCAGTCGAGACCCATCACGACCATCGACGACGGCGAGACCGAAATTCAGACCGACGCGACCGAGGCCAGCGCGTCGGAGTCCGAGGGTATCACCGACGGAAGCGGTGCGGTCGAGACCGCGGGCGCGGAGAGCGACGCCGGAACCGGTGCGGGCGAGGGCGACGTTCTCGTCTCGGGTCTGGGCGCGAGTCCCGGCATCGCCTCGGGCGCGGTCCGCATCGTCACTCAACTCGACCAACTCGACAAGGTGAGCGAGGGCGACATCATCGTCACCGAGATGACCACGCCCGACATGGTGCCCGCGATGAAGCGCGCGGCGGGCATCGCCACCGACGAGGGCGGTATGACCAGCCACGCCGCCATCGTCTCCCGCGAACTGGGCGTCCCCGCGGTCGTCGGGTGTACCGACGCCACCACGACGCTGACCGACGACCAGCGCATCACCATCGACGGCGACAAGGGGACCATCACGGAGGGCCGCAAGGAGACCACCGAGGAGCGCGAACCCATCGAGGAGGCCCGCCCGAAGACGCCGGTCAAGCCGATGACCGCGACCGAGGTGAAGGTCAACGTCTCCATCCCGGAGGCCGCCGAGCGCGCCGCCGCGACGGGTGCGGACGGCGTGGGTCTGCTTCGGATGGAACACATGATTCTCTCGACGAACAAGACGCCCGCCCGGTACATCGACGACCACGGCGTGGACGCGTACGTCAACGAAATCGTGGAGGGCGTCCGAGGCGTGGCCGACGAGTTCTACCCCCGTCCCGTGCGGGTCCGGACGCTCGACGCCCCGACCGACGAGTTCCGCCAGTTGCAGGGCGGCGAGGACGAACCCGACGAGCACAACCCGATGCTGGGCTACCGGGGTATCCGCCGGAGTCTCGACCGCCCCGACGTGTTCGCCCACGAACTCGAGGCGTTCGCCCGCCTCTACGAGATGGGCTACGACAACGTCGAAATCATGCTCCCGCTGGTCAACGACGCCGAGGACGTGATTCAGGCCCGCAACCTCATGGAGGAGTCGGGCATCGACCCCGAGAAGCGGACGTGGGGCGTGATGATAGAGACGCCCGCCTCTGCGCTGGGCGTCGAGAAGATGGCCGAACAGGGCATCGACTTCGCCTCGTTCGGGACGAACGACCTCACCCAGTACACGCTGGCGGTGGACCGCAACAACGAGAAGGTGGCCGACCGGTTCGACGAACTCCACCCCTCGGTCCTGCAACTCATCAGCCAGACCATCGAGACCTGCCGCGAACACGACGTGGACACGTCCATCTGCGGACAGGCGGGGTCGAAGCCCAAGATGGTCCAGCACCTCGTGGACGAGGGCGTCTCGTCTATCTCGGCCAACATCGACGCGGTCCGGGATGTGCAACACGAGGTCAAGCGCGTCGAGCAGAAACTCCTGCTCGACTCGGTGCGGTAAGGGCGGAGACGCGTCGTCACTGCCGACCATCTCTGATTCTCCGTGCTCGGATTCTGAGACCCTCGATTTTCGCCCGAGTAAGCCCTGCTTAGAGCGGATAAATCACAGCTACTCGCTAAAACGACACGGCACGATACTG